>SLLL01000239.1 GCA_007134085.1 Balneolaceae bacterium
CGCCCTCGTATTTACAGAAAGCTCTTTGGAAGGCACCGCGATTTTGTTTTAAATGAAACTGAACTCCGCCGGGATGTGGTGCGCCTTGAAAGGTTTTACCAGCGCCGGGGTTTTCATAACGTGCGTGTTCGATATGAAGTTGAAGGCCGCCGCCGTGATTGGCGAAAAAATGTCATTTTTCATATAGAGGAAGGGTCACCACTTCGAATTGTATCCAGCCAGATTGAGATTGATGCTGATGAACAGACAAAGAAAGAGATACGCGAATCGCGCGATTTTATTCGCACTACCGAAAGACACGATTTCAGGCAAGGCCGGCGCTACCAGCTTATTCGCCAGCCGGATGTAGAGGGTGCATTCCGGGAAAGGCTTGAAAATATGGGTTACGCCTGGCCCGAAATTGAGATTGAGGCCGATGTAGATTCAATCGCCAACAGGGTTGAAGTAGTTATCCGATTAACCCCCAATTCAAAAACCTTTTTTACAGATTTTGAAATTGAAGGCGACTTAACTGTGCCCGAAAGAATTCTGATTCGTCAGACAGATATCAGAGAAGGCGATGTTTACAGCCGCAGGCAAATGCAGGTGGCTCAGCGCAGTATTTTTAACCATCATCTGTTTCGGTTTGCTACCATCACCCTACCGGAACAAGAGAAAGACTCCACACTAACGGCTCTTATCAGAATAAGGGAATATCCTCCGCGAACCATAGAAACATCCATTGGCGTTGGGCGTGAAGAGATTGTGCGCGGGCAGGTTGCCTGGCGCCACAGAAATATAAACGGAACAGGACACAGGCTTGGAATGAATGCACGTGCCTCATTTATTGAACAGAGGCTTGGTGCCGATTACCTTGTTCCATACGTTTATAACTCCAGAGGCAGTAACGTAACATCTGCCTTCGGTACTCACAGGCTTGAACCCGCTTTCGAGTTATTTCAGGTTGGTTTTAATACAGGTTTGCTTTATCGCCCCCAGCGAAACAGAACGGCATCTATTTCATACGAATTTTCTGCAAACGAGGAGCGTGCGCGGGATGCAACAATAGAGCAGATTCAACCTCAATTACGATATACAATCTCATCAATCACACTTTCCGGTTATTACGCTGAAGGATTTTCGCGCGATCAGCGTGGATGGGTAGTGCAGCCGTCAGCAGAGTTTTCAGGAATTTTTGGAGAGGCCAATTTTTCATTCCAAAAGTTTAATCTCGATGTACGCCGGTTTACGCCATTCTCAAACTCACTTACTCTGGCAAAACGGGTAAACGGCGGGGTGATTTTCTACAATCAGGATGATACCCTGCCTGCAAACATTCGCTATTTTACAGGCGGTACTAACTCTGTTCGAGGCTGGAACCGTCAAACCCTCGGCCCAAGTATCCCAACGTTTGAAGAAGATGGCGCTTTTGCCGGTTATGTACCAATTGGCGGGCGCTCCACGTTCTCTTTTAATGTAGAACTGAGACAGCAATTAACACAAATAATTCCAAACTTCGGAATTGCAGCGTTCCTTGATGGTGGCCAGGTTTGGGAGAGCTTAAGTAATTTAGATGATCGCCCGCTACAGTTTGGCGCCGGTGGAGGATTCCGGTATCAATCACCAATTGGCCCGGTACGGGTTGATATTGCATATAAACTCAACCCAACTAATGAAGATTTAAACATTTTTGACGGGCAAAACTTTGGGTCGAACTGGAATAGAATAGGTATCCATTTTAGTATTGGGCAGGCATTTTAATGACTTCAGAAAAAAAGACATATCAAAAGCGCTGGTTTAAGCGGATAGTTGTAACACTCTCTGTCTTGTTTATTCTGGGAGTAGCGATTCGTTTTGCCCTTAAAAGCGATTGGGTTTTCGACAGAATAACCGTAATCGTTACAGAACAGGCAAATAATCAGCTGAATGGCGAATTAGCTATACAATCCATCCGGGGTGATTTACTGCAGGGCTTCATCATCAATAACCTGCACCTTCAGGATAACCGGCAAGAAACCGTAGCTCACATTGACTCCATCCGCATCAGTTATAATCTTCGCTCACTGCTGCGCTCTCCCCATACCGTTGATGAGCTTCAGGTTTATAACGGCTATGTTTCTGTTGAGCAACTTGCCGATTCCAGCTGGAATGTTGTAAACCTGCTCCCTGAATTCGAACCCCCTGCCGAAGAACCCGAGCCGCTTGAATGGGCATTAGAATTTGCCCGGCTCCACAATGTAGATATCAGAATTCAGTCTGAGTTTCTGTTACCTGATGAATTTCTTCACATAGACGGTCTTAAACTCGATTTTGCTGCCGGAGCCGCCCCAACTGGGTTTTACGGCTCGGTGAATGAACTCTCTTTTCAGCTGAGAGAAGAGCGTCTGCCAGAACCGATTGATGTGTATCTTGCCGCGCGGGGTGATGAGAATCGCATAACTCTCGAAACTCTCGCCATCAATACCGGCCGCACACTGCTCGAAGCTACTGCTGACTATGAAATCGACGGAGAAATAACCCAAAAAGCGGATTTATTCCTCAGCAGGGAAGATCTTGCATTGTACCTCGAAGAACTTCCACTCCGGCAGAGCCTGAAAATTTCCTTCGGTGCTGCCGGCAGGCTCAATGACCTGAGCCTCTCACTGCAGGCTTCGGCAACAGGCCTGCAAAACCTTCACGCAGGTATTCGGATTGGCATAGAAGATCAAATCACCATTAAAGGGGCAGACTTTCAAATTGAAGGCCTTGATGTTCAATCGCTCACCGGGCTTGAAGCACCCGCAAAATTAGAACGTTTCGCATTCACAGGCGAGGGTCAGTTTCTGCCTGATGATCCTAATGGAGCAAATTGGCAAGGTTTACTCTCTTTCTCAGGATTTGATTTTGAGCAATATGGAGTCGATTCTTTTGAATCTGAATATTCGTTTATTCAGGGCAATGCCGCCCTCAATGGAAGCATTCGCTATAAGGATGAAGAGATTCTGCTTAGTACAATAATCGAAGATCTGCTTGGTGAGCAGCCCAACTGGGGCCTCGAAATCAACTCTCTAAACACAAATCTTGCAACATGGTTGCATGATGAATCCTTAGACAGCGATCTTGATATCAAAGCGAACGCAACAGGCAAAGGCTTCGATACAGAGATTTTCTCAGCTGATGTGAACCTTGAAATCAACGGCAGCCGTTTCGGAGATCAACCCTTTTCTGCATTGAAATTTTCCGGAGTCATCGATCAGGACGAAATTGAAGGAGACGTTTTTGCTCAGCTTGGCAGAAGCATTGCAGAAGCGAATCTGCTTGCAGGCAACTGGATGGATGATCCATCATACAACTTTTCACTCTTTCTCAGAGAGTTTAATATTGCTGAAATTACCGGGCTTGAAGATCTGCGAACTTACATCAACGGCTCTCTTATCGGTGAAGGCCGGTCTGCAGAACTCGAAAACCTCTGGATGCTTGCGTCAGCTTCACTCGATTCCAGTGTGGTAAATGGTGAAAATATTGATGCCTTTCAGGCGGATCTTCTTATTAAGGATCAATTCATTACCATAGAAAATGGAATTTTAGAGAGCCCCATTGCCGATGCCGGGTTCTCTCTCTATCAACACATTACCGATTTTACCAACAGCAGTAACCGGCTCGATTTTAATCTCGTGCTGAAAAATCTCTCGCCATTTGCAACGCTATTCGGCTTTGAAGATCTCGACATTCAGGGCGGAATGAACGGACAACTTGCCAGAAATCAGTCCGACATACTTGAATTCAATGGCGATGCTGATATCGATTATATTCTTGTTGATACACTCTTCAGCGCAGATAGAATTACGGCTTCAGTTAAAGCATTAATTATAGATGAGCCGGAAATTGACGCCAGGTTACAAATTTTCAATCCGGTTGTTATGCAAACCGGCGTTCAGAATGTACAGTTGCAAACCTACACTACCATTCGTGAGGATGAAACCTTTGGCGATATCAGTTTCTTTCTTTCCAATGAGAATGAGAGCTCCATTTCACAAAGCGGCAGTTTTCGGGTAGATTCTCTGCAGGCTATGCTTCGAACAACCTCACTGGAGTTCAGTACCCGGCAACGAAATCTTCGGCTGATTGAACCGTTCGATATAACTTTTGCTGAAGATATTTTGCGCGTTGACACCCTCACCATTCGCACCGGTGATGATGAGTCGTACCTCACACTCTGGGCGCCCCATGTTGATTCACTTCGGCAGCATGTAGGCATTGACGCCGGCAACCTTAATCTTGGCGAACTACAACAAACCATTCTTGAACAAAGCTTTTTTTACGGGTTTTTATCCGGAAATATTGAAGTCTTAAACACAAGGGATGAGCTCAATGTTAAAGCTACCGGATTGCTAAGAGACTTTGAATATGAACAGGGCCGTATGGATTCTCTTCGGTTTGATGCATCCATTGCCGATGAGTGGCTTCGTGCTGATGCCGGAGGATGGTTTGAAAGCAAAGAGCTGTTCACCGCGAACCTGCAGGTACCGTTTCTGCCCGGAGACCCTCTCACGTTTGATGAACAGTTTTTTGAAAGGGAAGTATCAGGTGCATTCCGGTTGAACGAAACAGGCCTTCTTTACTGGCTTTCATTTTTACCGGATGGCGCACCAGGTCAAACAGAAGGAAATATTTTGGCAGAAGCAAATCTCAGTGGAATTGCAGGAAGCCCGGAGTTAACCGGAAATCTCTCTGTCATACGAGGGCTTTTTTCCGGTATCAGGGTGGATAGTGTTGGGGTTGATATCTCATACCTTCACGATGATGAAAAAATTGGGTTTGCAGGAAAAATTGTAAAAGGCCGCGTACCTGTACTCGATTTCAATGCAAACTTACCCCTGCTTGTTGACCTTAAGCAAGCCGAGATACTGCTACCCGCTGATGATGACAGCGTTGAAGTAAACATCAGCACTAACAATTTAGATCTTGCCTTACTTAACAGCTACGTAGACCCTGCTTTGGTTCGCTCCATTTCGGGCCGCCTCGAGGGTAATATTTCCCTTACAGGCATAATCTCTAACCTTGAGCCAAGAGGGCGTCTAACACTCACCGGAGGTTCGATGAGGGTAATTCCGGCAGGATTAAATCTTACTGAAATTGCTTCAAGTATTGGTTTTGAACCGGATAAAATAGAGCTACAACAGTTTACACTCAGAAGCGGACCGGGTAGGTTGCGTGCTACAGGAGAAGTTGCGATTGAAAATCTTGTGCCATCATCAATCAACATCAATATGACGGCTAACCAGTTCCGTGCAGTAAACACGCCGGAGTTCAATGCACTTGTTAATGCAACTGCAAACCTCACCGGTTCAGCTGAAAACCCGGTTTTACGCGGAGACATTACTTTTTTGAACGGGTTGGTAAACCTACAAAACTTCGGAGAAAGGGTTGTTGAGGATGTAGTTCTTGATGATGAAGTTGAACCCGAGCCGTTCGAGTTTTATGATCAGCTTGCAATGGAGATGAACGTAAATTTCGGCAGAAATTTTCTGATACGTAGCCGGCAATATATTGATCTTGAGTTTGCCCTGGGCGGGGAGGTTGATCTTTTAAAAGAGCAGGGAGAAGAGCTCCAAATGTTTGGCACACTTGAGGGCATTCGAGGGTTCGTGCGGCCGCTTGGAAGAAACTTTGAGCTCGATGAGGCCATTGTTGGCTTTTTTGGCCCTATTGATGACCCTCAATTAAACATCACCACACGTTATACTCCACCACAATCTCCGGGTGTAAACATCTTCTACATCATCGATGGAACCCTGCAAGATCCAGACTTCCGGTTTGACAGTGACCCTCAGCTTGAACTGCAGGACATCATCAGCTACACTCTTTTTGGCAAACCATTCTACGAACTAGAATCGTGGGAACAGGTGGTTGCAGGGAGCGGAAGCAGCCCGTCGGCGGCAGACTTCGCCCTTGAGGTACTTCTGGACAGGGTAGAAATGCTTGCTTCACAGCGCCTGGGCATTGATGTGGTACAGATTGATAATACTCGTTCCGGTTCTAACAACACTACTTCTATTAAGACCGGCTGGTATCTAAACGAAAAAACATTTTTTGCGATTCTTAATGAGGTGGGCTCATCGCGGCCTAAAACTCTCTTCATGCTCGAATATCTTCTGCGGGAAAACCTTGAGTTAATTATCACTCAGGGCGATGATTCGCGAGAGGGAATTGACCTCCGCTGGCGGCGCGACTATTAATACTTTTTCACCATCTAACCAGATTTTATGACATCCGGTATCGCAAAAATTATCTTCTTCTTTTGTGTACTCCTGATTGCAGGAATATACCTTTCGCTTGCCGGCAAAAATAATACTGTGTTTACATCAGTTGCTACAGACTCCTGCTCAGAAACACTAACCCTTACTGTAGGCGAAATAGATAACCGATACGCCATCTCAGAAACTCAGCTTGAAGAGATCCTTGAAGAAGTTGCAGCGTTATGGTCAGCCGCCGCGGGCCGGCAGCTGGTTACAGTATCTGATGAGGGGCGGGTTCCGGTACATTTAGTTTATTCCGAAGATCAGGCACGCAGCAGCAGGGAGAGGCAGCTTAATGACCGAATAGAATCAATGCGCATAGAATTAAGTGTTCTTGAAAGAGAATACAATCAGGCACAAGATCGCTATGATTCACGATTGGATGAATACAACGAAGATGCCCTTCAGCTGCAATCTGATGTGAACGTGCTTCAAAACTGGATACGCCAGTTGAATGATCAGGGAGGGTTTAATGAAACCCAGATTAGGCAGCTTGAGGAAAGGCAGCGACAAATTGAAACCCGAAACAGAGAGCTCGACCGGCGCCGGGTTCTTCTCAGCTCCGAAGCTGATGAGTTAAACAGGCAGCAAGATTATCTCAACGAAAGAATCGCCCAAAAAAACCGCGCTATTGAAGAGTACAATCGCACCTTCTCAGGCACCCGCCGATTTACTCAAGGTTCGTACGAATGGCATGGTACAGAAAGCAGAATAAATGTATTTCACTTCAATGGGTTTCGGGAGCTTAAACTTGTATTGGCTCACGAAACCGGACATGCCCTGGGTATTGATCACGTAGAAAATACTGCCTCCATAATGTACCATCTGATGGGCAATCAGGATGTGGTAAACATCCGGTTATCCGATGAAGACCGCAAAGCACTGCAAGAAGTTTGCGGGTTGTAGACCAGAATCTCTCCTCTCGAGAGGAGACAGATCAAAGAGCGGTTAGCGATTTGATCAGAGGTGTGTTTCCGGGCATGACTCCGTTTAAATTGCAATTTCCCCCCTTAGCGTACCTTTGCGCACTTGGCGGTTATAAAAAATCTGTTTTCGATGATAAGCGATGAAATCCTTCATATACATATAAACTACAATGCTTTATACGTATGAATGATATGCTTTTACATAATTGAAGAAATGAAAAACCGCCAAGTGCGCGAAGAAACGCAAAGATTTCTATTGATTAGAATTACTTGCCTGTTTATTGCATCACATCTTTACTCAATAAGGCGATAATCTAAACTTTAATTAAAAGCCCAGTTTACTTACTCAAATAGAGATTCTTAAACTCGTATGGTTTTCTGAAGTGTTCGTCGTTGAAGTTCTCCATAAAGTAAATGCTTTCGCCGGTTGATTTCATCTCGGGGCCAAGCTCTTTCTTCACTTCCGGGAATTTATCAAACGGGAAAACCGGCTCTTTAATAGCCCAGTTCTTCAGTTTCGATTCAAGGTCAAATTCAGATAGTTTTGCACCAAGTATCACTTTTACCCCAATTTTTGCCTCCGGCCTTTCGGTAGCTTTTGCAAGAAACGGGATGGTTCGTGTAGACCGCGGATTGGCTTCGAGAACGTACACCTCTTCGTTTTTCACCGCATACTGCACGTTCAAAAATCCTACAATCCCCATCTCTTTGGCAATTCTTTCCTGATAAGTTTCAATGGTATCTATCACAAGCTTGCTAAGTGAGTATGGCGGTACCACTGCGGTTGAATCTCCCGAATGCACTCCAGCCGGTTCAATGTGCTGCATAATACCGGCGATGTGTAGCTGCTCCCCGTCAAACACGGAGTCCACATCCACCTCAATGGCTTTGTCGAGATATTTATCGATAAGAAAATCGTTCTCGGGGTGTGTTTGCAGAATTTTTTCCACATACCGGCGAAGCTCCTCTTCTTTCACGGCAATTCGCATTCCCTGCCCGCCTAATACATAGCTTGGGCGTATGAGTACGGGATAACCAACTTTGTCGGCAATTGCCACGGCATCGTCTGCATTTCGGGCGGTACCGTAATCGGGGAATGGAATGTGCAGGCGTTTCAGAAGTTTTGAGAACTCGCCACGGTCTTCAGCAAAGTCAATACGCTCGAACTCTGTGCCGAATATCTTGATGCCTGCCTCCACAAACTTTTTACCAAGCTTGAGGGCAGTTTGCCCGCCAACCTGAAGAATCACACCCTCCGGTTTTTCATGCTCAAAAATGTCGAGTACCCGCTCCCAGTAAACCGGCTCAAAGTAGAGTTTATCGGCAATATCAAAATCGGTGGATACGGTTTCGGGATTACAGTTTACCATAATGGCTTCGTAACCCATCTCCTGGGCGGCAAGAACAGCGTGCACGCAGGAATAATCAAACTCAATCCCCTGCCCAATTCGGTTCGGCCCGCTGCCCAGAATCATCACCTTCTTGCGGCCGGTTACGATACTCTCATTCTCACTTTCGTATGAAGAGTAGTAGTATGGCGTCTCTGCCGGAAACTCAGCGGCGCAAGTATCTACCAACTTAAAGCTCGGTTTGAGGCCCATTTCAAGTCGCTTGCCTCGAACCTGATTCTCAGTCACTTTTTCGCCTGATTTGCTCAGAAGCCATGCAATTTGCACATCCGAAAAGCCGGCTCTCTTTACTTCATACAGATCTTCTTTTGAAATTGTATCGAGTGATTGCCCTTCAGTTCGGTTCTCGAGACTTACCATGTAGCGAATCTGCTGTAAAAACCAGGGGTCAACTTTGGTGATATCTGCAATTTCCTCAACCGATGCACCAAATTTAAATGCATTTCGGATCTGCAAGGTGCGGTCCCAGTAAGGCTTTAGCAGCCTCTCTCTCACAGTTTTTCGGTCCGGTTCACTATAACCGTCAGCGCCCAGGCCACCTCTTCCAATCTCCAGCGATTGCCATGCTTTGTTCATCGCCTCAGGGAATGTTCTGCCTATCGACATCACCTCGCCAACAGCTTTCATCTGCGTAGTTAATTCCTCATCAACACCCGAAAATTTATCGAAGTTGAAGCGCGGTATCTTCACCACCACATAGTCAATGGATGGTTCAAAACAGGCGGAAGACACCTGTGTGATTGGGTTTGGGAGTTCATCAAGCGTGTAGCCAACTGCCAGTTTTGTTGCAATTTTGGCAATCGGGTAACCGGTAGCTTTTGATGCAAGTGCCGATGAACGGCTCACCCTCGGGTTAATTTCGATGGCTACCAGTCTGTCGCTGCCCGGTTCCATCGCAAACTGAACGTTGCAACCCCCGGCAAAATCACCGATGGAGCGCATCATTTTAATGGCCGCATCACGCAGAAGCTGATATTGCTTATCTGTAAGTGTTTGTGTTGGCGCTACAGTAACGGAATCGCCGGTGTGTACACCCATCGGGTCAAGGTTTTCGATGGGGCAAACAATCACAACATTATCATTTTTGTCGCGAAGCAGCTCCAGCTCAAACTCCTTCCAGCCAAAAATACTCTCTTCAATTAACACCTGATGCACCGGGCTAAGCTCAAGCCCGCGCAGCACTTTTCGCTCGAACTCATCCTCATTCCAAACAATACCACCACCCGTACCGCCAAGCGTAAACGATGGGCGTATTACTATCGGCAGCCCGCCAAGTTCTTCCACAATTTCTTTAGCATCGAGCAGGGAGTGTGCCGTACGGCTTCGGCACTGCTCTATCCCAATATCCTCCATCAAATCCCGAAACAGCTGGCGATCTTCGGTGATGTCCACGGCATCCATGTTCACACCGATAATTTTGATATTCTTCTCGCGCCAGAAACCCTCATGCTGCAAGTCGCGGGCAAGGTTCAGGGCTGTCTGCCCGCCCATGGTTGGGAGCACCGCATCAGGTTTTTCAATCTCCACAATCTCTTTGATGGATGTGGTGGTGAGAGGCTTCAGGTAGATTGCGTCCGCCATCATGGGGTCTGTCATGATGGTGGCTGGGTTTGAGTTGATCAAAACCACTTCAAAACCTTCTTCCTTTAGCGAGCGGCATGCTTGTGTTCCTGAATAATCGAATTCGCAGGCTTGCCCGATTACAATGGGGCCTGAACCGATGATTAGAATTTTGCTGATGTCTGTGCGGCGTGGCATTATTTTTGGCTTTTAGTGTGTGAGAATTTCTGAGTGTTCAATGAACTGATGGATCTATTCGGCTGCTTCTTTTACCATTTCCAAAAACTGATCGAACAGGTAAGAGCTGTCGTGCGGGCCGGGCGATGCTTCCGGGTGGTACTGAACCGACATCCCCTTAAAGTTTTTAAATTTCAGCCCCTCAATGGTTTTGTCATTCAGGTTGATGTGGGTTACATCTACTTTTGATGTATCAATCTCTTTTTCATCAACAGCAAAACCGTGGTTTTGTGTGGTGATTTCAACAAGCCCTGTCTCCATATTTTTCACGGGCTGATTGGCTCCGCGATGACCAACAAACATCTTTTTGATGGGTATGTCCTCCGATAGAGCCATCAGCTGGTGTCCCAGACAGATACCAAACAGCGGCTTGCCAGTCTGCTTGGCATAATTTACCATCGGCAGCCCATATGATGATGATGCGTTGGGATCACCCGGGCCGTTACTGAAAAAGTAGCCGTCTGCATTCCAATCTTTCACTTCTTCAAGTTTTGCCTCAGCCGGGAATACGCGCAGTGTGCAGCCCCTGTTTACAAAGTTGTTAATGATGTTCTGTTTGATACCGTAATCGAAAGCGGCAATTTTATAGGGGCCATCAGCCGGTATGGTTTGGGCTTCTTTTCGTGTAACTTTCGTGGCAAGCTCAAGGCCAACCATAGAATCCCACTCTTTTGCTTTTTGAACCAGCTCTGCTTCATCAAGAATTTCGGAGCTTATTACGGCATTCATCACCCCTTTTGTTCGGATATGGCGCACGAGTTTTCGTGTATCAACTCCTGAGATGCCAATTACCCGATTCGCTTCCAGATACTCCTGAAGGCTGCCATCAGCAATTGGGTTACTGTAATCATCAGAAAAAGAGCGTACAATTAGGCCGGCAATCATCACGCTTCTCGCCTCATCGTCACGGCTCATGGTGCCGTAATTGCCAATGTGCGGGTAGGTCATCATCATAAGCTGCCCGTAGTAACTTGGGTCGGTGAAAATTTCCTGGTAGCCTGTCATGCTTGTGTTGAAACAGAGTTCGCCGCCGGTTGTGCCGATAATACCGATTGAACGGCCATGCACAACAGTGCCATCAGCCAGTGCAAGAATTGCAGGTTTTTTAGTGGGGATTGATGCTGTCATTGGAAAAATTGGTTTCCTGGAGGTGAATAAATGAGATGTGAAGGCCAAAAAAAATCCGACCCCGGGATCCGTGTCGGATTAAATTCTTTGTTGAGTATGTGAAGGCATTGGTGTTGAGCGTCTTCATCAGCTCCGTTTTAGGTTTCAAAAAGGTACGGAGTTGAAATTTTTTTTAAAAGTACTTTTGCACGATTTTTCACTAAAACCGCTTTTAATTGGCAGGAATTAAAATCAGATCTTCCTGCGGGGCAGTTAGGTACTCCGCTCCTGTTTCTGTAACCACAGCCATCTCTTCTACAGAAATGGTTTTAGTGCCGCCCTCTATTTCCCACATAAAAAATCCATCGAAGGCAAATACATTGCCTGCCCGCAATTCTCTGAATGCCGTTGGATGGGGATCCCTCCCCCGCTGTGCGCCACCCAGGCTTGGCCCAACATCATGTGCCACATATCCCACCGGATGGCCCGTATTCCACATTACATCCATCGAGCCATTTTCATCCATCCAGTTTCGCTGAACCCGGTCAACGTCATAGCCGGTACTTCCGGGTTGCATCACTTCAAAAGCCATGCGGTTGCCATCACGAGCCACCTCCCAATATCGTTGAATATCAGCCGGAGGCTCTGTTTCGCCGGGGTGCAGTACATAAGCAAACC
>SLLL01000128.1 GCA_007134085.1 Balneolaceae bacterium
GCCTTTGTATCCATTATGCGCGGCTGCGACAATATGTGTGCTTTTTGCGTGGTTCCCTTCACAAGAGGGCGCGAGCGCAGCAGGCCATTGCAGAGTATTCTTCGCGAAATTCAGGAGCTGAGCGATCAGGGCTATAAAGAAGTTACACTGTTGGGGCAGAATGTGAACTCCTATAAGTACGAAAACATAGACTTTACCCGACTAATGGATGAGGCCAGCAAAGTAAACCCAGAAATGAGGTTCAGGTTTTCATCGCCCCACCCTAAAGATTTTCCGGAACCGCTGCTCTATCTTATTGCAGAACGGCCAAACCTATGTAACTATATTCACATACCGGCACAATCAGGCAGCAGCAGTATGCTTGAACGTATGAGGCGGCCATACACCCGCGAGCAATATCTGGAGCTCATCGAGCAAATGCGTAAGATCATTCCGGGAGTATCTCTCTCAACAGATATGATTGCAGGATTCTGCGATGAAACCGAAGAAGAACATCGCGATACCATGACATTGATGGAGATTGTAGAGTACGATCTTGCCTACATGTTTGCCTACTCAGAGCGCGAACGAACTCTTGCCCACAGAAAATATGAAGATAATGTGCCTGAGGATGTGAAAAAGCGCCGCCTCACGGAGATCATTCAACAGCAAATGGCTATTCAGGAGAAAAATAACCGCCTTGAAATTGGCAGGCGTCACCTGGTGCTTGTTGAAGGGGAGAGCAAGCGGTCGTCCGAACAGCTATCCGGCAGAACCGATACTAATAAAATGGTGGTTTTTGACCGAAGGGATTTTGAGAAAGGTGATTATGTGGAAGTTGAGATAACCGATTGCACATCAGCCACACTCATTGCCAGGCCGATAGCTAAGAGTTCTATTTCTGAGTTTTTTGCGGAACCTGCCCTCGCCTGATCAGCTCTTTTTCTTAAAAAGTTTTACCCAAACCAGAAAGCTTGTTAATAGAATAATGCCCCTTTTGATGCATCTCCCTTGTTAAACTATGTTCAGGGGCAGTACCTGTTTGTTCCGGGCTTATTAAGTCATTGTAAAATTATGGTTCGGCCTTACATAAATCATGGGTTTTGGGTGAATTCCTGCATAATTTTTCTCATCTTACAGTAAAAACAACTGATCAAATTACCTTATAAAATTATGAAGGACTATTCTGAACTTAATAATCAATTATCCGGATTAGAGGATAAGCTTAAAAAATATCGGGAGGTATTATTAGCGAATCTTGTGATGATCGGAGAAATACCGGCTCCAACCGGAAAAGAGGAAAACCGCATTCAATTTATTTTGAACAGGTTTGATGAAGCCGGCCTCACAGATTCATCCATTGATGATGCCGGTAACGGAATCGGTGTATTAAGCGGCAAAGAGAGTGAACATGCTTTGTTACTCAATGCACACGCCGATACTATTTTCGACATGAGAACAGACCATACCATGCAGGTTGCAAGTAATGAAATTATGGGGCCGGGTGTAGCCGACAACGCCCTCGGTTTAGCCGCGCTCGTATCTCTGCCATACATTCTTGAAGATCTTGAGATTGAGCTAAGGAATGACCTGGTTCTGCTTGCAGGCGTTAAAAGCCTTGGGCGCGGTAACCTCGAAGGAATTCGCTTTTTTCTTGAAAACAACAAATTCGATATCAAAAATGCCATCTGTGTTGAAGGGATTCAGCTTGGAAGATTGAGTTATTCATCCATCGGCATGCTTCGTGGTGAAATTACCTGCCGCGTGCCTGAAACGTACGATTGGTCACGCTTTGGTGATGCAAGTGCAATTCTTACACTTAATGAGGTAATTAATAAAATTAATGACATGCGCCTGCCTAAGCGGCCTCGAACCAGTATTGTGATGGGTTCAATTGTTGGCGGTTCATCTTTCAATACCATAGCCCGGGATGCTACACTTGGTTTTGAAGTCCGTTCAGAATCGCAGGAGGTGGTAGAAAGGGCAGGTGAAACAATCAACGATATTGTACTTGAAGTTTCATCCAAAACCGGTGATCAGGTTGAGCTCGACATTTTTGCAAAGCGATCACCTGGTGGTATTCCTTTTGCTCATCCTCTTACCAAATGTGCCCGTTCTGTGATGGAAACCCTGGATATTGAGCCCCGTTTGGCACCAAGCATATCAGAACTCTCTGCATTGATCAACCAAAATATACCTGCCCTTACCCTTGGTATAACTGTCGGTGAGCAAACTTTTAAATCAAATGAAACCATACAGATTGAGCCTATTTATAAAGGGCTGGCTCAATTAATTGGAACAATTTTAGCTGTTGACGGAGGATATTGTGAGTAAGCTTCAAAACTGGATTGATAAAAATACCTATCACCACTCAGAATTTTGGGACCTAAAAAAACTGGTAGAGTTAAAAAAGAAAAATAATCTTACCATTTCCCTCTGCCTGCCCACACTAAATGAGGAGAAAACCATCGGGAAAGAGCTGATTATTTTCCGCTCTGAACTGGTTGAACGCTACCCGCTGATTGATGAAATCGCAGTGATCGATTCCGGCTCAGACGATAATACCCTTGAGGTTGCAAAAAATTTCGGTGCAGATACTTATCTCGCATCCGATATTTTACCCAATCTTGAACCCAAACGTGGGAAAGGCGAAAACCTATGGAAAGCAATTTACCAGCTTAAGGGTGATATCATTGTTTATGTAGATGCCGATATCAGCAACATTCACCCTCGCTTTGTTTATGGCCTCGTTGCACCGCTTATCTATCGCGAAGAGGTGAAATATGTGAAAGCGTTTTATGACCGTCCGCTCGCTTTTTCGGGTAATGTACGGCCGTCAGGTGGTGGCAGGGTTACCGAAATTCTGGTGCGGCCGCTTTTCTCACTCTTCTTCCCTGATTTAACGGCAATTATCCAGCCGCTATCCGGTGAATATGCCGTTCGGCGTGAAGTTCTTGAGCAGATTGCATTCCCGATTGGATACGGGGTGGAAACGTCTCACCTGATTGATGTTTACCACAAATTTGGCCTTGAAGCTTTCGCTCAAACCGACCTCGATAAACGGGTGCACGAAAACAAGCCAACGCAGGCTCTCGGGAAAATGTCGTTCGGTATCTTGCAAACCTTCATTAAACGGGCTAAAGCACTTGGAGTGTTTGAAAAGGCAGAGCACGAAACACTGTTGAGGCAGTTCCAGGCAAAACGTGATCAGTACGAGCAAAATCTCATTGAAATTATTGAGGAAGAACGCCCTCCAATGATTGAGATTGAGGAGTACCGTAAAAAGTTTAAGAAATAATCCCTCTTTAATGCCTGTACATAATCTGCACACCCGCTTCAGGAAGCTTTCCGTTTCAATGGAGCCGATAGAAACGGATGCCGAGCCAAAACTGCAGCTTCTTAAAGACATAAGAGTAGTTGCATACGATTTTTACGGAACTCTTTTTATCTCCGGTGTGGGGGATATCGGCATTGATGACGGCAGCCCGGATGCTGATCTTTTTTTGGAGGTACTGAATCAATCCGGAGTAACCGTTTTAGATGATGATGCTGGTAAACTTGGCTTTAGTATCTACAACAATGTGGTTGATGAGATGATCTCCGCCATTAAAGCTGATGGTGTAGAATATCCTGAACCCGACATACGTGAGGTTTGGGCTCAGGTTCTGACGCAGATGAGAAAAGATGGGCTAGTAGATTTTCAGCCTGATGATCACCTTTATGAACAAATCTCTGTAGAATTTGAAGCCCGGATGAACCCGGTATGGCCAATGCCGGGTGTAGTTGAAACATTGGAATTTTTCAAATCAAAAGGAGTTACACAGGGTATCATATCAAATTCTCAGTTTTACACACCTATTGTGCTTGAAGCCCTTACAGAAAAATTCCTTGATGAGCTTGGATTTCATTCCGGTTTGCTAAATTGGTCGTACGAGGAGAAGCTGAAAAAGCCCGGATTAAAGTTCTACGAAGAATTTCTGCAGAAAATGAAGCATGTGAACTCTGATGTGCTCCCTCATCAAATACTCTACATCGGCAATGATATGCTGAAAGATGTATATCCGGCTGCCGAGTTTGGCATGAAAACAGCACTCTTTGCCGGTGATAAACGATCCTTAAAATGGCGAAGGGATGACGATCGCTGCAAAAATCTCGAACCCGATCTGGTCATCACTCAGTTGAATCAGCTTATAGACTGCGTAGAAACCTAAAGTCTTAAACCTTAACCCAGATTACCTGAAATGGCTTGAGTGTTGCAACACCATCTTTCACTGCTATGTCCTGCGAAATAATATCGCTGTAGGTTCCTTTCTCTTTTACGGGCAGTTCAAAATCTGTGAGCTTTACCTCTTTATCTTTGTTGGTGAGGTTTGCCAAAACAAGAATTTTTTCGGTTTCGGCGGGGTCCCATCTCAGCAGACAAAAGAGTTCATTCCCAAGGTCAGTTACAGATTGCCTGCCAAACGGATGAAAAGCGGGATGTTTTTTCCTGGCGGCAATAATTTGCTTCATTTTATTAAATATCCGATGGGTAGTACTGTCGGGGTCACTTAGCTCTCCGGTAAGTTCTTCATAATACCACTTTTTCCGGTTGATAGTTCTGTACCTTCCGGTGATCGACACACCCTGCAAATTATTTCGTGTTGCTGTAAGATTGTGGAAATAGATTCCGGGAACGCCCTTCAGGCTCATCGAGATGATTTGAGAGCAGATATAACGCCGCTCCTGCAAAGACTGAGAACCATTTATGCCGCTGAATGCATCAAAATAGGTGATATTCAGTTCATACGGACTTAAGGAGCCCTCCGGGTTTTTCTTTTCTGATACAAACCCGCCCTTTTTACGGATACTCTCCACGAGGCTTGTAAATTCATCTTGTGGAACCAAATCCTCAAGTGGACGTACTCCAATGCCGTCATGAGATGAGGTGAAGTTGAAGTAGGTACAGTTATCTGGCAGTGGCTTCAGTGTTTTTACCCATTCCGTTAAATATGTTGAGTTTTCTGTAAGAATTGCGTGCAGCAAAAGTGGCGGCAGGCTGAACTGATACACCATGTGTGTTTCATCTCCATCACCAAAATAGCTGATATTCTCTTTATGTGGTACGTTCGTCTCTGTGATGATGGTAGCATCCGGCGCAAAACAATCGGTTAAGGTACGCACCAGTTTCACGATTTCATGTGTCTGCTTCAGGTGAATACAGTTTGTACCTATCTCCTTCCAGATAAAAGCCACGGCATCGAGGCGAATTACACTCAACCCTTTGCTGAGGTAGAAGAAGAATATATCGAGATATTCAAAGAGCACATCCCGGTTTGCAAAGTTTACATCAATCTGATCGTCACTAAAAGTTGACCACACAAACTTCTCTCCTTTTTTGGTATGAACCGGCGTTAATAGAGGAGAACTTCGGGGGCGGGTTACATCAGAAAGGTCAATTTTTGGATCTACCTCAATAAAAAAATCAGTGTATGGCTCCTGCTTGGCAAGGTACTGCTTAAACCAATCGCTGTGGCGCGATATGTGATTCATCACCAGATCTCCCATCAGGCGAAAATCCCCGCTCATCTCTTTTATATCATCCCAGCCGCCAAGCCGAACATCTACACGCCTGTAATCCACTACCGAAAATCCATCATCCGATGAACTTGGGAAAAACGGCAATATGTGTACAGTTGAAAAATGATCTTTGAGCGTTTTTTTCAAGAATAGATGTTGCTTGCTCAGCTTGGAAACAGGTTCACCTATTTCGGGTTGAACCATATCGCCGTAGGTAATCAAAATGGCGTCTTTATGCGTCCAGACATCGTGGAAGGATATCTTTTTTGCCGGTGACAACCCATAACGGTTTATCAAATACTTGGTTCGTTTCATGCAATCGACAACAGCCTCTTTGCCGTAGATTACATCAAAGTGTTTGCGCAGTTTCTTATCTGTGCCTTCGCAGTAAAAGTCAGTAGTCATTAGGAGATCGTATTTTATGTCGAATTTTTTCGCAGATGATAGTACATCAACAACAAACCATCTTTTCTGTTAAATGTAAAGGGATTTCCCCCTGAAGAGTTCAAAAATCGTTAATTTAGTTGATTGTACTTTATGGCAAGAAACAGATCTTTCTTACATTTAAGCTTGAAAAATAATTGATCTATGGACAGGCAGGTATTTCAGGAAAAATTTGGGCTTACAGGAGAATCTGACGCAATCCGGCAGGTTGTTGATAAGATTATGCAGATCTCCGGAACGGATATCACCGTTCTTCTTCAAGGAGAGAGCGGTGTAGGTAAAGATGTAACTGCACGCGCAATACACGCAATGAGTAAGCGCAGCAGAAAAGATCTTGTAATTGTAAATTGTGGTGCCATTCCCGAAGGCATTATTGAGAGTGAACTTTTTGGGCACGAAAAGGGATCGTTTACCGGCGCTCACGAAGCCAGAAAAGGCTACTTCGAGAAAGCTGACGGCGGTACTATTTTTCTTGATGAAATTGGTGATACCCCAAAAAATATCCAGGTAAAATTACTTCGCGTACTCGAAAGTGGTGAGTTCTTTCGGGTAGGATCAAGCAAAATGTTCTCTGTTGATGTACGTGTAATTGCTGCAACCAACCGCGATCTTTGGGAGCTTGTAAAAGATGGCTCGTTCCGGGAAGATCTGTACTACCGGCTTGACACCGTTAAACTAAAACTCCCTCCGTTGCGCGACCGGAAAGAGGATATCATCCCGATATTCAGGAAATTTGTCACAGAATTCTCTTCCAAGTACGACTCGGTTTTCCAGGGCTTTTCGGATGAAGCAAAAGAGCTACTCATCTCGTACCGATGGCCGGGCAATGTTCGGGAACTCCGAAATGTAGCCGAGCAGCTGGTAGTGCTCGAAAAGTCGCAATTTATTGATAAAGACAGGCTGCAAAAATACCTAAAAGGGCGGCAGCATCTCGGCTCAACGGATAACCTGCCGGTATTATCGCGAAAAGAGGGTGATGAATTTTTTGATGATGAGCCAAAATCGCCCGATATGGGCATTATTTACCGCGCTTTGATTGAGATGCGAACAGACCTATCCGACCTCAAGAAAATGCTGGCAAAATTTATCTACACCTCGTTTTCCGAAAAGAATATAAAAGCACTTCCGGCAAGTGTTTCTCGTTCCATCGATCCGAATGATATTTCCAGCCACATTCGGGAACAGATGGAAGATACCTCACTGGGAATTTCAACCCCGCAAATGCCTTTCGAACTTTTAGATGAAAAGGAAGAAGATGAAGTAGAAAGATTTTTTGGTGATAAAGAGATACCATCCATTGAAGAGGCAGAAAAGTTTCTAATAGAACAGGCGTTAAAACGTTTTGACGGAAACAGGCGCAAAGCATCTGAAGCATTAGGTGTTAGCGAAAGAACACTTTACAGAAAGCTTGATCAGTATGGACTTCAATAGAAAATTACCGGCAATTTTTGTTGCTCTTCTTATAGGATTAAGTGGCTGTATTGCATACAGTTTTACCGGAACCTCCATCCCCAGCGATGTGCGCACAATTTATATTCCATTCTTCCCTGACCGGTCGCAAAGCGGTTTGGGTGATTTGAGCGACAGGCTAAACCGTGCACTTGTAAACCGGTTTGTGAACCAGAGCAGGCTATCGCTGATTAACGATCAGGATGATGCGGACGCATTTGTTGAGGGTGCCATCCAAACCTATGTTAACAGGCCATTCAGTATTGGTGGCGACGAGCAAGCCAACCTGAACGAAATTCAGATAACTGTGCGTGCCACGTTCCAGTATGCCAGTGATGAAGAAGCACTCTGGACAAAAAATTTCACCGGTAGTGCCACATACGATGTTCTTGAAAACCCGGTGGATGGCGAAATAGAAGCAGCAGAAGCGGCGCTGCAACAGATATCAAACAACATGTTTAATGACGCTGTAAGCAGTTGGTAAATGCGCCAAAGTTTTTAATCTTCTCACATGAAATTAGAGTACTATCAAATTCCGGAATCGTACCAAATTTATCTTGAGAAATTTGAAACCGACCCCGAAGATGCTATCGAAAGGCTTCAGGCACGCGTTGAAAAGCGAAATGCAGGCGCTATAGGGTATTTTTTTCTGGCATGGCTTCACTATCAAAATAATGATAAAGAGAAAGCAATTGAAGCTGCCTGGCAGGCAAAAGTACGGGCGCCGGGAAGTAAATTCATGGAGAGGCTCCACTACTTTTTATCTCATCCAAAAAGTTTTGATGCCTGGGTGCCTGAAAAGAAGCAGGCTGAATTTAAACGCAGCATCTACTCAACAGAGCAGGCTCACCCAATCAGCGATCTTGATAGTTTAATTACCAAGCTCTCTTCTGTTGAACGAAAAAGAATAAATCCATCCGAAATGGAGGATGATAAGCGCGATTTAAGTGAAAAAAGTACGGATGTTGACGATATCGTAACAGAAACACTGGCTGTAATTCACGAAAAACAGAGCAATTATCCTGCAGCCATTCAAACTTACGAACGCCTCAAGGAAGCGAATCCCTCAAAAGAAGAGTATTACTCAAAACAGATTAAGCGGCTTTCAGGCCTGCTGGGTAACAAAGACAGCAACGACGCTATCATTCTTTGATGAAAGGATGAAAACTCTTTTACGCTTTCACAAAAGGATTGTGGAGTTTTTCGTGGCCTATTGTAGTTTCAGGGCCATGGCCTGAGTAGACTTTGGTATTATCCGGCAAAGTATAAAGCTTATCTCTGATCGATTTGGCAAGCACGTCAAAATCACCACCGTAAAGGTCTGTTCTTCCGATACTCTCTCTGAATAGTGCATCGCCTACAATCAAAGTTTCTTGTTCTTCAAAATAGAGTGACACATGATCTGGCGAGTGCCCGGGGGTGTATAACACATCAAATGTGAATGAGCCAAACTGAATGTCTTTTTTTTCTTCCAGTGGTTCGGGCACAAAATCGAATCCATCGGATGTAAAACCAAACATTCGTGCCTGATTGGGAAAATTTTTCCAGAGGCTAAGGTCAGAGTGATTCAAATAAACCGGAACGTCATAATTGTTCACCACTTTATCCAGTCCCAGAACATGGTCAACGTGGGCGTGTGTGAGAATTACAGCAATAAGTGAGCTGCCGGCCTTTGCCAAATGGCTGTGAAATTGATTGAATTCATTTGGATTAAAAAAACCCGGGTCTATGAGGATAGCTTCACCGGAATTTTCGAGTAGGTAGGTATTTTCTGAGAATGGGCCTACCATAAAGGTGGTTAACTGCATGAGCTTTTTCTTGTAATATACATCTAATCAAACAAATATAAAACAAATACTTGTACACAGATGTCAAAAAATGTTTATTGGCTTTTGGGCATAAAAAAAGGATACAGTGTTAAACACTGCATCCTCCGGAAAACTGTTTCTAAGGGTTTTAGCCTTTCTTGTATCGTCTGTTGAATGCGTCGATACGGCCTGCCTTTTTCTGAATCTTTTGATCTTTGTTATAGAATGGATGATTCTTGGAATCTACTTCACTTTTGTAGATACCATCTTTTACATCCATGGTACTTCTGGTTTTAATCTCAGTACCATCACTCATCAAAACAGTAATTTCTTTATAATCGGGATGGATTCCTTTTTTCATCGTCTTCGTGGTGTTTTATTAAATTCGTTTCCGCTTGAATATACCGGATTTCAGATAGACAAGAAAGATAAGGTTTCAATGAACCTATTGCAATCCATACCTATCCAATAAATTCATCATCATCGAAGCTTGTGAAATTGCCAAGCATGCTTCCAAGCATATCAGAGTATGTTCGGTTATCGTCCAGATCGTTCTTTCCGATTTTTGAGTTTTGGTGCAGTGCTTCAATCAACAGATCCATTATTGCATAGCGGCTGTCAACTTCATCTGAAAATTTATCTGCCATTTCGCTCAACCCTGTTATAGCATCCAGCTTTTGTTGATAGGATTCATCATCAGCCAAATCAGGAATCTCGAGAATATTTCCATTTTCGAACCAACTAAGTATTTCGTTGTACGGGCTGGATTCTTCGCTTTTTCGCTTTGATGGATCAGGGAATTGTTCTTTAAACGCTTTATTGATTGCTTTTCCGATTATATGCTTGGCAACATTTACGGCACCCTCTTGCTCGCCCTCATAAACCAGCTCGAGCTTGCCCGTTAGTGCAGGTACCATAGCATAAAGATCTGTAATGCGCAGCGAGGTTTTCTTCGAATCATTATAAATAGCACGCCGTTCTGCCGCTGAAATAACCTGCTCCATGGCAGTAATAGTCATGCGTGTAGATACACCACTTTTTTGATCGATATATTCACTATCTCGTGCTTCGAACGCTACATGTTCAAGAATTTTCCTATAGCTTTCCGGTATGTGAATCTCCAGATCATCCTGGCGATGAGTCCATGCTTCCTGCGAAGTGATCTTCAGAGCAACATCCAGCGATTTAGGATAGTGGGTGATAATCTGCGAATCAATTCTGTCTTTAAGCGGGGTGATGATATTACCCCTGTTTGTATAATCTTCCGGGTTTGCGGAAAAAGCCATAAACACATCAATCGGGATGCGGATATTAAAACCTCTGATTTGAATATCTCTCTCCTGCATGATGTTAAGCAGAGCAACCTGAATTCTTGGCTGGAGATCGGGGAGTTCATTGATAACAAATATTCCACGATTTGTGCGCGGAATAAGCCCGTAGTTAATAACCTCTTCATCAGAGAGCGCCTTTTTCATTGATGCGGCTTTGATGGGATCAAGATCCCCAATCAGGTCAGACACGGTTGTATCTGGGGTAGCGAGTTTTTCGCCGTATCGTTTCTCCTTGGGCAGCCACTCAATTGGTGTGTCATCGCCATGTTCGGCGATCAGATTTTTTGAGTAGATGGATATGGGGTTAAGAGGGTCATCATTAATTTCAGACCCCTTCACTATTGGGATAAAATCATCCAGAAAAGTAACCAGCATACGCAGCATTCTGGTCTTTGCCTGCCCCCTCAATCCGAGCAAAATCAAATCATGCCGGGCAAGAATGGCATTTTGAATTTGCGGAATTACAGTTTTTTCGTATCCCAGAATTCCCGGAAAAACAGGCTCTTTGGCTTTTATTTTTTTGAGCAAATTGTTCCTTAACTCATCTTTAATGGATACGGATGTCCATCCGCTCTCTTTAAGCTGGCCAAGTGTTTTTATTTTTTGATGCATGTTTTTCCTAATTAAATACTGACATTCAGCTACTAAACTTATTTGCTTACAGCTTCATTTCGCAATTCGCCATCTTTTCGAAAAACTTTGGTGAGGCTTTGTGCCTTTATCTTTGTCTCTACCCATTCTGCTTCTGCATCAGAATCACTGGTAATTGCTCCACCCACAGGATAAGTTAAGCGGCTGTTTTGTATGATTGCTGTCCGAATCACCACATTAAAATCAAAATCATCATCCGGACTGAAGTACCCAATAGCCCCGGAGTAGATACCTCTTCTGTAATTTTCCAGTTTGTCGATCGCTTTCATTACTTCGATCTTTGGTGCCCCAGTCATAGACCCCATTGGGAAACACTCCTTCACAATGTCCACGGGATCAGTGTTATCTGCTGCCTCCGCCACAATGGTTGATATCAACTGATGTACAGTTCCGAAAGATTGTACGTCAAACAGTTTCTCGGCCTGAACAGAGCCGGTTTTAGCAACTTTTGAGAGGTCGTGCCGAACCAGGTCAACAATCATCAAATTTTCTGCCCTGTTTTTCTCGTTTAAAAGTTCTTCCTTGCTCAGTCTATCTGCTTCAGCATTTTTCATGCGTAAGGATGTTCCTTTGATGGGTTCTGAGATTATTTTCCCACCTTCTTTTCTCAGAAACCGTTCCGGAGAAATGGAACATACTGCCCCCTCTTCCATCTGAATGTACGCACCAAATGGCACCGGATTAACTGCTCTCATTTTTTGAAACAATTTGTATGGATGGGCTTTCCATTCGGCTTGAAGCGCATAGCTATAGTTCAATTCGTAAAAATCACCGGCAGCTATTCGTTCCTTAATGTACCCAACATTTTGTATGTACTCCTCTTTGGTAACAAGTTCATGAACATCAACTTCACCAACTATGCCCGCTAATTTTGGCTCTGACGATCTACTATCCAGTTCAACCGAATTGCCAATTACTGAAACCTGCCCATTTTCATAGATCAGCAGAGTTTCCGGTTCCATAAAATAGAGATCGGGAAATTCATAAAGAGCTCGATTTACCGATTGAAGTTTTTCCGTAAAGTTTTTTAAATCGTAGCCCAGATACCCAAAAAGCCATCCTCTCTTTTCATTTCGGAATGCTTTAAGAGCCTCCCAGGGGTTCCCCCGAAATGATGATGTTCGGTTGCCATCAAAAGTGGTTATTTGTCCTGATTCCGCCCTAATCCATCGTTTTGGCTTTACGGCTGCCAATGATTTTTTTGATGACGGATGCCCCACCATCTGCGATTCAAGAAGAATAACTTCATCATCCCTGAAGGTTGATACAACTTGATCGAGCCACTTATTGCTACTGCTATATTTCATGTGCTGATAATAGGGAATAAATATGATTTGTTATCACGTTTCAATTTTTGCCTGTCAGTATGTAACTTAACCATAAGCACAAATTCTTTTTATGTACAAACAAATTGTAAGGCCGTTTCTTTTCAGGTTCACTTCAGATTATGCTCACGAAGCCACAATCAAATTCGCCTCTACAGTGAGCAAGAGCCCTGCGCTTTTAAAAGCAGCGAACTCGCTTTATGGTTTCGAGGATCCGGTTCTGGAACAAAATTTTTTCGGGCTTAAGTTTCCCAACCCAATTGGGCTGGCAGCAGGGTTTGATAAAAACGGCACTACCATCCCGGTAATGCAAAATCTCGGGTTTGGTTTTATCGAGATTGGCAGTATAACCGCGAACTCATCCACAGGAAACCCTAAACCCAGAAGTTTCCGGCTTCAGAAAGATAAATCCCTCATAAACAGAATGGGGCTGAATAATGACGGAGTTCAAACGATCTCCCGAAGGCTGAAGAATACCAAAGCAGATATACCGATTGGTGCAAATATCGCCAAAACACATAATCCTTCAATCGTAGGGGAAAAAGCTATTCTCGATTACAAAACAAGTTTCGATATGGTGAAAACTCTGGCGGATTATATTACGGTGAATATATCGTGCCCCAACACCACAGAGGGAAAAACATTCGAGGATCCCGAAGCTTTAGACAGCCTTCTCACAGCGCTTGAGGTAAAAAAAGACGTTAGCCTTCCCCCTGTACTCGTGAAATTTTCTGTTGATTTGAGCAATGAGCAATTGAAAGAGCTCGTTGAAATTTGCGAAAAACACGCTATTCGGGGTTATGTTGCTACTAATACTTCATCAAAACGAGAAAATTTACGGTCTTCGCCACGAGTAATTAAAAATGCCGGTAACGGTGGTTTAAGTGGCAAGGCAATTAAACAGAAAAGCACTGAGATTATTGAGCAGATCCACACGTTAACCAATGGGCAGAAAACCATTATTGGCGTGGGTGGTATTAGCAGCTCCATAGATGCCATTGAGAAGCTTATGGCGGGAGCAAATTTGCTTCAGATTTATACAGGGCTTGTGTATGAAGGGCCCGGTTTGGTGCGAAAAATTAACCGTGAGCTTACAGAGTTTTTGAAAAATGCCGGTGTGGATCACGTTTACCACATCCGTAAAATCAAAGATCTATAGGGAACGTTACGTTACACCTTACAGGATTGGCATCGTCATGAGGTGTAAATTTCAACAATTGATCAATTGCATTTTCAATGGATTGAGGTATCCCCGAGCGATCCATTTGGCTCACCTGATCGTACCCGATAATGCTACCATCCGGCTCAATGGTAAATGTGTAAACAACTTCACCCCGCATCGATATGCTTTCCGTCCACGATGGGAACGTAATTGTTCTCATAAATGCGCTCATCCCGCCATCAAAGTCCATCGAAATACCGAGTTCCTCGCATGTTGAAATTACAATCTCTGTAATGTCCGGGATAAACTCATCAGCCTCAGGGCCAATCATCATCTCTTCTTCAGGCTGTTGAACCACCGGCTTTCGCAGTGTCTGCTGCAGAAGAGTAACCGATGGCATAATTGTACTTGTAGCGTAATATTGCTCAATCCGGTTCAGTATTGAACGTGTTGTGTCCCAGTATGCCCCTTCAAATGGGAACCCCTCGGTAAAGTCGGGTTCTGCAAATGTTGAATCGGCAATATTTTGCCAAAACAGCTGCTCATCTTCAGCTATTGTACTGTCTGCGAGCATAACTTGAGAAGAGTCCTGCAGCATCTGAAATTCAGTTCTCATTCTACGGGCTTCATCCTGCCTTTCGAACCATTCCCGAATAACTTGCTGGTTATCGCTCTCAAAACGGGCAGCTTTCATATACTCTTGAGCAGCTTCAAAAAGCAGACGGGCACGCTGTGAATCACTGTTGCCATTTTCTGCAAGCATAAGAAGTGCTTCTGCCCTTTCCTTCGGAGGAATTTCATTATCGCTCGACCTCACTTCAAAATACTGCTGCTCAATTCGGGGGATTTCAGTCAATTCCGTGAGTTCCAACTCAACATTCAGCCGATCTGCAATTCTGCGTGTATACAGTGAATTGGGATCTTTTTGGTATAATCTTTCAAACGCCTCCCTTGCAGCAGCTTCATTTCCGCGCAATAATTCAATCTCGGCAATACTGTAGAATGCCATGGTTACAAGATGCTCGTTGAATGAACTCTCTGTTACCTTTTGATAGTAGGTTCTCGCACTATCTGGCATATCGAGCGAGAGAAAGAAGACATTTGCCAGCCTGTAGTTTAAGTCTTCAATTTCTTTTTTCATGGCAAGTTGATCTTCTTCTTCGAAGGGGATATCGCTCAGGTCCACAGCAGTTGCAAAAAGCCCCCCCTCAGCAGATTCCGGCTCAATTTCAATTACTTCATCTGATTCATCCCTGATCACAATCTGATCGAACCTGCTTGCACTTACATCAGCCCTTCGGCGCCAGTTATCGGCAAGAGCACGGTCGCCCCAAATTGCCTGAAACTGAAGGCTGGCATCCTGCAGCATCGCGGGATTGTTTATGTTCAAAAACCCGTGAGTAGTAGCCTCAGCTGCATCAATTACCGTATCTGCCGGTTCTGCTACAATCATTCTGTCTCGCTCACTCTGCATTCGGCTCATCTCCTCCTGCATTTTTTCCTCCTCAATTCGCTGCAATTCCGTAATAAAAACTTCAAGTTCATCAGGTGGAAGATTGGCTACCCGCAGTAAACTGTCTTTATGAGTGATTTCCCGCCTGATATTTGCATACTGCCCGAATGATTCAGCAAGTTCCCTTGCATTGAAATCCATAGGCAGCAGTGCCTGATCAACCCGCACGGATGCAGCAGAGTCAAAATATGCCGCAGCCATTGTGAAACTGTCTAAATCATCACGATAAATCTCTCCTATACCAAAAAATGTGCGCGCTTGAGTGACAGGAGATGGATTTTGGCGCCGGTCTCTTAGCACAAGCTGATAATTATCCAGTGCTGTTTCGGGCATACCCCGCAACTGATAGGTTCTGGCAATTTCGTATTGAAGCTCGTTTCTGTACTCAAAAAACTTGTCGTCCCGTTGCATGCTCCGGTAGAGATATTCGGCACGCTGATAATTACCAATCAGCCGGGAGACTTCTGCTTCTTTTCTTAATGAATTGAACTCAATATCGTATGATGTTCTTATCCCTGATATTTGATTGTACGCGTATAAAGCCTGGCTATAATCTCCCATACGTTCATTAACCTGGCCAAGCAGAAAAAAGGCACGTGCTTTTTTGTGCCTGTCATCTAAATCACCAATGGAACGGTTCAGATAGGATGACACCTCCTCCCAGTTTCTCAATGCTGCATGTAGTTGAGCAAGTATCATATCAGTTTCGGCGCGCAGAGCAGAATCCCACTCTTCAATCAAATCAGCTTGCACCTCAAGAAAACGTATGCCTTCACTATAGTTCGACATTTCGAGATAGGTTCTGCCCTGCCAAAGTACAGCTTCTTGTTGCAATGTTCCGCTTGCAAGTGTCTGCAGTTCCTGAAATTTTTCCAGTGCTGAAAAATATTCAGCACGGTAATAGAAAGATTTTCCTATCAGAAAAATTGCAGGGAGTACATATTTCGAATCCTCATGGTTTCTGAGGATAGAGCTTCCCCTTTCAATGGCCTGCTCAAACTCATCATGCCCGGCACTGCTTGGGGGGAGATGAATCCGAATGGGCAATAACGGGTTAATCTGAGGAGCCTGCCTAAGGTTTCTCTCAAGGCCGGCATCAAAAAATTGATTGGCGTTATAAAAAGTGTTGTAATAGGCGGTAAAATTTTTCCAACCTTGATTAATGGTTGAACAGCCCGCAAACAGAACAAAAATCAATGCTATGTAAAAAGTTCTTTTCACCATTAATTAACGCATTGCTTGCGGCCAGCGTATTCGTTGATTCTCACACCAGAACGAAGAACGTAATTCTACATATCTTCGATGGTACTAACTTTAATCATATTGGTTCTGCCTCTTTTTGCAAGTGGCATACCTGTAGCGATAATTATCCTGTCTCCCTTATTCACCAGTCCATCTTTAACCAGATAATCTTCCATCATTTTTACGCTCAGGTCAGTATCAAAAATTTCATCCAATCTTACTGATTGTACACCCCATACCAGATTTAGCTGCCGGCGTACTGTTCTGCTCTCTGTGAATGCAATGATTGGAACTTTTGGCCTGAATTTGGCAATTCTTCGAGCTGTATTGCCTGAGTGTGTAATGGTGCTGATTGCTTTTGCATCAACATTATCAGCTATGGTTACACAAGAGTATGCCAGCGATTCAATAACTTGCTTCTCTTTCCAGTCTGGTTTTCGATATTTCAGGCTGTAGTAGATAGCCGAACTGTTATCTTCAATTGATTTGATGATTTTCGACATCGTCTTTACAGCTTCTACAGGGTATTTTCCGGCAGCCGTCTCTCCAGAAAGCATTACGGCATCGGTACCATCCATCACAGCATTTGCAACGTCAGAACTCTCAGCGCGGGTTGCTCGTGGATTCACAATCATAGAATCGAGCATCTGGGTTGCTGTTATTACCGGTTTGCCTGCCATTCTGCAGCGCTCAATAATTTTTTTCTGAACCAATGGTACCTGCTCACTCGGAATTTCGATACCCAGGTCACCGCGGGCCACCATAATGCCGTCGGCTTCCTCAATGATTTCGTCAATTACATGTACGGCTTCAGGCTTTTCAATTTTTGCAATTAGGGCTGTGTTGCTTCCCTTTGCGCGAATACGAGAGATAACATCCTGAACGTCGCGCGCAGAACGCACAAAAGACATGGCTACAAAATCAACGCCTATTTCAAGCCCAAACTCGAGATCTTCCTTATCTTTTTCGGTTATAGACGACATGGAGATATCAACATCGGGCAGGTTTACACCTTTTCTCGATTTTAAAAGCCCACCAACAACAACTTTCGCAACAAGGTCTTTTTCACTATTTTTGATGATTCTGAGCTCCATCAATCCATCATCAATAAGAATTTGATTTCCTTCAGTTGCATCTTCCGCAAGGTTAGGATAGTCTATTGGAATCAGGCTTGCATCACCTATAACCTCTTCAGAAGTTAATTTTACAAGTGAGCCCTCTTTAATGATCTGAGCCCCGTCCTTCATCTGCCCAACGCGAATTTTCGGACCCTGAAGGTCCATCAACACGGGTATAGAGTATTCATACTTTCGGGCAATCTCCCTCACATATCCTATTGTTTTCGCATGATCTTCATGCGATCCGTGAGAAAAGTTTATCCTTACTACATTCATCCCCGCACGATAGAGGTTTTCAATTCCTTCTAATGTGTTACTGCTTGGGCCTAACGTGCAAACTATTTTTGTTCTTCGCGCACTACTTAGCATAAAACTTTGTTGTAATTATGTGAAATTTTAAATAGATAATATAAATACTGCTAAAGGTAAGCAATTATACCACAGTTATGTTGTTATATTATTGGCAAAATATCGCAGGCGCTACCCTTTAAACACAGTTTTACTACTAAAATGAAATACAAACAATACCTATTACTTCTACTCATACCGGTTTTAGTTTATAACACCGGTTGCGTACGCTCTGCCAATCCCGATATAGAGAGAGGTTCATTCTTCCATTTTCAGGATGGTTATCCCGAAGTTCGTATGTCATCAATTGGCTTGCTGAGTGAAACTGATGAAGCCTTGATTAGCGTAACCACCGATATTGTTGTTGGAAGCCTTATCTATTCCACAGTAGATGACGTTCGTCAGGCAAATGTAACTGTTGAAATACGCATTCTTGAAGTTGATGGTACTTTTACTAAAAACTTACGCAGAGATTTTACAGTGGAATCAGAATTTGAGGGTGTATTTATTGGCCAGGATGTATTCACACACGATGAAGTTTTAACCGTACAACCTGGCAAATTCGAGGTAGTAGTAAGTGTAGTTGACCGCACCTCGGGAAGAGCATCTACGAGAAGAGCAGAAGCAGACATACCTGATCCGCAAAACCCTGAAATTAACCTTACAACCATTCGTCTGCTTGGTAAAGGCCCCGGTGAGCCGGATCTTCCATTTAACCCAATCACAACATATACCGTATCATCAGGGCTTGACAGCCTGAAGTTTATGTTTCAGGTTACCAATAATGATATGGATGCACCGCTCGAAATCAACTCGCGTCTGTTGAAGTTTAATGCTGATGATACTCCGGCCCGCCCGATGAACTTTAACAACTATAGCCCTTCTACACTTCCCTACATTGGTGTAGATATGAGAAATCCAGAGGTAATTGATGAAGTTACCCGCCGTCTTGACCAACCCGGAAGCGTTCTGATTGAATTTAAATATGAGATCTTTGAAAGAGGAAATTACCGTTTTGAGGCTGAAACCACTGATGAAGATGGCAATACCGTTTATCGCGCAAGAGACTTCTCCATTAAAAGTAAAAATTATCCAGCTCTGCTTAAATCGCGTGAGCTTGCTGCTCCTTTAATCTATTTAATGGACAGAAGAGATCACGAACGCATGATGCAAATTCAGGATCCCGATTCGCTGAAAGAGGCAGTAGACCGTTTCTGGTTGAGTAATATTGGGAATATGAATCAAGCCAGAGCTGTTATAAATCTTTACTATGAACGGGTTGAACAAGCCAATAAACAGTTTACTACATTTAAAGAGGGCTGGAAAACAGACATGGGAATGATGTTCATTTTATTCGGGCCACCGTGGTATGTAGACAGATATCTTAATACTATGATATGGTCTTACTCTTTCGACAGATCTGACCCTCGCTACAACTTTAGGTTTGAGCGGCCAAACATGCGTAACGAATTTTTCCCTTTCGATAATTATCTACTTCAGAGGAACCAGGGTTACTTCAATGTGCAATACAGGCAGACGCAGCTTTGGCTTACAGGCGCTATCTTAAATACAAGGATATAAAAAAACCCGGTGCGATTATTCGTTACCGGGCTTATTGTAGTTACTTCAAATAAAGCTCAGCTATCCTTTATTCTGACTTTACAAACGCATTGAATACCATCAAAAGATCCTGAGCTACTTCATCTTTAGTTCTTCCTTCTATTCTGTGTCGGGGAATCATTGCTTTAATTTCTCCATCCACAAAAAATGCAAACGATGGTGATGATGGTGGATATTCACTAAAATACTCACGTGCTCTTGCAGTGGCCTCTTTATCCTGCCCTGCAAAAACGGTAACAAGGTGATCAGGTTTTGCTTCTGCTTTTTCAAGGGCAATGTGCAAGCCGGGGCGGGCATTTCCTGCAGCGCATCCGCATACAGAATTAATAGCCATTAGCATTGTTCCGCTTGCATAATCTTTCATGGCTTTATCTACAGCTTCCGGGGTTTGCAGCTCTTCAACACCAATATCGGTGAGCTCTTTTCTCATCCAGGAGGTATCAGGGCCTACTCCAAATCCAAATTGCATAATTAAGTGTGTTTGTAGTTAAAATTTTTGCTAAATATAATGAATTCAACAGAAAAAAATGATCCTCAGATAAACTTGAAATCATAAAAAAAGGCACCCATTGCTGAGTGCCTTTAAAAACTTCAAAATGTTTACTCAGCTTATTTAGCTGATGCGTAATTCTCTGCTACCTGATTCCAGTTAGCAACATTCCAGATGGCAGCTAAGTAATCCGGCCGTCTGTTTTGGTAGTTCAGGTAGTATGCATGCTCCCATACATCAACGCCAAAAATTGGGGTTAAACCGTGCATGTATGGGCTATCCTGATTAGCCGTTGCAACAATCTTGAGATTGCCATTTCCATCTACACATAACCAACCCCATCCTGAACCAAACTGGCCGGCTGCTGCAGCTGCAAACTCTTCTTTAAATTTATCAAAGCTTCCAAATGTATTGTTGATAGCATCAGCAAGTTCGCCCTCAGGTGCGCCACCCCCATTTGGTGAAAGAACAGTCCAGAAAAGATTGTGGTTGGCGTATCCACCACCATTGTTTATTACTGCCTGTCGTTTACTTTCCGGCACTTCATTAATTCGTTTCAATACTTCTTCAATTGGCAATGAGGCGAATTCGTGGCCTTCAAGAGCTGCATTTAACTTTGTAGTATATCCCTGATGATGCTTTCCATGATGAATCTCCATCGTTTTGGCATCAATATGTGGTTCAAGTGCATCTTTGGAATATTGTAATTCCGGAAGTTCGTAAGCCATTATTCTGATTTTTAAGTTATTATTATTCTGTAACACGTTCTTCTTCAACGTGTTAACTTTCCCATTATCGTAACATCATAATAATAAATAGCAGGTATTCCGTTCCATGTTTTTTATCATTTCACAGAAAGTTTGGACTTCAGGAGATTTGATGTTGAATTTCCTCTATCTTTGATTCAATTGTATATTCTATCTGATAAGTAACACCTTATAAACCTTAGTAAAACAATAAATCCATGAAGTACGATTACGATGTAATCATTATCGGCAGTGGGCCCGCTGGGTTTTCATGCGCCATGCAAAGCACAAAGTTCGACAAAAAAGTGTTAATAGTTGAAGCAAGTAGTGTAAACATTGGAGGCAGTTGGATACAGAAAGGTACTGTACCCAGCAAAGCGCTCAGAGCTGCTGCCAAGCTTATACAATCTTTTCACTCACAATTTGGTGATGAGCGAGGCCGCAAACCATTCGAAAAGTTTCGTATGGAAGACATCATGGATTATAAAAAGAGTATTCTCGAAGGCAAGAATAAAAAGGTGAAGGACGATATCATCAAAAATGAGGTGGAAACTGTTCGTGGCTGGGGTAGTATTATCGGTAAAAATACCATTCAAGTTGTTGATAACCTGAACACGAAAAAAGAATACAGCGCAGAGTATATCTTAATATCCACCGGCAGCAGCCCGGCTGAACCCCAAAACTTCTCAGTAGACCATGAAGGAGTTCTTGATTACTCTTCGATTCTTGAGTTAACACACATTCCACGCAGGCTTATTATAATTGGAGGTGGAATAATCTCCATAGAATTTGCTACCATCTTTTCTGCACTCGGCACACGTGTAACCATTTTGAACGAACAAAATGAAGTGTTGCCGTTTCTTGATAGTGAAATTAAAGATGCATTATTCAAGTCCATCAAAAAGAAAAATATTCAGGTAATAAACAATGCTACAATCGAAAAGATCTCTAAAAATGAACTGCGAACTTGCGATGAAGTTCTTTTCAGAACTGCGGATGAGAACCGCTTACAGGTAGTTGAGACTGACCACGTTCTCTATGTTGGCGGCAAAATACCTAACACAAAAAATCTGGGGCTAGAAGAGCTTGGCATCAAGCTAAATAAACATGGCCACATTGAAGTAGATAAACACTTTAAAACCTCTGTACCCAGTATTTATGCCGCAGGAGATGTTATAGGTGAGCCATCTCTTGCATCAGCATCATTTCTGCAAGGGCGCCTGGCATCGGTTGATATGTTTGGAGGGTCAGTTGATGCAATGATTGGCGACAGGGACTTGCCATACGGCATATATTCCGTTCCCGAAATTGCAGGGATAGGCCTTACTGAAGAGCAGGCTGCCGACCTGAACATTGATTATACCGTTGGCAGAGCTTATTACAACAACCTTACCAGAGCCGACCTTAATCACGAAACAGAAGGGTTGCTAAAACTCGTTTTCAGAACAGATAACCTTAAGTTAATCGGGGTTCATATCTTTGGCGAACACGCATCCGATCTAATTCACCTTGGGCAAAGCATTATGGCTCACAATGGAAATATCAAATATTTCATAGAGCGTGTGCTTAACTACCCAACCTATTCTGAAGCGTACAAAATTGCCGCTTATAACGGATTAAACCGTGTTCACAAAAGTGGAATTAAATACAAAAAGGTACTTGATAAAGACTAAACGTAATGAATCGCTTTTCGGAGGCCGGCTGAATCGAATTCCGGCTCTTCGGGCAGTGTTTTAATTCCCTTCTCCGGCGACCATTTTGCCGCAAGAGCGAGCACCATTGCATCTACAATATCATCTTCTTCCACTTCATTTCTTCGGTACTCCTCTTTAATCTCTCTGAAAAAGTCGGCGGCAATTGGTTCGTGCTCCTTTACAAGGTCAAGGCGATGGCGAAGGCCCTTTTTTGTATTCTTTTTCTGATAAATCATGCCCCCATTTAAGTTCATAAAGAGCAGCTCGGGATGGCTTTCAAGTACTTTCTTGCTAAGCTCCACATCTTCAGAAAGAAATTGGTCGAGCACTCTTATCTTCGGTGTTATGTTCCAAGCCTGTATGGTGAGTTTCTTTTCCGTGTATTCGTAGCTTTGCATGCTTGCTTCCACATAGGAAGGTGCATGCAGTGCAGGCCTTATTGGTGGACTGAAAACACTGGACGCGTAGTCAGCGCCAAGTTTTTTTCGAAGAAGTTCGTCACATTTACGGGTATAGTTCTCATCCTCAAGGCCAATTGGCATATCGATGAAAGTGAGGTTGGCCTCTGTTAGTTCTTGCTTTAGCTCTTCGTTGGTACGAAGTATTTTGTATTCCGGATTGTCATCAAACGTGATTAGAATCCATCCTGCCTTGCAACCGTCAATTCCTGCTGTTTTCAAAATAGATATGATTTAAGATTCGCTAAGTGCTGATTTTCTTAGTGATATATGAAGCTCTTTTAACTGGTTTTCGTCCACAAAATCGGGTGAATTATCCATAAGGCTTTGCGCTTTCTGGTTTTTTGGAAATGCAATTACATCACGCAAACTCTGAGCGCCTGCCATCAGCATCACAATTCGGTCGAGGCCAAGAGCAATGCCTCCATGCGGTGGCGCTCCGTAGCGGAAAGCATCGAGCAGAAACCCAAATTTATTTTGAGCTTCTTCTTTGTCAATTCCGAGTATTCCGAACACTTTTTGTTGAAGCTCTGTATCGTGAATTCGAATAGAACCCCCTCCAATTTCACTGCCATTAAGAACCAAATCGTAGGCACGTGCATTCACTTTTTCGGGTGATTCATCCAACAGATCAACACCATTGGCATTTGGTGCTGTAAAAGGATGGTGCAGTGAATAGTACCGAAGGTCTTCGCGCGACCATTCAAAAAGCGGGAAATCAGTAACCCAGAGAAACTCTGTTTTTGATTCATCAATCAGATCGAAATCTTTTCCGGCTATGAGGCGAAGAGCACCCATCTGTTCGTACACATCAGGTGCCGGGCCTGCTAAAATTAATACAAGGTCGCCATCGCCAGCACCCGATTTTTCCGCCATACTCTTCATGGTTTCATCACTCAAAAACTTGCCAACACTACATGTAATCTCACCTTCGTAGTGCTTCATAAAAATCATTCCACCGGCACCGGTCTGAGAAATGGCCTTATCAGTAAGCCTGTCTAACGCGCCACGGCCAAGTGCTCCCTGGCCCGGAATGGTAATAGATACTACCCTTCCACCATTCTTTACTGTAGATTGGAAAATTTTAAAATCTGAATCGGCTACAATATCAGATAAATCATTGATTTGAAGCCCAAAACGAAGATCCGGCTTATCTGAGCCGTATCTTTCAAGTGCTTCTTTGTAGGTTAACCGTTTGAATGGTGTGGGGATTTCGATGCCAAGATGTTTTTTCCATAAGAGCGCCATCAACTCTTCGTGTGTGGAGTAAATCACCTCTTCGTCAATGAACGACATCTCCACATCCACCTGAGTAAATTCCGGCTGGCGGTCGGCACGTAAATCTTCGTCGCGAAAGCATTTCACAATCTGGAAATATCTGTCGAAGCCGGAAACCATCAGCAGCTGCTTGTAGGTTTGAGGGCTCTGTGGAAGCGCAAAAAACTTGCCGGCATTTACCCTGCTCGGAACCAGATAATCACGTGCTCCTTCCGGTGTGGAACGCATCAAAACAGGTGTTTCAACCTCAGCGAAAAATCTGTCGTGATAAAAAGTGCGGATTGTGTGGTAAAGACTGGATCGCAGCAGCAGATTTTTCTGAATGTCGTTTCTGCGAAGGTCAAGATATCTGTATCGCAGGCGGGTCTCTTCGTTTGTGGCGATACCATCCTTAATTTCAAACGGAGGCGTTTCTGCTTTGGAATAAACCCGCAGTTCAGTTACTTCTACCTCAACTTCACCGGTTTTCATTTCAGGATTGATAGTCTCCTTATCCCGTTGAAGTACCTTCCCTTTTACCCCAATCGCAAATTCATTTCTTAGCTGTTCTGCCTGGGAATGAAGTTCTTTATTGGTTTCGTCGAACACGATTTGTGTGATTCCATAACGATCGCGCAGGTCAATAAATATCAGCCCTCCAAGATCTCTTCTTGTAGAAATCCAGCCGTTCAGTATTACGTCCTCTCCCCTGTTATTTAATGTAAGTTCTCCGCAGGTGTGGGTTCGGTTCCAGCTCATAAAAATCAGTTGATTAAATCAATTTATTATCGTTTCCTTTTGAATCGCCAAAAATACGCAATCTAAGAACCATTCGCTCACATCAACCTTAAAGTTTTACCATGCAATTACTTCTTGCAGCTAACCTGATAACCAGCTTTTTGCTGTGTGGCCTCATCTGGACAGTTCAGCTGGTGCACTATCCGATGTTCCACAGATTTGAAAAAGAGAGTTTCGGAGAGCACATTAAGTTCCATGGATTCAGGATCTCGCTCATTGTAGTTCCATTGATGGTAATCGAGCTTGTATCATCATTTAGCCTGGCATTTTTTGTTTCATCGGATAATGTTTTGCATCTAATCGGTTTTTTTATTGTCCTTTTGATCTGGCTGGTAACATTTTTCGTGCAGGTGCCACTGCATTCTAAACTTACGATGGGTTATAGTGCGGAAACCGTAAACAAACTCGTTAGCACCAACTTTATCCGTACCGTACTCTGGAGTATTAAAGCCATTATTGGAGTTTTTATTCTTTTTGTATGATGATTTCTTTTAGCAACGGCTTTACATTTTAAAATAAACGATTATATTCCGTTAACTTCTGCAACAGCTTGGGTTAGCAAATGGACACTATAAAAATACTAATCGCTGAAAGTACCGATATCTACCGGCTTGGTATAGAAACAGCTATTGGTATGGATTCCGGTTTATCAATTGTGAAAAGTGTTGATACGGGAAGAAAACTGCTGAATGCATATAAGGCAAATCCTGAATCCGTATGTTTGCTTTCATCCAACATCTCTGATATGAACATCCATGATATTATGGATAAGCTGAAAGAGATTAATCAGGGTGTACTTGCGATTGTGTTAACTCACTCAACCGATCTTTTCCATTTAAACCAATCGCTCAAAGCTGGTATAATGGGATATCTTACAAAAAATGCCCCCGCCAAAGAGCTTATTAAAATTGTGAGGGAGGTAAATTCAGGGCAGCAGGCATTCAGTGATTCCGTCTCACAAATCATGATCAGCCAGTACACCACTCACACTAAGCGTACTGCCGTTGCCGGAAACAAAAAAAGTGTAACCAAAAGAGAGAAGGAGGTGCTTAAACTTATTGTCGAAGGATTTACAAGCGCTGAGATTGCGAAAAAACTCTACATAAGCACCCGAACAGTAGAAACGCACCGATCTAACCTGATGAATAAACTTGGCATTAAAAATACTGCCGGGCTTGTGCGTTACGCCATGAGAGAAGCGGGTTTACGCTAAAAACCATTTCTACGTATTTTTACGTACTTAAATTACGATCTAATACTTATTGCAGATAGCCCTTGAACCAATTATGTTATTTTTGCAAATGGGGTAATAGCCGTCTGTAGATGATATTTAGCAGCACTTTTTGAAAGGAGTGCTGCTAATTTTTTTTGTGGGCCTATCAATCTTTAATTCCAGCCTCGCTTCATTAATCCACAAGTGCCCGGAAAAAAAGGAATCACATCTAAAAAATTTCAAGTATAATGCTTACACAGTTTTGTGTAGTACGGGGCGGATACGAATCCGACACCAAAATGAAGGAATAAAAATTGGTGTAAGAGCTTGAAATCGATAGGGATAATGTAGCGTGGGGCGGACTTGAACCGCCGACCTCCGGGTTATGAATCCGACGCTCTAACCACCTGAGCTACCACGCCATTCTCGAACAGCATTAAAGATAGTACTTTTTCAAACTAATCATGAAATATAAATTTCGGTTTTTCACAATGTCTTGCAGTTCGCTTCTAAATCATTTTTTATCTTAACAGCTTATTACTTAATTCACACAACAAATCAGAAATTCCACGCAACTGCAGTAAACATGGCAAAACGTATCACCAACAGAGAAGACGATTATTCACAATGGTATTTAGATGTAATTAAAGAGGCTAAGCTGGCAGACCACTCCCCTGTTCGCGGCTGTATGGTAATTCGGCCGAACGGCTTTTCACTTTGGGAAAATATGAAGGGAGTATTGGATGATATGTTCAAAAGCACCGGCCATGAGAATGCCTACTTTCCGCTTTTCATACCCAAATCATTTTTATCGAAAGAGGCACAACATGTGGAAGGTTTTGCCAAGGAGTGTGCAGTAATCACACACAGCAGGTTAAAAAGTGTGGAGGGCGGTGTGGAAGTTGATCCCGAATCGCGCCTTGAAGAAGAACTTATCGTTCGCCCCACATCAGAAACCATTATCTGGGATGCATACCGCGGTTGGATTCAATCCTATCGTGACCTTCCAATACTTATCAATCAGTGGGCAAATGTGGTTCGCTGGGAAATGCGTACACGTCTGTTTTTACGAACCATGGAATTTCTATGGCAGGAAGGGCACACAGCCCACGCCACCGAACAGGAGGCAGTTGAAGAAACGCTGCAAATGCTCGAAGTATATCGCAAGTTTGCAGAAGAATACATGGCCATGCCGGTAGTTACTGGAGTAAAAACTGCTTCCGAACGCTTTGCCGGTGCGGTAGATACCTACTGTATAGAATCGCTGATGCAAGATGGTAAAGCACTTCAGGCTGGAACCTCTCACTTTCTGGGGCAAAATTTCGCAAAAGCGTTTGATGTAAAATTTCAGGATAGCGACGGTGGCCACAAATATGTTTGGGCTACAAGCTGGGGGGTATCAACGCGGTTAATTGGCGGGCTGATTATGACCCACTCTGACGACAACGGTCTTGTATTACCGCCAAAACTGGCTCCAACACAGGTAGTAATTATTCCCATTTTCAAAAATGATGAGCAAAAATCGAAGGCAATATACTATGCCGAGCCCATGATTAAAGAGCTGAAGGCGAATGGCGTTTCTGTAAAACTTGACGATCGTGATAACTTTAAGCCCGGCTGGAAATTTGCCGAACACGAGGCGCAAGGCACACCGATTCGAATTGCTATCGGCCCGAGAGATATCGAAAACGGGAACATTGAAGTTGCCCGCCGCGATACCCTCGAGAAAACCATCATCCCGATGCAAGGTTCAGCTGAGCAAATCACGGCTCTTCTCGATACCATTCAGAACGATCTGTTCGAGGCGGCAAAAAAACGCCGCGATGAGAGTACACAGCACGCTGAGAATTATGACGATTTTAAAGTTATGATTGAAAAAGGCGGGTTTATCTTTGCCCACTGGGATGGAACTGATGAGACCGAGCTAAAAATAAAAGAGGAGACAAAAGCCACCATTCGCTGTATCCCTCTGCATGGTGATGATAGCCCCGGAAAGTGTATGGTAACCGGCAAACCATCTGACAAGAAAGTTCTATTCGCCAGGTCATACTAAACCAAGCAGCTATGAACCTGCCTTTCCACATACCGGCAGAGTGCAAACTCTATACAGCTGAGCAGAGCCGAAATGCTGACAGCAAAACCATCAATGAGTTTGGCATCGACGGATTCACCCTGATGGAACTGGCTGCTGAGGGTGCTTCAAGGCACATTCTTGAGTTACAAAATAGAAATAAGCACGGCCTGTTTATTTGTGGAAAAGGTAACAACGCGGGTGATGCGCTTGCCGTTGCAAGGTATCTGATTAACGATGGAGGCCATTCCGTTACGATATATCCGGTTTTTGGTACCGGTGATTTATCTCCGGATGCGAAAAGAAATTTCAAACTTCTTGAATCTCTCTCAGAACATGGTGCAAATATCACACTCATTAATAGCCTGAATCAGGCTGATTTTTCTACTTCCGATTACATTGTAGATGGTATATTTGGCACCGGTTTAAAGAGTGATCTGAAAGATCCTTTGCCAAAAATAATCGATCAAATAAATGCCTCGCATATTCCTGTTTATGCAATGGATATTCCATCAGGGCTTGATGCTGATTCAGGAACCACTCGGGGTGTATGTGTAAAAGCAACAAAAACGTTTACCTTTGGCGCCAACAAACTTGGCTTTCAGTTTGATGGTGCTTCTGCTGAATGTGGAGATATAGTTTTCATCAGATTACCCTTTCCTCAACATCTTCTCGAAGCAAGCGCATTTTTGCTGAACCAAAATCTTTATGAGAGCCTGCCTGCCAAAAATGTTCATCGCCAACATAAGTATGATGGCGGTGTAGTACACATTGTAGCCGGTTCTGAAGGTTTAACCGGTGCAGCTATCATGGCTGCAAAAAGTGCCTGGAAACAGGGGGCAGGAGCTGTGTTTCTCTATACACCCAAAAATTTATTGCAGGTTTACGAAGCAGCATTACCGCAAATCATCAAAGTTCCAGTTGGTAATGAAAATGATACATTTTTCAAACCTGAGCATGCTCAACAGATAAAATCAACTATATCACAAAAAAAAGGTACACTCCTTGTAGGCCCGGGAGTTGGAACAAGGGAGCAGACGAAATCGCTTATTATTGAACTGCTAAAACATGTTGAAGGTTACGCTGCGATTGATGCAGATGCGTTGTCGGCATGGAATGAGTTAATAGAATTTTCACCCGATGCAAAGAAAAACTGGATTCTCACTCCACATAAAGGTGAAGCAGTAAAATGGCTGAATGGACGCTTCAATACCGATTCCGAACGATTTGATTGGGCTGCTGAATTTCAGAAGCAAAACCAAGTGAACATATTTTTAAAGGGAAACCCTGCCATTTTGTGTTTGGCATCATCAAAACCGTTCATCACGGGGTACAACACGGCAATTTTTAACCGTGCAGGATTTGGCGATGTACTTTCGGGGGCTATAGCTGCTAACATTTCTCTTGAAAAAAGTTTACCTGTGGCAACGCTCCGCACACTTTATGAAACTTACTTGGCGTTGACGCCTTTAATAGGTAAACAAACTATTGGCCCGGAAAAACTTTTATGATTAAAGCAGCAATCCGTTTTTTTGTAGAAAACAGTTTGGTGATAAATGCTTTACTGATTTTCACAACTGCCGCAATACTCTTCTTCACCATTTCACCCGCAGAGAATCTGGGCTCTTCAACCCTTTATCAATACGATAAGCTTGGGCATTTTTCGATGTTCTTTATCTGGACGTTCCTCTTTGGGCTCTATTTGATCTCAGTTAAAAAATATAATGTAAGCCTCATCGCAATTTTTCTTGCAGGCACATCTTTCGGAATTGCAATAGAAGTAGCCCAGGAATTACTGCCTTTCGGAAGAAATGGCAATATATATGATGCTATTGCTGATGCACTGGGAAGCCTTACAGCAGTTATACTTCTCTATTTTTTTAAGAAGAAATATCCAATAGAGAATAGTGTTACTGTAAGCCAGGAACAAAATGATAATATCTAATTACATTTATTCGTTGGAAAAATAGATGAAAATCAATTATACTTCATCCTGATTTCACATTAGCCAAAACAACACACCCAATATGATTGAAAGAAAAAAACCTGATGCTGATTTAAGAAACTATTACACCGTGTATCTTGAGTTAGGCTTGATAATTACATTGGTGATTTTCATAGTAGCTGTGAGAATTGACATAACAAGCCTCGGCCCGGAAGAAATAGTATTAGACGAACAGGAAGTTATCGAGATGGAAGAAATTATCCAGACTCGGCAAATTGAAACACCTCCCCCCCCACCAAGACAACCGGTACCTGTTGAAGTACCAAACGACGAAATAATTGAAGACGTAGACATCGATATTGGCGGTGACCTTGATCTTGGTGGTGCTCTAAGCATGCCTCCCCCACCTCCACCCGCCGAAGATGATCCGGAAGAAGATTTCTTCGTGGTAGTAGAAGATATGCCTGAATTGATAGGTGGCCTTGGAGAACTCCAGCGCCAAATACGGTATCCGGAAATGGCACGACGCGCCGGAATTGAAGGACGTGTTTTTATTCAGTTTATTGTAAATGAAAGAGGCCAAGTTGAAGATCCACGTGTAATTCGTGGAATCGGTGGTGGCGCTGACGAAGAAGCTCTGCGTGTTGTTAGCCAGGCACAATTTAGGCCAGGTATGCAACGTGGCCGCCCGGTAAGAGTTCAGTATAGCTTGCCGATCTATTTCAGATTACAGAACTAACGCAAAGCCAACAAATTTCCTTCAAAAGGCGTGATTAAACTTCACGCCTTTTTTTATTTGTAGAGGATTTTACTTGCTTCCGCAATCACACTCTTTAGATTATCAAAGTGTGCTAAGGTAAATGCTTTTTTTAGATGTGCCCACTTAGTATCTGTTATTCCCTCTTCCATTTGAGGTTTTGTATCTCCATTATAACCGTTTGCATCCATCAGATACCAATAAGTGGTTTTTCCATAAGATTCACCTTTTTGATCGTATTCGTGATATGTTTCGCAAAGGTACGATCGTATGGAGATATTTATTACTCCAGTCTCCTCTTCAACCTCCCTTATAGCCGCTTCTTCTATAGATTCACCACTCTCAACTTTGCCTTTAGGCAAATCCCAAAAGCCATTTCTTTTTATAAGTAATATTTCAGCAAGCGAATCTCTATATCTGTAAAGTACTCCACCGGCAGCTTTAATTTTCTGCATCTTTTGTTGAATTGTCTTTATCGGAAGCAGTGCTGCTCTCTTTCTTTTTTTCATCGGCATAGTTAAGGCGTAGCGTTGTTAACGTATGCTTTAAAAAGCCTGAGAGCTCTTTCGGTAGATTGCCCTCTGTAAACTTCTCAAGGGTTACAAGAGTATCGATCGCAAATTTGGCTGCTTTCAGGTCCCTGTCAATTTTATCAATGGCAGGATTTTTAATTTTACCGAGCCCCATCATGGCAATTTGTTCGTGCTGCTGTATCAACATCATAAATAGCAGCTGTTGTTGTTGGCTCACATTTAATTTGTCGGTTCCGGATGAATTGTTTTCACTCATGACTTTAATTTATCCTGTTTATTTACGATTTCTATACGCTGAAAAGGTAAAGAGTTTGTATAATAAAGATTGATTTAAAATTTAAAAAACCTGATGATTTAATGGCAACTATTCACCCATTTAAAGGCTGGCTTCCACACAAAGATAAAGTTGATGAAGTAGCCTGTGTACCCTATGATGTAATCAGTACCGATGAAGCTGCTGAAATGGCTGTTGGTAAACCCGATAGTTTTCTTCATGTAATTCGCCCTGAAATAGATCTCCCCGATGGAACACACTTCAACCACGATTCTGTCTATGCGAAAGGTGCTGAAAATCTCAATAAGCTTCTGGCCTCCGGCCTGTTTCAACAGGACAAAAAGCATGCAATTTATATCTATCAGCTCGAAACAGCCGATCACACACAAACCGGAGTCTTCACTTGTGCCTCTGTTCAGGATTATGATAACGATGTTATTCTAAAACATGAGCTTACCCGGCCTGATAAAGAAGACGACCGAACCCGTCACATACTAACACAGCAGGCTCATGCAGAGCCGGTAATGCTTACATTCAATGATACTGCCGATATCACTTTTCATATTGAAAAGCTTACCCTTACTAACGAACCTCTGATTGAGCACCACGGTGAAGGCGGTGTTATTCACAGAATTTGGAAAACATACAACACAGCTGACTTTGTAGAAGGGTTTGCTTCTATCAGTAAATTATATGTGGCTGATGGCCATCATCGTTGTAAAAGTGCCTCAAGAGTAGCTGAACAGCTGCGCACAGAACGCAACACGTTTCCCGGTGAAGAGGAGTTTGAATACTTCCCGGTTGTTCTCTTTCCGATGGATCAGATGAGAATTTTACCTTACAACAGGGTTATCAAAAAAGTTGATTTCTCTACATTCAATAAACTAAAAGAGCAGTTTGAACTCGCCGAAACCAGCGATAAAACTCCATCAGAGAAAGGAGTGGTTTCTGTGTACTACTCCGGAACATGGTATTCAATGAAATTGCCTGAACCGGCCACGGATAATATTGTTGATTCGCTGGATGTAGCCAGATTGCAAAACGGAGTACTTGAACCTCTTTTCGGAATTGAAAATCCTCGAACTGATGAGAACATAAGTTTTGTAGGAGGAATAAGAGGCACTGCTGAGCTTGAAAAACTTGTTGACAACCGAAATGCAGATCTTGCCTTTAGTATGTATCCAACCAGCATTCAAGAACTGATTGATGTATCCGATCAGGGAGAGCTGATGCCGCCAAAATCTACATGGTTCGAGCCAAAAATTAAATCAGGAATAATCGTTCACACATTTTAACCAAATAACATTATGAAACGCGTACATAACTTTAGTGCAGGCCCTGCAACACTTCCACTTCAGGTACTTCAAAAAGCTGAAGCCGAATTGGCAAATTACCGTGGAAAAGGCAGTTCATTGATCGAAATGAGCCATCGCGGGCCTGAATATACCGAGATTAATGAACAGGCAACTACACGTTTAAAAACCATTCTTGGAGCTGATGATGACTGGGAAGTGCTCTTTTTACAGGGAGGTGCAAGTACCCAATTCATGGCTGTTCCCCATAATTTTCTAAATAGTTCGCGAATTGCGAATTATATTGATACTGGTGCATGGTCGGAAAAGGCTATTAAGGAGGCCCGTCATTTTGGCGATGTTCATGTCTCTTTCTCCGGCAAAGAGGGTGGCTATGCTCATATACCGGGCAAAGATGAACTCTCCTTCGCGGATGATGCCACTTATACCCACTTTACCAGCAACAATACCATTTTCGGCACACAATTTCACAGTGAACCGGACGGAGGTGGAGCACCACTTGTTTGTGATGCTTCTTCAGATTTTCTCTCCAGGCCACTCGACCTTGATAAGTATGGATTGATTTATGCCGGCGCTCAAAAAAATCTTGGCCCTGCAGGCGTTACAGTTGTGCTGGTGAGAAATTCTTTCCTGGAAAAGCAGCGGGCTGAAGCAATCCCAACCATCATCAACTACAAAACCCATATCAATAAACTTTTTAACACTCCACCTGTTTTTGCAGTTTACATGGTTAATTATGTGTTAGAGTGGATTGAAGAAAAAGGCGGGCTTAACGCTTTTGTAAAAATCAACGATGATAAAGCAAACCTTCTTTACAGTGAAATAGACAGGGATGATTTTTACCGCGGCACCGTTGAAAAA
>SLLL01000027.1 GCA_007134085.1 Balneolaceae bacterium
ATGCTATTGAGCGTGTAGTGGCCGGGCTTGAGAAGAAAAACAAGCTTATTAGCCCGGATGAACGCAAGATTGTGGCATACCACGAAGCTGGCCACGCAATTGTTGGATGGATGCTGAAATATACTGATCCTGTTTTAAAAGTAAGCATTGTACCACGTGGCTTTGCTGCTCTTGGCTATACACTCCAAACGCCACTTGAAGACCGTTTTTTGATGACAACTGAAGAGTTGGAAGATAAGATATGTGCACTACTTGGAGGGCGCGTTGCCGAAGAGATTGTTTTTGGTAAAATTTCTACCGGTGCTCAGAATGACCTGGAGCGTATTACCAATATGGCTTTCGCTATGGTTGCCGAGTTTGGTATGAGTGATGAACTTGGCTATCTCTCATTGAAAGATTCTAACAGCCCCGAAAATAGTTATGGTTTCAACAAAAAGTACTCTGAAAGTACTGCGCAAAAGATAGATCAGGCTATCCAAAATATCATAAAGAGAAATTATAAGAGAACACTCGACCTTCTAAATAAGCAAAGAAGCAAACTTGAAGAGATGGCTGAAACGTTGCTCGAAAAAGAAGTGCTAAATCATATCGATCTTAGGGAAATGCTGGGTGACAGGCCAAGTGGAAACTACCCCGAAGGAATATTTGAAACCAGTTCTTCTGAAGCTCCAAAAACAAATGGGGCATCAGCATCGAAAAAGAAGAAGAAAGAAAGTGTAGCTAAGGCCAATGAAGATGAAAAGTCTGAGCCGGAAGCTGAAAGTAAAGATGTAACTGAATAATATCGACATCATTTACTTTTTAGAAAATCTGATAAAGTCCTCATTTGAAATAAGTGAGGACTTTTTTTGTTTTAACAGCTCATCATCTATTTTCAGCATTATTGTATAATGAGCTATCAATTCTGTTCACGGAACCGTTTTGATATTCGCTTTGTTAGTCAGGTTCAATACTTAAAAATCTATGATCTACGTAACACGAAAAACACATTTTAATGCTGCACACCGTCTGCATAATCCTAACAAATCAGACGAATGGAATAAACAGACTTTTGGCAAGTGCAATAATCAACACTGGCACGGTCATAATTATATTCTCGAAGTAACAGTAGCCGGCCAGCCCGATCCGGAAACAGGTTATGTGATTGATCTCGGTAAACTGAAATCTATCATAAAAGAGAAAATACTCGAGCCCTGCGATCATAAAAATCTCAATATGGAAGTGCCGTTTTTAAAAAATATTATTCCTACATCAGAGAATCTTGTGAAGGTTTTTTTTGATGAACTTCGTGCTGATATTGAAGAGGCAGCCAGCGAAAACTCCAAACTTTATTCTGTCAGGCTTTTTGAAACCGAACGAAACATAGCTGAATATTGTCCTGATCGAGGACGCTAAATTATTTGAAACTGAATAACTATGATTTCAACAAACGTTAAACGATTTTACGATCCCACTTTTGTGGTAACCAAAGAATACAAAGAGAGTCTGCCGGATTTGCAGAATGGTCCGGCCTCACTCATTGAGGGAGCAAATGTTCCTATCCAACAAGTTGGCATCTCAAACTTTAAACTTCCATTGAAGTACCCAACTCCATCAGGAGAACTTTTAACTCTTGAAACCAATGTAGATGGTTATGTTGGGCTTGAAGCAGGCAAAAAAGGGATTAATATGAGTCGCATCATGAGAACATTTTATAAGTTTCAGAACGATGTGATGCATCCCGATAAATTGTATGATCTTTTGAAAGCTTACAAGGATGACCTGGATAGCAGAAGTGCGTTTCTGAAATTATCGTTTAATTATCCAATGCTGAAAGAGAGTTTGCGATCCGGAATGTACGGCTATCAGTACTACAGCGTATCATTTGAAGGAAAGCTTGATGAATACAATAACTTTACTCGTTATGTTCACCTTGAGTTTGTATATAGTTCAGCCTGCCCCTGCAGTTATGAACTCGCAGAGCACGCACGCGAAACACGTGATGTAGCTGCAATTCCTCATAGTCAGAGAAGTGTCGCTAATATCACAGTTCAGTTAAATAGTGAACTGTTTATTGATGATTTGGTTGAAATGAGCCGTGAAGCTCTCAAAACAGAAACTCAGGTAATGGTAAAAAGAGAAGACGAGCAGGCATTTGCCGAACTGAACGGTGCATACCAGAAGTTTGTGGAAGACGCAGCAAGATTGCTATATGACGAACTCAATAAAGATGAGCGAATCAGAGATTTTGTAGTTCGTTGTGCCCATCTCGAAAGCCTTCACAGCCACGATGCTGTAAGCCGTATTTGTAAAGGTTTGCCAAACGGTTTACGCTAAAAAACAGAAATGAAGCCCTTAATTAATCAAGGGCTTCATTCAGAAGGCGTTCCTGCTCCGCTTCATGAATTTTCTTCTGACCGGCTGCAGGCGAAGCTGAAGACTGGCGCCCGGCATATCTGAGTTTTTGGCCTCTGCCAAGCAGATCAGTTAACCTTGGCATCACATAAGTCCAGGAACCCATATTTTTAGGCTCTTCCTGGCACCACACAATCTCTTTCACATTTTTAAACTTTGTGAGATAGCTTTTCACATCTTTATCAGGCAGAGGGTAGAGCATTTCCATCCGAGTAATGGCTACATTGGTTTTCTCTTTGTCTTCCCGTGCTTTCAGAAGATCATAGTAAACCTTGCCTGAGCAAATTACAATCCTGTCAATTTTTGAAGCATCTTCCACATTGTCATCACCGATGAATGGCCTGAAGGCTCCTGTTGCAAGTTGTTCCACATTACAAACAGCCTGTGGATGTCTCAACAAGCTTTTAGGAGACATTATTATCAACGGTTTTTTGTTCTCCTGCAGAGATTGTTTTCTGAGAAGATGGAAATATTGATCAGGAGTAGTGAGGTTCGCTACCTGAATATTGTCTTCAGCACATAGCTGCAGGAAACGTTCAAGCCTGGCGGAAGAGTGCTCCGGCCCCTGGCCTTCATATCCGTGTGGCAGTGTCATCACAATAGCAGACTTTTGGCCCCATTTTGCTTCAGACGATGAAATAAACTGGTCTATAATAATCTGAGCTCCGTTTGCAAAATCACCAAACTGTGCTTCCCAGATTACGAGTGCATCGAGTTTTGCAGCGGAGTAGCCAA
>SLLL01000024.1 GCA_007134085.1 Balneolaceae bacterium
AACCAATGTAAGAAATGTACGTAATGAAATTAGTTACTGAGTGTTTTCAATGATTATGCTTTTTTCGATACAGTTTTTCTCACTTCTTCCAGGCTTTTTTTCCAAATGGCTTTCGGTTCTTTAAGAGAGAGCGGTGTATCGACTAATATGGGTATTGATGGCCCAGTCGTTTTTTTTCGGTTCACAACTCGCCGAAGTACTTTCAGATTTGCTTTATAATGATGGTGGAGAAATTCAATCGCTTCATCGTTTAGTTCCACGCGGTATGTATGCACAAGTGTATCTGCCAACCGGATAGCAGCCAAGCCAAGTCCGTTATCTACCTCCCGGGCCATCTGTTTGCCTATCTCTTGTTTTTGAACTGCGCTCAAGTCTGGAGAGAGGTTTCCCAAATAAATCGCTTTTGTGGCATTGATATTTCGTTGTATTTCCGGTTTTGAAAGTTGAATATGCGGTTCCAGCGCAACGGCTATTTCAATGGCTAAACGCCTCGCCAGCATCCCTCCTTTATCATATGTCGCCGAAAAAAGGCTGTTTCTGTCACCTTTAATATCTTCTTTTTCGAAATACCAGATCAGGTGTTTACATACCTCAAGCCGTTGCTGATCGTTCAATGAAATGATGCTCTCTTTAATTCTAATTCCTCGTTTACCTGAACCTACTTTAACCGTTCCGGGGCTGCCTCCTGAATCCAAAATTATCTTTTCCCACTTTTCCATTGTTTTGATCAGTTCGTTTCGCCGTCTGGCTGATTCTTTATACCCATCATAAGCCATTTTGTATAGCTCAGTGGAATTTTTTAAAACTATTGAAAGCTTTTGCAACTCCTTAGTGCCGATCTGTTTATCTAATAACATCTCTCGGGATTGTATGGCCAGACGATCCATTACTTTAGATATTTTTTTGACCAACTCGTTCATTTCGAGTCCCTCAGGCAGTTCATCAGCTGCAGTAAAGCCCGACTCCGTCAGATAAGAGGCCAAAGCCCGGATCCTGTTTCCGCCTCTTGCCTGTGCCACACGATACCGGCTTCTTTTTTTCTCCATTTCGTCTAACACAGAGGCATATTTCCAGTTTCCCGGGTAGCTGAATATTAGTGTTGGGATCTCCCTGCCGTTTATCAGTTCAAAAGCGAGAATCATCATCTCCTCTACATCGCGAAATGTCATCAGAAAGGGATTGTTATTCTCAATAGCAGCCATAACCCGTTGAAGGAAAAGGGGCTCACGAGGCACACCATACTTTAACCTGCCCGATGAACCTCCCTTGAACCACAATTTCAACTCTTTAGCTGCTTTTGGAGAGCTTTTAGCCAGCTCAGTTGCTATCTCATCTATTTGGGATTGATGGGCAGAATAGAGCTCCTGAACTTTGGTTTGAAGGCCAATTCTTCTGTATGTGAAGATTTGGCCCATAATTTCACCAATCTCTCTGTTCCCGGTCATATCAGTGAAAGCAATAGTTACGCCATAAGGAGTAAGATCAACCCGTCGAAGCAGCTGAAGTGCGGCTTCCTGTTGCCTGGCTTCACCCTCATAACCTTGAACAACATAATCACGTGATACCAGAATCAGATCACTCAGGGTATCCGTAACGGTGAGAATATCACGTTCTGTTTGCTCTTTAAGGTGCCCGCGGGTTCCATCATAAACCACCTTGGCTATGAGGCCAATAATTCCGGAAAAAACGGTAAAACTCACAAAATAGATGAGTAATTGAATAGACGGCATTGTACCGTAACCAATATAGTAGCCTCCAATCAGGCCAATTGTTGTTACGGGGCCGGCAGTCCAAAAAATCTGCATCAGTGCGTGCGACCATCTTACCTTATTTACACTTCGCTTCAGCCTTCTGGATTGCTCATTGTTCTCTCTGTCAATTGTGATGCGTTTGGTTTTTGAATTGGACAAGGCCATGTGGTTTTGATGTTTAACATTACATCTCACTGAATATACGGGTATATAAACAGCTGTTCATATAGAGGGCGGATTTCCCTGAATTAATATGTGATATCCGGTTCGATTACTTTATCTCAACTTTTGAACACTGGAAAGGTTGTGATTGAGATGAGCTTAGTTACATTTTTTGCTATCTTATCAAGCTTTGAATAAAATCAAATTCCACCCTCAGCACAGCAAAAAATATGTCTATAAAAACATCTGATCAGATCAGGAATGAATTCCTCGAATTTTTTAAAGAGAAAAAGCATCTGATTGTTGACAGCGCCCCCGTTGTTCCGAAAGATGACCCTACACTTCTGTTTACGAATGCCGGTATGAACCAGTTCAAGCCGGTTTTTCTCGGTGAGCAGGAAGGCTTGAAAGATGATGGGAAAATTTGGAAACGTGCTGCAGATACACAAAAATGTATCCGTGTAAGTGGAAAGCATAATGATCTTGAGGAAGTTGGCCACGATACCTATCACCATACACTCTTTGAAATGCTGGGGAACTGGTCGTTTGGCGACTATTTCAAAGAAGAGGCTATAGAGTGGGCATGGGAACTGCTTGTAGGCCGCTGGGGGCTTAATCCTGACCGCCTCTATGCCACAGTTTTTGAAGGCAATGAAGAGGAGGGGCTTCCTGTTGATCAGGAGTCGATAGATCTCTGGAAAAAGAAAACATCCATTCCGCATGATCACATTCTAACCTTTGGGAAGAAAGATAATTTCTGGGAAATGGGAGAAACTGGCCCATGTGGCCCGTGCTCCGAGGTTCACATTGATCTGAGAAGTGATGAGGAGAGGGCAAAGCAGCCCGGCGCTGAGCTTGTAAATATGGACGACCCGCGGGTAATGGAAATCTGGAACCTGGTTTTTATTCAGTTTAACAGGCAAGCTGATGGAAAATTGGTAAAACTCCCAGAACAGCATGTGGATACCGGCATGGGGTTTGAACGGATCTGCGCAGTTCTACAGGGAAAAACTTCCAACTACGATACAGATATTTTCCAGCCAGTAATTAAAGCAATTTCAAAGATTTCGTCACTTAAATATGGCGCAAACACCGAAACAGATATCGCCATGCGCGTGATTGCAGATCACATTCGGGCAGTCAGTTTTTCAATTGCTGATGGTGCCTCTCCCGGTAATGATGGCCGTGGGTATGTAATCCGC
>SLLL01000150.1 GCA_007134085.1 Balneolaceae bacterium
TCAAAAATTGACCGAAGGGAAGCCATTAAACGCAGCGCGGCCCTGCTCGGGTTTACCGGCAGCGCGCCTTTGCTCACAGCTTTACTGAAAGGATGCAGCAATATTTCTGATGAATCATGGAAGCCAAAAGTACTTACTAGTGATCAGTTACAGGCTGCTGCAGATTTGGCTGAGGTTATTTTCCCCCGGACGGAAACTCCGGGTGCAAAAGATGCAAAAGTGGAGCGATTTATCGACAGCCTGGCCGATGGATATTTTTCTCCGGAAGAGAAAGAGTACATGCTCCACGGCCTCAACAGCCTGGTTAGTGATAACTTCACCGGAATGAGCTTTGAAAAGCAAAATGAATTTGTGAAAGAGTGGATTCAACAGCCCAATGGAGAATCATTTTTCCGTTTTTTTAAGCAGTTCGCATCTCTCGGTTTCTTCTCATCTGAGCCGGGAGCCACACAGGTTCTGAATTACATTCCCATACCGGGTTATTATTCCGGCTGCCAACCGTTGGATGCCGTTGGTGGCAGAACGTGGGGGTAACTGAGTTTGTAAAAATCTCTTTCATGATGCTTATGATTAGAAATAATTTATATGATATAAACTCGAAAATTATGATCACGGCCCTGATAAAAAGTGCCTCTCGGCATTACGTATTTACCCTTAATTGAAATTGATATAGATTGAGCTATATGAGGTTACGAAAGTCTTGGGTCATCACGATATTTTAAATAATTCAAAGACTTCACATATCAAAACAAATTCTCTTTTAACAATGCCCGAATTCATCACAACACCCGATAACCAGCGAATTGCCTATCGCCATCTGGCCGGTTCGCTGCCAACCATCATTTTTCTTCCCGGATTTTTTTCGAATATGGAGGGCACCAAAGCCACATTTTTTGAAGCGCAGTGCAGAAAACGCGGGCAGGCCTATGTGCGGTTCGATTATCGAGGACATGGTGCCTCGGATGGCCGGTTTGAAGATGGAACCATAACCGACTGGCTGAATGATGCGCTTCTGGTTATCGGCCGGATTGCTAAAAAACCGGTGCTGGTTGTGGGTTCTTCGATGGGCGGGTGGCTGGCACTGCTGGCTGCCCTGATGCGCCCGAATAAAATACGTGGCCTTGTAGGAATTGCATCATCACCAGATTTCACAAAATCCATTTATGAGGAGAGGTTGAATGATGAGCAGAGAGCTATGATAGACCGCCAGGGATACATCTTATCGCCATCTGAGTACCGAGAGGAGCCAGTCAAAATCACAAAAAGACTCCTTGAAAGCGGGAATGAGCATTTGCTGTTGAACCGCGATTCACTCGATTTGGACATACCCGTTTGCCTGGTCCATGGAGAAATGGATGCGGATGTACCCTGGCAAAAATCTCAAGAGTTGTATGATAAAATTGGAGAGGGGCACAGTGAACTGATTCTGATACCGGATGGTGACCACCGGCTTTCACATCCTCAGCATCTCGAGCTTTTGGATGAATGCATTCAAAAAGTGATATCTAAAATGAGGGCTTAATCCAATAAATCTCCCAATGGATTTTCGAGTAAGTAGATGCGTTTAATCTCTGATTTACTCAATTCCCTGTTAAAAATTGCCAGTTCATCCATATATCCCCTGAAATTGTATCCTAACCAGATGGCTAATAGCTCAGGGTTCCAACTGATGGTTTGATCTCTTCCTGATAACGTACCGACAAGCCTCCCGTTGATATATCCGAGTGCTTCACCATCTGGTGCTGCGGAATTGAAATTTCTGAAGGTGAACGCCACATGTGTCCACTCATCACTGCTGAAAACAGGCTCTGAAAATTCTATCATAGGCCGTTCTTCAAAAGGTACATCATCCCAGTCGCGTAGTTCAGGGTCCCAGATTTCTCTGTCAGCAAAAAAGGCAAACCGGAAAATGCGTTCTTCATCATCCGTAAAGTCAACAAACAGTGCGCCGTCGTTCCAGCCTGAGTCTGTTAGTAATAGTGGATCGGAAAATCCGTCAGGCAGGCATTCATCAGGGGTAAGCCTCATCCAGAATGATACGGTTCCGCTCCAGTCAGTATCCCGGTGTTGAATATTATTCTCCCCTTTGTAGAAGTATACGGGTGTCCAGGAGTTGTCTATCCAAAGCGCATTGCCATATTTACCCTCATTTTCATGGATCGCAACATGTTCATTGCCGGCCTGCATCAAAACTGGTTCATTCCGGCCCGCCCAGGTTGGCGACATATAAAAGTTGGGGTCACCATTTGCAAAATCGGCTTCGAGTCCGTCATCAAATGACGCATAAAAAGTGAGTGATTCGATGAAATCTACCTGATTGCTATTTCCGGTGCAAGCGGATAGGTTAATGGCGAATAAAATGGCCAAAAAGTGTTTGAAGTTCATACATCCGGTTTTTGGTGAGTAAATGATAGCTGCTATGTTTGAACGATAGTATTATTTTTTTTCGAGTTTTTCATGATTTTTGATCTGCTAAGTTTTACAACTAAAGTTTTTTCTTGCAAAGCAACCCGAAAGCCTTATTTTCAGCAATTGAATGATTTCAACCTGTAACTAATCCTGAAAAGCGTGACAGAAGAGGCCAAAGAGACAGAAAATGAGATGCCCCAGAGTGAGGGCAGAGGAACACTGTTTGATAAGTTTCTCAATGTAATTGAAACATTAGGAAATAAGCTGCCCGATCCGGCGATGCTTTTCTTCTTCCTGATGTTAATTGTATGGGCGGTTTCAGCAATTTTGGCTCCATTCAACTTCACAGAAATTGATCCGCGCACCGGTGAACAGCTGGTTGTGCAAAATCAGCTTACCGGAGAAAGCCTTGCCGATTTCCTCGCAGGAATGATTCAAACATTTGTGCTTTTTGCACCGCTGGGCATTGTTTTAGTTGCAATGCTTGGTGTTGGGGTGGCAGAACACTCCGGCTGGATTGATGCCGGCCTGAAAAAACTTCTTGGCTTTACGCCGGTTTCATTTTTAACCCCAATGCTCATTTTTATTGCAATCGTCAGCCATACTGCGGCTGATGCAGGTTATGTTTTGGTAATTCCTTTGGGAGGGGTGATTTTTTATGCGGCGGGCAGGCATCCGCTTGCCGGTATTGCAGCTGCATTTGCGGGTGTTAGTGGTGGCTTTTCTGCCAACTTTGTTCCCTCAGCGATTGACCCGCTTTTGTCGAGTATTACGCTTGAAGCTGCGAGAATTGTTGATCCTGAATTTGTGATAAACCCTATCAATAACTGGTACTTTACATCTGCATCATGTTTGTTGATTGTAGCAGTTGGCTGGTATATAACGGATAAAATTGTAGAGCCCAGATTGAGCGGAATCGAAGTGGATGGCGACGAAGATGAGATGCCACAAATGGAAAAAGTAACAGAACAGGAGAGCCGTGCTTTCTGGTATGGTTTTATTGCTATGATGCTTGGGCTTATTGGTTTGATTGCATGGGCGTGGCCTGAAACATCCGGGCTTAGAGACCAAAACTGGGAAAACCCTGAAGTAAGCTCTCTGTTCTCACCAAATGCAGCACTGATGCAAGCTATTGTACCGCTTATATTTGTACTCTTGCTGATACCGGGCGTGGTTTATGGATATGCATCCGGCAAGTATAAGAGTTCGAAGGATATGATCGACAATATGACGAAGTCGATGCAAAGTATGGGTTACTACATAGTGATGGCTTTTTTCTGTGCTCTCTTTATTGATGCGTTTAACCAGTCGAATGTAGGGCTCTTGATCGCTGTAAAAGGTGCAAACTTACTTGAATCTCTTGCGTTGCCAGGGCAGGTTACGATTGTTGGGATCATTTTTCTGAGTGCATTTGTGAACCTGCTGGTGGGCTCTGCATCTGCCAAGTGGCTTCTCATCGCTCCGATTTTTGTGCCAATGCTGATGCAGCTTGGAATCTCTCCTGATTTAACTCAGGCCGCCTACCGTGTTGGTGATTCTGTATCAAACATTATTACACCGCTGCTGCCTTATTTCCCGCTTGTTGTGGTATTCTGCCAGCGATATGTAAAGAACACTGGAATTGGAACACTGATCTCGATGATGCTGCCTTACTCAATTATCTTCCTAATTACTTGGACGATATTCCTGCTGGGATATTGGGCTCTTGGAATTCCTCTGAGTTTCGAGGCACATTACGTATATCCGGCTCCTTGATAGTCTTAAGATGTGAGTCTTGAGTCGTGAGAGTTATTTAATTCCTCACGATTCACGACTCACGACTATTTTTTACTTCTCAGCATCATCTCCTGGATAACCGTATCGAGCGGGATCTCTCTTTCAACGAGCAGTACAAGCAGGTGATAAAGTACATCTGCAGCTTCGTTTACAACTTCAGACTGTTTTTTGTTTTTAGACGCAATAATTGTCTCAACGGCTTCTTCACCTAATTTTTGAGCTATTTTGTCAATTCCTTTTTTGAACAGCCGGGTAGAGTAAGAGCCTTTAGGAAGGTCTTTCTTTCGCTCAATGAGCAGCCGTTCGAGGTCGTATAAAAAAACAATTTCTTCTTTCGTAGCCATAAATAGTTTTAGTCTGTTTGTTCTCTGATAAAGCGGACCGGAATACCGGCCTCCGCCATACTCTTTTTCAATGTTTCAATTTCTATTTCTCTGAAGTGAAAAATACTTGCGGCAAGCACTGCATCGGCTTTTCCCAGAAGAACGGCATCTCTGCAATGTTCCATAGTGCCGGCTCCGCCACTCGCAATTACGGGAATAGTTACGTGATTGTTTACTTCATTCAGAAGATCCAGGTCGAAACCGGCTTTTGTACCGTCGCGGTCCATGCTTGTGAGAAGTATTTCCCCCGCACCAAGCTCTTCTGTTTTCTTAATCCACTCAAGCGCGTTGATACCGGTTGGTTCTGAACCGCCTTTTACAAAAACCTCCCAATGGCCGTTCGTCTTTTTTGCATCAACAGCTGCCACCACTGCCTGCGAGCCAAATGCAACAGATGCACGTGTAATCAAATCGGGGTCACGAACAATAGCGCTGTTCAGAGAAACCTTGTCGGCCCCGGCTTTCAGAATCTCCTCAATCTCATCGACCGATCGGATGCCACCCCCAACAGTAAACGGTATACTTATCTCTCTCGCAATATCTTCCACAAGTTTTACAAGAGTTCTTCGTTTTTCTTTTGTAGCGGTTATGTCGAGAAAAACAAGTTCGTCGGCACCCTCGGTAGTGTAGCGCCGGGCAAGTTCAACGGGATCGCCGGCATCGCGAAGGCCGATAAAGTTTACCCCTTTAACGGTTCGGCCGTCTTTAATATCGAGGCATGGTATAATTCGTTTTGTGAGCATCTTTTTGAGAGCTCATAAGATAAAAAGAATATTCACAAAGAAAGTATATTGTTTCTAAGTAACTGCATTAAGAATTAGTAAAAAATCAGAAAGAAAAAATGAGGAATGAGGTGACAGGAATGAGAGTACTCACACATATAAAACCCCTACTGTTTATACTCGCGGCCATATTAGTAAGCGGTTGCAATAACGGTATTGTAGGCCCCGGCCTGCCAAAAGGGGAGTTGCCCCGTGAGTTAACACCTCAAGAAAAGATACTCATTGAGGCCGACAGCAAATTCAGTTACGAGATCTTTAAAAGAACGGTTGCTTTTGATAGTGACGAAGAGAACCTGATGATATCTCCGTTGAGCATATCTATGGCACTGGCGATGACTCTGAATGGAGCAAAAGAAGATACGTTCGATGAGATGCGCGAGGCTCTCTATTTAACCGATCTTGATATTGACGACATCAACAACGCCTTCAAATCGCTGACGGAACTGTTAACCACAGCAGACCGCAGCGTTACGCTGAAAATTGCCAACTCCATTTGGTACAGAGAAGGTTTGCCGGTCGAGGAAGAGTTTCTTAGCTCCGTGCGAGATTTCTTCGATGCCCGTATTGAAGGGCTCGATTTTAATGATCCCGCAGCGCCTGATATTATAAACGCATGGGTTGAAGAAAATACGGAAGGCTTGATAAAGGAGATCATCGAAGAAATTGAGCCGCATATGGTTATGTATTTAATCAATGCGCTCTATTTCAAGGGTGACTGGCTGCGGCCATTCGATATCGACGATACCCGGCGGGCAAATTTTCATCTTGAATCCGGCCGAACCACTCAGGTAGATATGATGCATCAGGAAGGGAAATTTGCGCTCTATTTTTCGGAAGATGTGCAGATGATTGAAATTCCGTACGGCGACAGCCTCTTTTCGATGACTGTTCTGATGCCGGCAGATCCCGACATGCCAATCACTCAGTTTGTCGATGAAAAACTATCTGCCGCAAACCTCAACTCATGGCGGTCAAATATGTTTGTGGATTCGAGGGATATCACACTGCAGCTTCCAAAATTTGAATTTGAGTACGAACTCGAATACAACGACATCCTTAAAGCAATGGGAATCAGAAAAGCGTTTGATGAGTGGGAAGCCAACCTTAAGGGAATTGCTGATGTATCACCACAGAACCTTTTCATCGACGAAGTAAAGCACAAAACATTTATCAGAATTGATGAAGAGGGAACCGAAGCTGCCGCTGTTACAAGTATTGGGATTGGTATAACGTCCATGCCACCGCAAATGATTGTTGACAGGCCTTTTGTCTTTATCATCCACGAACGGGAAAGTGGCACAAACCTCTTTATGGGCAAAGTGATGAATCCTGCTCTGTAGCGGCTGCAAGGTTAGCCATTTAGTTGTTTCATTTCGTCAAGGCGTATGTGCCCTTCATAATACGCCTTGCCTACAACTACTCCATACATTCCGATATTCTGAACATTCACAAGATCACTGAGTTTTGAAACCCCACCTGATGCAATCCAGTTGAGCGATGGAAACCGAGTTTGCAAATCGCGGTACATCTCAATATTTGGCCCGCTGAGCATCCCGTCTCTCGCAATATCAGTACTTAGCACGGTTTTGAGCCCGGCATCAATCATGGGGTTTAGAAATTCTTCTATCGGTTTGTCGGAAGTTTCCAGCCAGCCGCCAAATGCGAGTTTCCCATCTTTCAGATCGAGCCCAAGTATCATCTTGTCGGGGTGATCGGTAATTGCCTGCAGCCACTCCCCGGGCTTTTTCACAACCATGGATGAGCAGATTACACCATTTAAACCCGCATCCAGAAGAGTGTCAATATCCTTGCGCGAACGCACCCCACCCCCTGTTTGCACCGAAAGGCCAATCTCATTGATGATACTTCTGATGATTGGCAGATTTTCGAAACGTCCGCTTTTTGCACCATTCAGGTCCACCACGTGGATATGGGAAAATCCCGCTGCTTTAAATTTTGCAGCTTCATCAAGTGCATCGTGATTATAGATTGTTTTTTTTGCATAATCGCCTTTTTGCAGGCGAACTACCTGCCCGTCAAGAAGGTCAATAGCGGGGATGATATTCATAAAAAGTGATTGCTTTTAGCCTGATTTTTCAGTGGAATCAAAAATACAAAAACCGCACTCCAAAACCTGATGAAAGCAGCTCGGAAGAGAACTAAGAAGTGCCCGATTGTTTTATCTCTTCGGGTTTATAGACAAGATTAAGAAAGTTTTGAAGAAGTAGTGAGCCAACCTGGCCTGATTTTTCAGGATGAAATTGAACTCCCATAAAATTGTCTTTGGCAACTACGGCAGCAAAATCTTTGATATAGTTGCAGGAGGCAAGAGTATGTTCATTAGTGGGGGCGTAGTAGCCGTGTACATAGTACAGAAATTGCTTGTTGCCAATACCTGTAATAAGCGGATGATTTTGAAGGGGGTTAAATTGATTCCATCCCATGTGAGGGACTTTGGCTTTTGATGAATCAAATTTTTTAAGCCGGCCGGGAATAATACCCAAGGTTTTACAATCGCCCTCTTCTGATGACTCAAACAGAAGCTGCATACCAAGACAGATACCCAGAACTGGTTTTGTGGTATTCTTAATCCAAACATCCAGGTCTTTCGCGCGCAGGTCGTCCATAGCGGCGGCGGCATGCCCAACCCCGGGAAAGATGATGGCATCAGCTTTTTCGAGCTCTTCTGTATTGTCGGATACAAAAAATTTTGCACCCAACCGCGACAATGCGTTTTCTACGGATGCCAGGTTACCAGCTTTGTATTTAATGATTCCTATCATTGGTATTGAGTAACAAACTTACATTGAATTGAGAGCTTTGATTCAAACCCTTCGTAATCAATACTCAAATTGTTCCTTTGGTTGAGGGGAGAATGCCCATAATTCGTTCATTTCGGCTTATGGAAAAGCGTAGAGCTTTTGCAAAGCCTTTGAACACTGCTTCAATAACGTGGTGTTCATTTTTTCCATCGGCTTTAACATGGAGTGTAGCTTTGGCGTTCATTGCCAGCGTATAAAAAAAGTGTTCCAGCATTTCTGTAGGAAAGTCGCCAACATATTCACGCTTCAGGGGCACCTCCCACACAAGGTAAGGCCTGTCTGAAAGATCTATTGCTACGGTAGCCTGTGCTTCATCCATCGGCAATACAAAGCCATAGCGTTGAATACCGGCTTTATTGTCAGAAATTGCCTGCCGGATAGCCTGTCCAAGTGCAATTGCTGTGTCTTCAATGGTGTGGTGCTCGTCAACTTCAAGGTCGCCGTCGCAAGTAAGTTCAATATCGATCAACCCGTGGCGTGCTATCTGGTCGAGCATGTGGCCGAAGAAATGGATGCCGGTTTTTATGGAGCTTTTTCCTGTTCCATCAAGATTAATGGATACCTCAATCTTTGTCTCTTTTGTATCTCTTTTGATGCGAGCTTTACGAACCGGGAATAGAATATGCTTTGCGAGCTCGCGCCAGTTTTTTCCAGATGCAATTGTTACTCCGTCAGAAATCAACTCAAAGCTGCTGTTTTTTGTGATGGTGCCATCCACCGGGCCATCTGTGCTTGCCAATTCATCCCCGTCAAGCAATTGCTTTTGCGCGGAGGATAGATTTGCAGCTTCAAACTGAAATGTATAACCGTGCTGAGCCAAATAATTCAACGCGAAAAGTGTGAATGGTGGGAGTGAATCGGGGCTGCCTTCGGAAAAGGCACTTTTTTCGATACGGATATTCATGAAAGAACCTCTTTGAGTGTTTTTAAGAAACGGATGTTTTCATCGGGCATGCCAATGGTTACACGCAGGCAATTTTCACAGTGAGGTTCATTGCCTCTGTAGCGCACAATCACCCCTTTCTCAGCCAGCTTTCGATAGATCTCTTCGGCATTTTTTATTCTGAAAAGCAGAAAGTTTGCATCCGATGGGAAAACCTTTTCAACGTCTGCAGCGTGGCTCAGTTGTTCGGCAACATAACCGCGCTCCTCAAGAATTTTCTCCAAGTTGAACTTCATAAGTTCCATGTTTTCAAATGCCTTTATGGCAACATCAGCAGTAAGTTTGTTGATGTTGTATGGGGCTTTTACTTTAAGCATGTAACTTATAATCTCGGGGTTGGCTATGGCAATACCAAGACGAATACCTGCAAGCCCAAATGATTTCGAAAACGTTTGCAGAACAACCAGATTCGGGTACTGCTGAACCAGTTCAGCCATCGACTCCTGCCTGCTGAAATCAATGTAAGCCTCATCCACAACAACAATTCCTGGAAAAGCCGCAATAAGTTTCAGCATGTCTGTCTGCTTAAGGCTGTTTGATGTAGGATTGTTGGGCGAACACAAAAACAGAAGCTTGGTGTTTGAATCTGCTGCCGCAAGAACCTCAGCGGTTCGAAGCTGAAATTTTTCGTTGAGCAACACCTCTTTTACAGCCACATCATTGACGGAGGCAGAAACCATGTACATGCCATAGGTTGGCGGGGTGGTGATGATGGCATCTTTTCCTGGGTTGCAGAAAATTCTCATCAAAAGGTCTATCGGTTCATCACTGCCCACCCCAAGAAAGATATTCTCGAAATCTACGCCCCGCCACTCTGCAATTTTTTTCCGGAGTTCGTTTTGAACCGGGCTGGGATACCGATGAAGATGCAGGGAATTTCGAACCGGCGCACCGAGCCCATTTTCATTGGCATCAAGGAGCAGCCCTTTATCAAAATCGTCGCGGGCACTGCGGTAAGGTTTCAGGTTTTTGATGTTTTCCCGAACCAGGGATGAGATTGTGTCGAAATTCGGCATGTATGTTTAATTGATGCGAATCAGGTTAGTGGTTTTGAACTGATAAGCAGCTCAGTTCTCTAATTTTTTTAAGCGTATGGATACCGCTTGTTTATGGGCTTCAAGGCCTTCAATCTCAGCGAGAGTTTCTACAGTTGGGCCAAGATTTTTAATGCCGGTTTTACTCACTTTTTGCATGGTAATAAATTTCTGAAAACTTTGAAGAGATACGCCACTGTACATCCGAGCATAGCCATATGTTGGCAGGGTATGGTTGGTGCCTGAGGCGTAATCGCCCATGCTTTCCGGTGTCCACTCGCCAATAAATACGGAGCCGGCATTTTCTACGTTTTCTGCCAGCTTTTCGGCATTTTTGGTGTTGATGATAAGGTGCTCCGGCGCGTATAAGTTTGAAAATTCCATCGCCTGTTTTGTGGATTCTACAATCACGGTAAAGCTATTTTTCAGGGCGGCTGAAGCAAACTCTTTTCGGGGCAGCTTTTCAAGCTGTTGCGTTACGGCTTGATTGATGGAGTCGAGATCTGTCTTTTCTGTAACCACCAGCACAACCTGGCTGTCGGCGCCGTGTTCAGCCTGTGAAAGCAAATCGGCTGCTATAAATTCGGGATCAGCAAATTCATCAGCTATAACCAGAACTTCAGACGGGCCCGCGGGCATATCAATGGAGGCCATTGCTTCACTGTTTTGCAGAATCATTTTTGCCGCTGTTACATATTGATTGCCCGGGCCAAAGAGTTTATCCACTTTTGGGATGGTTTCAGTGCCAAAGGCCATTCCCGCAATAGCCTGTGCGCCGCCTGCTTTTACCACTTTGGCAGCACCAATTTTTTTTGCGATGTACATTATGCTTTCCGGAATGTTGCCATCATTACCCGGAGGAGTGGCAATGACAATCGTTTTGCAGCCGGCAACCAATGCAGGCACACCAAGCATCATAGTGGTGGATGGCAGCGGAGCCGTGCCGCCGGGGATGTACAAACCAACACGCTCAATCGGTTTCGCAACACGGCTGCAAATAACCCCCTTCATGGTTTGCACTCTAAGGTTAGCAATGAACTGCTCCCGGTGAAACTTAAAGATGTTGCTTAAGGCGCGGTCAATTGCCTCTTTGATTGTAGGGGGAAGCGCAACTTCAACATCTGCCGGGTTAATGGTTAGCGGATCAGGATCAAACCCATCGAATTTTTTTGTGTATTTCCTGATTGCATCATCTCCGTTTTTTTCAACATCATCAAGAATAGGCTGTACCTGGTTAAAAACAGAGCTGAAATCCATCTTTGGCCGTTTACAGAGAGCTTCTATTTGCGATGGAGTCAGGTTTTTGTAGTCATAAGTTTTCATAGTCATGAGTCTTGAGTCTTGAGTCTCGAGGTGTGATTGCTCACGACTCAAGACTCACGACTCATATCTAAATTCATACAATCATCGATTCTATTGGCAGCATTACAATTCCCGTAGCACCTGCTTCTTTTAGTTGTTCCATCACATCCCAGAAAGTGGAAAGGGGTATCACAGTGTGGATGGCAACCATGCCGTTATCAGCAAGAGGCATTACAGTTGGGCTTTTCAGCGAGGGAATAATTTCTTTGATTTTTGGCACCGATTCCTGCGGAGCATTCATCATGATGTACCTGCTTTCAGCGGCTTTTTTGTATCCTTCAATCCGCTGCAGAATTTTTTCAATCAGGTGTTTTTTGCCATCAGAAAGCGGCTTGTTGGTTTGAATGAGTTGTGTTTCTGAATCAAAAATGTTCACCAGCTCTTCAAGCCCGTTTGCTTTTAGTGTGCCGCCGGTTGAGACGAGGTCAGAAATAGCATCGGCAATTTCAAGGCGGGGGGCTATTTCAACTGAGCCGGAAAGTGTGATGATGTCCACATCAACCCCTTGAGATTCGAAATATTTCCGAGTTAAAACGGGGTAACTTGTGGCAACTTTTTTACCGGCAAAATCGGCTGGTTTATTGATGTTACCATTTTTAGGCACTGCAAGCGATAACCTGCAAACACCATATCCCAGCCCGCGCAGAACGGTTACATCCGCTTCATCTTCAGCTACAGTGTTTGCCCCAACAAAGCCAAGATCGCAAACGCCATCTTCAACATATTCAGGAATATCGTCATCGCGAATTAGCAGAAGTTCAACATCAAAATTGAGGCATTTTATGAGCAGGCTGCGTTTGTAGTCGTCAAATTTCAGCCCGATACCATCAAGCAGGTTCAGGGTTTTATCAGTCAGGCGGCCACTTTTTTGAACCGCTATTCGTAAAGAGGTAGTAGAATCGAGTGTTCTCATCGTAAAAAATAGGTATTAAAATTGTAAGTAAAGAGTGTGGAATGGCAATGTGGCGGGGGAAGGTGCAAAAATTTTAATGCACAAAATAGCCATGATTGCTATGATGGCAGTGGGGATGATGGGAAGTATGTGTATCTCTGTATTGCACGGATGAAATTTATGAATTCAGTAAGGTAAATACCAATCGTTTGTGCAAACAGTTTGGGCAGCAGAAATAATTCCAAAAAAAGCCGGCACTGTTTAGAGTACCGGCTTGTAACAATAAATATGCATCATTGGGCACTAATCAAGCGAAACAGTTCCAATGTTGGTGGTATCTGTGGAGCTTACTTCAACATTAGAGATTACCGTCATACTGTTTTCGCCGTTCATTGGCACAACGGATACCTGGTACGAGCCAGGGAGAAGGCCGATCATAAGAAAATCTCCGTTAGCTTCTGCACGGGTTCCCGCAAGGGTGTCGCCATCGGCAATAGCATAAACCCATGGCTCAATACCTGCCGGCTCAATAGAACCTTCAATAGCACCAGATTGCTCAAGGCGTGCAGTGCTAATTACGGGCCTTAGATTATACCTTCCTGAATTACCAGCCCTTACGATTGATCTGGAAGCATCGAAATCGAGAAGAAGAGTGTACATTTCACCACCCTCAATATCAGCGTTAATTTGAAGCTTTAAGCCTGATTGCTGGGCACTTGGAGTGTTAAGTGCTTGGGTTTCGCCATCTATTACAACTTCATTATTATCACCAAGTATTAGCCGTAGCTGGCTGTATCGCCCGGGTTCAAGGTCAATTTCACCAAGTACTTCAAACCTTCCGTTAGTAAGTTGCAGAAGGTCAACAATTACTGGTTCTGTTGGGATATCTATCCAACCGCTTTCTCCTTCCCCTGCATCACCACTTCGATGTATTCTTACAGCCTGGATGTCAATATATACTGCTTCGAAGTCTCCCGGTGCATCTGTCAGCACTACTCTCAAAGTTCCATATTCGGAATCTGTATCACCCGAAGTATTATCGCTGCAGCTCACGAAAACCAGAGTGCTAAGTGCAGCTAAATGTAAAAATTGTAAGACTCTCATAAGTAAAGAATTTTTGATTTAACGTTATGGGCACTGCAATTTTAGCGGATTTGATATATTTTGTTTCAAATAAAAATTTAACGAAATCTTCTCTAAGAGAACAGATATGAAAACCATTGCTCAAATTACATTTATACCTTTATATACAGACCATCCTAAAGAAAAAGTTCAGGATATCATCGAATTTTTGGCTCAGCACGATGTTGAGGTAGATGTAAACTATCTCTCAACAACCGTTATCGGGACAACCGATGTTGTTTTTGATTTGATTCGCGAAATTTACGATGAGATGGATTTAGAGGGGCAAAAATTCCGTTTACATGTGGAGCTGCTCAGCCCAACGAATGATTAATCTCTAACCCATTATGTATAATCACCTTAAACCTGGTTTTATAAAATTTGAAGTATGATTAAATCGCTGTACATCAAAGATTTTGCCTTGATTGATGAACTCGAAGTGAGCTTTGAGTCCGGTTTAAATGTACTCACAGGGCAAACGGGGGCTGGGAAATCCATCATAATAGGTGCACTGAACATGATTCTGGGTGAGCGTGCTGATACAGAGGTGATCAGGCAGGGAGCCGATAAAGCTATTGCAGAAGCAACCATTCAGGTAGGGCAGAATCACTTTCTTCAATCTTTCCTTGAAGAGAATGCTGTTGATTTTTCGCCTGAGCTTATTCTGCGACGGGAAATTCGGCAAAGTGGCAGCCGGGCATTCATCAATGATACACCGGTTAATATCTCTGTTTTGAAGCAGGTGGGTGATCAGCTTGTGGATCTTCATGGACAGCATGATCATCAGATGCTGCTGAAGGATGAACATCATCTTGGAGTGATTGACCAGTTTGATTCTGTGAAGCCTTTTATTACAGCGTATCAGCAGGAGTATAAACTGATGGCAGAGCTTCAGAAAGAGTTGCGCGATCTGCGGCGAAGAGAGCGTGAGCTTAAAGAGAAGACAGAGCTTTATCAGTTTCAGGTAAAAGAGCTGGAGGCAGCAGAGCTCGATGTGTACGAAGAGGAAGAGCTGATGGCAGAGATGAACCTGCTTGATAATGCCGAGGATCTCGATCAAAAAGCAGCCGCCATTGCTGAAATTGGCAATGGAGATGATGTTAGTCTTATGGAGATGATCAACTCCATAAAAATCCATCTGGAGGATATGGCGCGGATTGAGCCGGAGTTTCAATCCTACCTTCAGGAGATTAATACAGCACGAATAAGTATCCAGGAAACCATTCAGTTTGCCGAGCGATACCGCGATAGAATTGAGTTTAATCCCGATCGCCTCGAAAAACTGCGAAGACGGCAGTCAGAGCTGAACCGGCTGCAGAAAAAATATCAGCGATCGGTACCGGAGCTCATCAGTTACTACAATGATATCAGGGCAGAGCTGAACATCGCAGAAAATTTTGATCTGGAGATTGAGCGTATCAACAAGAAAATTTCCGATCAGTCAGAAATATTGAAAAATCGTGCCGTTCAGCTGCACAACAAACGGGATGCCACCGGCAAGCAGTTATCGGCAGATATTGTTGCAGCACTCCAAAATCTGGGTATTCTTCATGGGCAGTTCAGGGTTGATGTGGCGTGGAGAAAATCTGAAAGAGGTTGGTTCGCCCACGAAGGAATGGCGATTGAGTGCGCCGAGGATGGCTGTGATGATGTGCGCTTTTATATTTCAACCAACAAAGGGGAAGATCCCAAGCCGCTTGCCAAAATTGCATCCGGCGGGGAGGTGAGCCGCGTAATGCTTTCGCTGAAGTCGATACTTGCAAGGGAACACCATCTGCCTGTGATGATTTTTGATGAGATTGATACCGGAATAAGCGGGAATATTTCTGAAAAGGTTGGGCGGGAGATGAGAAAATTGTCTGAATATTGTCAAATTATAGCGATAACGCATCAGCCGCAAATTGCAAGCCAGGCGCATAAACACTATCGCGTGGAGAAAGCAGAGGAGAGCGCCCGCACCACTACACGTATTTTACCACTCTCTGATGAGCAGCATATCCGTGAAATTGCAAGCCTGATGAGTGGGGAAGAGATCACCGAATCGGCTCTGATGAGCGCCAGGGAACTGGTTGAGCGTGGCGCGATGAGAAACTGATTGGGATTATTATTTATGGCCGGAAAGCACTCTGAAAAATTTGTACAACTTGTTGATGATGCGCTAACGCGTGTGCCGGAAATTTCAACCACTGAGCTGCAAAGGATGCTTGATGCAGGCGCAAGTTTTATCTTGATTGATACCCGCGAAAAAGATGAGTTTGATGAAGGCAGGCTGCCCGGTGCCATGCATCTTAGTAAAGGGATAATTGAACGGGATATTGAAACGGAAGTGCCCGAATACGGCCGTGAAATTGTGCTTTATTGTGGTGGAGGTTACCGTTCGGCACTGGCAGGAGATAATCTGCAAAAAATGGGATACACAAATGTAAAATCGCTGGCCGGAGGCTGGCGGGAATGGAACGAAAAGGGATTTGAAACAGAATCGTAAACATCGATTGCTTATATTAATAAGCGGCGATAACAAAAAAAGAAGAATCATGAATACCATAACCAGCGAAAACCAGCGACGCAATTTTCTTAAAAAACTGGCTGCAGGAGTGGCAGCGGGAACACTGATCCCCTTATCAGCAGTTGCTGAAAAGGCAAAATCAAAAAAGCGAATGAACAACGCAAAAAGCCCCTTTCACGTGAAGCTAGGTATTTCGAGCTATTCGTACTGGCATTTTAGCCCCGAGCGTACGCCAATTCGCCACGTTATTGAAGAAGCATCCCGGCTGGGAGTGTATGGTGTGGATATTCTGCACCGGCAGATGGAGAGTGAAGATCCCGATTATATCAAATCGCTGAAAAAGCACGCCCTCATTCACGGTGTGCACCTGAACTGCCTCTCTACCCATCAGGATTTTGTGAACCCAGATCCCGAAGAACGCCAAAAAAGTATTGACGACACAAAACGGTTTATCCGTCTTGCCCGCGATTTGGGCGTTCCCTGCATCCGGATAAGTGCTGGGCGCTGGAATACATCCGGCTCATTTGCAGAGCTGATGGATAATCGCGGCATTGAACCGCCCATTGAAGGATATACCGAAGAGGATGGCATGAAATGGGCAATCGATTCCATCAACGAAATTATGCCAGTTGCTGAAGAGCATGGCGTAATGCTTGGCCTCGAAAACCACTGGGGCATGACCCGCACAGCAGAAGGCCTCCTTCACATTATGAATGCTGTTGATTCACCCTGGCTGCGCGTACTGATGGATACCGGTAATTTTCTAGATGATAAATACGAGCAATTAGAAGCTATTGCACCATATACTGTATTTATTCAGGCTAAAACCTATTACGGCGGCGGACGATTCTACACGCTGGATCTTGATTATGATCGCATTGCAAAGATTTTGCATGATGTGGATTACAAAGGGTATATCTCCATCGAATTTGAGGGGCATGCACCATCCGACGAAGCCGTTGCCGAGAGCATTGACCTGTTGAGGAATGCGTTTTCGGTTTAGTTTTGGTTGATAAGGCAAAAGTAAAAGTGAAACGGCAGACATGAGATACGTATTCCTATAATTAAGTCCTGATAAATAATTCTAAATGAAGTTCAGAAATACGTACGATTAAATTTTTCACGTCTGCCGTTTCACTTTTTCCGTTATTCCCACTGTCTAAATCGTTGGCCTTGCAATCTGAAAAGGGATGTCCTGATATGCCGGTTCAATCAATAAAATATTGCCAGACGGGCATCCGCTTCCCCTGTTTCCACTTGGGCCGTTATATGTTGCAATGGAAACAGATCTGTCTCTCGACCACCGTAGAAATGATATTTCTCCACCAACATTTATTGCTGCTCCCAGAGATGATGACATACACCATTCGGCATCGGTATTAAAAGTAACATTAAATACAAGTTCTGCACTCGCGGTACCAAATATTGCGGCAGTAGCTACGCCCGGGCGACCAATCCCAAATGTAATTCGGGGTGCATCAAAGTCGAATCCGATACCGGACGTGTTGGAGGCTTCAAATCGTAATTCAGGGCCATCAGTTGAAAACCGTTTGATCTCTCCCTGGGCGGCGAAAGCACCATCAGGATTACGTCCCACCGCCACATCGGCTGTTGCTGAGAATCCGGCTGTAGCTTCAAGCTCGGCACTGGCACGCGTAATGGATGAGCGTACCTGATAGCGCACAGTAACCGCAGCAAAAGCAGGTATTGGGCCAATTGTAAACGGGAAAACAAGGAGTGCATTGGGATTGATAGTGTCTGACCCACGTGAACCGGAAATTTTTAAACCGCTGGTTACATCCATCTGAATATTGTTAAAGAAAACTCCAATGGCTGGATCGGGATCTTCTGCATCGCGGGTAAGCTGAATGGCACCATCAGCAGTTAGGCCTGAAACAACACCTGATAAGGAAGCTTCCACTGCGCCAACAGTTGAGGTTAAACCGAGATTTACTGTGCCTCCGGAGCTGGCAGACATTTTAAAATTATAGCCATCGGCACCAGTGGAGAAATCAAACCCGTTTTCAGTGATTGTAAATGTGGTGCTTCCTGCCAAAACACCGTAATAGTCATCATCTGCATATTTGTTGGCATTTGGGCCAGATGGGGTAATACCAATCGCCCTGCCTCTTGATCCGGCAGTGAGATCGTGCCGGAATTGTATATCGGCCTCATCAATAGCATCAGAAAATCGAGCCCACTCTGTAGTAACAGCTACTACACTGCCCTGCTCTTGTATGGCCAGTATATTAAAGATACCAAGCTGAGGCCAAACAACGATGTCGCCAACGCTAAGCCCGTCAAGAAGAGGTGAGCCTGAGGCAATTCTGTAAACACCATCCAACACATCGAGATCTTGTACATCGCTTAACACGTCGGCTTCTTCTGCAACCACAGTGCCCGGCGCCCATTCCACATCAAACACAAGATCATCGGCCGGTGAAATCGGACCCAGTGTATCGATTACGGGGCCAATATCGAAATCAAGGTCATCAGAGCTAACGCTGTCATCGCTGCAGCCGGAAAATAGGAAGATCAAAAAAAGTGAAAGGTAAATGGGTAAAAATCGGTTCATGACGAAGAGTCTTTTGATTATTGGCTTTTGTGTGAGTTAAAATCCCGGGTTTAAAAAAGTACTTTAAGTTTTAGCAGTGCAACTGCAGTGCAACTAAAGTGAATTTAAACCATGGTGTAAGAATCACGAAAAAATTGAATCAAAGAGATCAAATTCGCCGATAATTTCTATAAAAAGGGTAAGCGGAAAAGATTTTCATAAAAAGTTTACAACTATTTTGATGTAACTCACATAAAAATCTTTAACAAAGGTATATTCGGATTAATCCTGCTTGTACTTAAAAAGATTCTCCGCACCCACTTTCTCTTCGGCCTGGCTAAGGGCATAAGCACTGTCGAAAAGTACAATGGGGTTCTCTTCCATATCTTTGGTGATATGAGTAGAGTAACTTGTTTCAAGCTTTTTGATGATCGCTTCACTCTCATTGGGCAGCCAGCGAGCTGCGAAATAGGATACGGGCTGCTGATGAAGCTCAACACCATATTCGGCAAGCATCCGGTGGGTAACCACATCAAATTGGAGTGCACCAACTGTACCGAGCAAAAGCTCGTTGCCAACTCCGTTTGGCACCTCAAATACGTGAACCACTCCCTCTTCAGATAACTGCTTTAATCCCTCGCGAAGCTGCTTTCGTTTGAACGGATCTTTGGTCGACACTTTCATAAAGTGCTCGGGGGTAAAGAGTGGTATCACATTAAAGTTTACAGGTTTATCGCCGTACAGGGTAGAACCAATTCTGAAAAAACCGGGATTAAACAGGGAGACAATATCTCCGGGGAATGCTTCTTCCATAATATGGCGCTCATCTCCCATAAGCGTGTGAGGGGTAGACATGCGCACTTTTTTTCCCGTGCCTGCATGAATTACTTCAAGCCCGCGCTTAAACTGGCCTGATGTTATGCGAACAAAAGCCGCGCAATCCCGGTGGTCGGGATTCATATTGGCCTGCAGTTTAAATACAAAACCGCTGAATGGTTCATTTAGCGAGTGACTCTCTCCACTTTCATCACTGTACGCCTGAGGGCTTGGGGCCAGATTTTTAAAATAGTTCAGGAAAACATCCAGGCCGAAATTATTCAGTGCCGATCCGAAAAATACAGGTGTAGCGGTGCCGGTTTTGAAAGCATCTTCATCCATAGTGGAGAACATATCTTCAATCAACATAATCTCTTCGGTGAGCTGTTCTTTTTCTGCCACAGAGAGTGAACTGTTGGCTAAACCCTCGTCAAGGGTATAGATTTCAGCGGCAGCTTTTTTTGCACCGTGTTCTTCCTTTTCGTAGAGGTGCAGCTCTTTACCGATCAAATCATAAATACCTTGAAACTTCTGGCCGTAGCCAACCGGCCAGTTAGCAGGTATCGCTTCAATACCCAGGCGGGATTCAATATTGCTTAGCACTTCAAGTGGCTCCATGCCGGGGCGGTCGCACTTGTTTACAAAAGTGATTACGGGTACCTGACGCAGTTTGCAAACTTCAAACAGCTTTTCGGTTTGATCTTCCACGCCTTTGGCAACGTCAATCACCATAAGGCCACTATCGGCTGCAACAAGTGTGCGCAGGGTGTCTTCAGAAAAGTCTTTGTGCCCGGGTGTATCCAGCAGGTTGTACTTGATGCCATCTTTCTCAAAACGAAGAACGGATGAGGTGACAGAAATACCCCGCTCTTTTTCGATAGCCATCCAGTCGGAAGCAGCATAGCGTGCTGCTTTTCTCTGGCGGATGGAGCCGGCTTCGTGAATGGCGCCTCCGTAAAGCAACAGCTTTTCAGTAAGAGTTGTTTTACCGGCATCAGGGTGTGAGATAATAGCGAACGTACGGCGTTTTTTCGCTTCACTGATGATTTTTTCGGGCTTTGTAATGGTATCGCTCTGGGCCATCTGTAATATGTGCTGAATTTTGCAAAGTCTTAAAGATACAAAATTCAGGATTTTGCTACATCAATAGTGAATTATTTTTCTGTTAGGCGGCAAAACGGGCAGATAATAATCTATTTTCAGATTCTTAAAAAAATTTACATTCAGGGTAATATACCTGTATTTCATGCAGGAAAGCAGAATTGATTAAAAAGTCGTAAAATTATAGGCTGTAAAAGTGTATGTATAAATATATAAATTTTCTATTTACAAACATGTTTAATATACTTAAAACATATCGAAAATAATAACTTAAACAAATAAATATTATGTATTTAAAAAATAAAGTTTCAGCGATATTTGCAACACTGTTTGCCATGTTATTTATGGCAGGTATCAACGTAGCAGTTGCGCAGTCTGGCAACATAGTTGATGTCATTAACTCAAGTGAGGATCACACCATTTTTGCTGAATTGCTGGCTGAAACGGAGCTGGATAATGTAATTGCCCAGCAAGGGCCTTTCACTGTAGTAGCACCAACTAATGAAGCATTTGAAGCGCTTGGAGCAGATCTCGATCAATTGAGAGCAAACCCCGATCAACTTCAAAATATAGTAATTGGGCACCTGTTTCAGGGAGAAGTTGAAGCAGCTGATGTGGAGCCGGCACTTGGTATAGCGATCGAAGAAGGTGATATTGCTGCAAGTAATGGCCTTGTGCACATTTCCAGTGAAGTTGTAATGGGACAATAAATTAGGTAGCAGCAGAATTTGATCCCACGAAGTCGTCTTTCCGAGAGGAAGGCGGCTTTTTCTATTTTGAGACAGGCTGAGCTTTATGTCTTCTCTTTTTCCAGGCTATTTCGGTATCAGAGATATTTCAATGAACTTTTCAAAAAGTCAGACGACGAACAAATTAGCGGTATTGTAAAGCCATTGGGTATGTAATTACATTTGGCTGACAAAAACCTCTTTTAATTTTAAAGTTATTACCCCTTACTTGTGATGATATATACACTTAATTTAAGAACAACTTATCATCCAATAACTAAACTATTTCAGCAATAATATTCCTGCAATAATGAAATGCTATTTAACGCTAATTGTAATTTTGATATGTAACGCATGCTCTCAATACACAGATCAGAATCCAGAAAATGGTGAACTTACTAACATAGTACATCAGGAAGACAGAGAAATGATTTCTGATGATTCAGATGTAACTATCACGAATCAATTGTTTCGTTCTGATGGGTTCAGGGCCGGCATATCAAGCGAGTGGATAGAAGCAGAAATTAATAGTGAGCTAAATTACATTTTAAACATAGAATATTGGAATACGAATGATGAGAAACCTTTGCAATTCGAAATAATTAGTCAGGAATATTTTAATGATGAAATTGCAGGCTATTCAGGCACTTTAAAAATACCCGGCGATGATTCAATATTCGAATTTGGATTAATTGAAGAGAGATTTAATTTGCTGTACAATGATGGGCTTTTTCAAGAGTTTTATTTTGAATGGGTGGATTAATTCCTTTAGACGCATTAACAGAAAAGAATAACTGCAATTTGGGCTAAAACAGGCCGAGCTGTTTGTTTTCCCTTTCTGCCGGCCATTCCGGCATCGGTGAAACGTCAATCAATCTTGAGAGTTCTTCATGGAAATACCTGGCTAACGCTGGTGCATGAAACGTATCGGGTGCGTGTATAAACATGTAAGGGTGCTTGGTATCTTTAACCCAGTCAGCAATAATTATAGCCCACTCCTTTAAATAGGCTTCGTTGTTCAGCACATAGTTTGCTCCTACAAAACGAATAAAAGGATGCACTCCTGTAGAGTGAAAGCGAATCGGAGTTTTTGGTTTTTTGCGCTGAGCCTCTTTGATGGATGCATCCCCTGTTGATATTGAGTGAAGCTTGCGCGTGTCAAACACAACCCGGTTTATCCCATAACTTTTCAGTAGTGAGGTTAGATGATGCTCTTTCTTGCTCTTATCAAAATAATCGGGATGGCGAAGCTCTAAGGCGTAACTAAAATGGTTAGGAAGCAGCTCAATTAGGTTTTCGAGCTTTTCAAATTCGTTGAAAGAGAACTGCGAGCTTAGCTGAATATGAAACGGGCCCAGCTTGGTGCGTATTGGGTTGAAGAGTTCCAGAAATGAGAGCACATCATCATGCACATCCTTAAGCCGCTTGTAATGCGTAATACTTTGCGGGAATTTAAAACAGAATTTAAAATCATCAGGTACCTGATCTCCCCATCTTAGAACCGTTTCGGCTGTGGGCACTCTGTAAAACGTAGTGTTCCCTTCAACAGAATTAAACACCGATGCATACTGCTGCAGAAATTGATCAGGTTTTGCATCGTGGGAGAAAAAGTTATTCGTCCACTCTTTATACCCCCAATGCGTTAAGCCGATATGGTATTTTTTTATGTACATAAAAATAAGTTGAGCAGGTAATTAACGAAATAATCCAGTTATTTCACTATAAATACATAATTATCTGCCCGGATAGTTCACAATAACAGGTTCTGCACGTTTACTTTGGCTAATGAGAAATTCTATGGAGCGGTTAGGGCTTAAATTTGGTTGAAATTTAGAATAAAATAGCTCATACTACGTAGATTCTTTTTAAGCGCTGAATGGGCGTACAAGAAGTATTAAGATATAAATATCATAAGGCTATGAACTCTGGCGTACTGGTTTTAAATCAGGATTATCAACCAATAAGTATCTGCTCTGTACAGAGGTCGGTAAAACTGGTTTTTCTGGAAAAAGCAGAGCTATTACATGATGCCCCCGATAAGGTTATCCGCACGGTTGATGATGAGTATTCCTATCCCTCCGTTATTCGCCTGAGAAGATATATCCGTCTGCCTTATGCCAGAATTGTGCTCTCCAGAAGAAATATTATGAAGAGAGACCATCATACATGCCAATATTGTGGAATAAAAAATGATCTTACAATAGATCATGTAATGCCAAGAAGCAGGGGTGGGCGCGACAGTTGGGAAAACCTTGTTACAGCCTGCAACCGCTGTAACGTAAGAAAGGGGAACAGAACCCCTGAGGAAGCCGGTATGCCGCTTAAAACCAAGCCGTATCGCCCGATACATATTACTTTTTTCAGAAACCTGAATGGCGGCGTTCAGGAAAACTGGAAACCTTATCTCTATATGTAATCTCCAGCTTTCGGTAGGCTGGCCAATTTCTGATATAATTCTTTTATAGAATTACAGTCATTCCCAATATACAAGCTAATTATAACCTGTGGTGAGAATTAGCCCCTCGAACATGACCCTATTTATCATCCTTTTTCGTGTTTATGTGAACAAAGCCAAAAATTCACATAAACAAACGTACTGCATCTATGAAAACAGTAAAATATCTGACAATCTTTCTGGCCGTATTAACACTTACTGCCTGCAGCAATGGAGAGAGTGAAACAAGAACTGTTGAAAGCACATCTGCTTCTGATGATAAGGGTTTTATAGAGTTTGAAGGTGCCTCACACGAAATAGAATGGGCAAACTGCAGGCTCAGCGAAACCCGCTGGCAGGCAGATACAGGAGATTCGGGCATATCCATTGATATTGACCAGCGAGCCAATGTAGGCTCTGAAGGATACAACTACTATTTGTTTGTTAACCTGATAGAAGAGCCGGGTGGCCCAGTAACAAGGCGTTACTACAATCACTGGCTAACTACCGAGGGTGATGTACAGGTAAATGATGGTGGTATAAGCGCAGATATGTTTATCCATCCTCGCAATATCAATCAGGATGATGTTGAAAGTTTAAAGAAGCCGGTACGGTTTAGTATTCGGTGTTGATAATACTCCATGTTCAGTTAAAAAGAGGTCAAATTTTATCTGATCAGGTTTTTTCCAAGGGTTTAGATTTTTGTTGTGGGGCGGATGTTTGAAAACCTCAACATCAAGCTCAAAAAATTAACATTAAGTAGAATTGATGGACAAAATGAAAAAAATCAAACTCACTTTTTTTCTGTTTTTAATAATAGCAATCGGAAATGCATGTTCCGATAGTGCCAACGGGCCTGATTTAGACGAAAATGGCATTGGTGTTGGCAGGTCTGCAATAACCGTTACCGGTTCGGTGAATGATGAGCACGCGGGTGCGGCTCGTTACGTCAATTCAAATATTGAATTTACTATTTTGCTGGGCGGGCAGGATAACGATAATTTCGATGTGGATATAACCAGAATCGATCTCGACGGGGGTGTATCAGTTCCATCTCCCGGTACCTACACCATTGGTAATCTTGATAGTGAGGATTTTCGCGCAGACTATGTAAACCGCCGGTTGGGAGGCAGTTTTTTTGGAGATCACCATTACATCTCTGATGTAGCCGGAGCTACCGGTGTGCTGGTTATTGAATCCGTTTCCAATAATGTGATTACAGGAAGTTTTGAATTTACAGCATCTCGCGGAGCCGATACTAACTTAAATCCCATTGATCCGCTTACTGTTACGGGGGAGTTTCGCGCGGTTCTGGATGATTAGCTTGGTACCAATAGTAATTAGGTTGAATGCTATCACAAAAGAGAATTCTTAAACAAAAACTAAATTCATGAAAAATATAAATTGCAGTTTTTTATTCCTGATAATGCTATTCGTTGCAGCATGTGGTACCTCTTCTATGGAAGATGAAGATCAGGCTGCTGGCGACTTCCTCGATGAGCTCTATGCACCTTCTTTACATGAGGAAATTACACCTGCTGATCCGGGCACGGCCTATTTCGAAATTGAAGGCCATCGCTTCGAATTCACTGAAGTTGTGTGCACCATTCGCGACGAGCCCGGTGCGCAGCGCTTTCGAGTAGATGCTACTGGCGACACCGAAGGCGCAGGCCACTTGCTATATATCGACCGCCAGATCGGTGACAACATCGGGTGGAACTGGGAAGATGAACTCGTGCAGTTCGCACAGCGGTTGCCTCAGGAAAACGAAGGCGATCCTGCTATGTGGCATAGCTCGATGATTCAGCATGAACGCCCGCGCAATGGTGCCGTCCAGTGGGACCACGGTGGGGGTGCCAGCCCGGTAATCCGCGTTGTGGGAGAGCAGGCCACAGCCACCGGAACCATGACTGCCATGATGTTTCACACCGAGGCATTTGAGGGTGAATTCATCGCTGCGGCAACCTGCCCCTGAGGCAGGGAGCTGGCAATACTGAATTGTGTAAAAAACGAGATGATTAACAAAGAATACTAACTGTGGGGTAAGGTTTTTTTCACTGTCCCGTCCCTCGGTGTTGCAAAGGGAACTAATAACAAGCAGTGAAATGACCAATGATCATAAAGTATCCAAAAATTATGCAAATCATGGTGAGCTGTTTTTATAAGAAAATCCGTGATTAATCTACAATCAGCTATAACCTAACAGCTTTCAACATGACCCTGAGCTATAGAAACTCTATAGTAGCCCTGCAGCTTGGATTCTTTCTTGCCCTGGCAATCGGAGTGAATGCCCAGACAATCGGCGATACAGATATTGAAGCATACACACTTGATGGCAACATCCGCCTGCAAACTCATGCCTATACTACTTCCAGCGACAATCAACGAAGAGAGCCTTATGGAGGCATTCTCGAGGGCAATGTTCAGTACTCAGTTTTAGGGTTTAGTTCGGGACTTGATATCTACTACAACACAGATGACAACCGCTTCCGCCAGAACATGAACCGGATAGCATTTAACGGAAGCTGGCGATGGATTGCACTTTCTGCGGGTGATGTAACCCCGGCCTACTCGGAGTTTGGGGTTCGAGGCACACAAATTCGTGGCGGCGAATTGCGGCTTACACCCGGTAATATTTTTCTGAACCTAAGCTTTGGGCGTATAAACCGGGCGGTAACTGAGATTGAGGATGAACGCCCTCGCCAACTCGCCTATGAGCGATGGCTGTATGCTTTTGCATTTGGAGCGGGGAATCCATCAACAAACAACTTCGGGCTTTCCGGGTTTTACGGCCGCGACCTCCAGAGTTCATTTTCAGATTCACTTCGGGCATCGCTCAGAGAAGGCCTGGTAGGCTCGCAGATTCTCGCCGCTGAAAATTATGGCCTTACTCCAAAATTCCAACTTTCGTTTTTTGAAGAGGCATTTAAAATTGGTGCAGAAACCACAGTTTCTGCATATACAAGAGATTTAAACAGCCCGCTGCTCACGGTTGATGAAGCAGGTGTGCCGGGATTTGTTGTGGATCTGTTTTCACCAAGAAACAGTACCCGTGTAACGTATGCCGGCAAAGCCCATACTATGCTAAATATCGACTATTTTTCCATGCGTGCCGAGTTTGAGCGAATCATGCCGGGCTTCGAAAGTATCGGCCTCAGGCAGTTACGGGATGATCAGCAGACAATATCTCTTCAACCGCGGTTTAACCTGCTAAGCGGAAGGCTCTCCATAGACGGAACTCTTTCCCTGAGCGAGGATAACCTGCTTGGGCACCGCCTCTCCACACAAAAACGAAATAATATTGGCGTAAATACTATTGCACGGATAACAGATACATTTACCCTGGGTGGTGGTTACTCACGCTTTGAGGCGTATTCAGAAACGTCTGAAAGTGAAAGTGGCCAACGCGATCATGAGCAGATATCGCATATTTATCAGTTGTTTCCAAGCCTTGTAATTATGGGGAATAATGCCACGCAAAATATAACGGTATCCGGTATTTATCAGGAAATTGATGTGAGCTACCCTACGGCTGATGGTGCCATGCTTGACGAGTCGCACACAATAACCGGCACAGTAAGCCATGCGGTGTCATTTACATCGGGAATATCGGTAAACAGCTCAGTGAATTATGTTACGGGCGAATCACCCGGAAGCACCTTCACCACAATCGGTGCGTCATTGGGCGGTGGGTATGCTTTTCTTGAGGGGCGGCTCAATACAAATCTTACAATGACGGCCAATTTCAATACCGTAGAGAGTGAATCTGCTTTTGATACCATTGTTACTGAAAATTCTCAGCTTAACGGCAGTTTTACGGCATCATACAGGGTCACATCCTCAACAAGTTTTCAGCTGAATTTGCGAACCCAGAATAATTCCATCATACAGGGAGACGGGCAGGGCTTTTCTGAGCTTGAAGGCCGGTTTCAGTTTCAGCAACGATTTTAAAACAAGGTGATATGAAGCGACAAAACATGAATAAAATAAAGGGAAGCGTACACATTTTCTCACTTCTGATGTTGATGATCTTTTCACTCTCTATTGGAGCTCAGATCAGCATTGCCCAATCAACTGTTCAGGTTACCGTAACCGGTATTCCCCCGATTTTACCCTCGCCGTTCATCAGTGATTTTGAGCGAAATGTTTTCAACGGTAACTACATGGTTTCTGCAAATGTTACGGGAAGTAATTCTGTAAATGTAAGATTCCGAGTGCGATTACTGCTTGCAGGAGATGTGTTGGTTGATGAAACGTCAGACCCAAGGCAATTAAACCCTGGCTTTAACAATCTTACCCCTTTTCCACAGGAGGTTTTTTTCCAGGCAACAGTGGCAGATATTCTGAATAATTTACCTTCAAACCGGATACGGCAGGCATATCAAACCGGTTCTTTTAATGAGGGGAACTATACGCTCACTATTGAACCACTTCTTGCATCGAACAATGCACCATTGGGAGCTCCGGGTTTTAGTGCATTCACGGTTATCTATCCGCAGCCGCCAATTTTGATTGCACCATTCAATAACACGGTTCTTGCCGAATCTATGGCCGTACCGGTTTTTTCATGGTCACCCGTTATGGGCCCACCGGGATCGTCATTCGAGTACGAATTTTTGATGGTTGAGCTGCATGATGGCCAAAATCCAGGCGATGCCATGCTAAGCAACAGGGAGCACGCCCGTGTTACCCGAAGTAACAACCTCTTTCCCTACACGGCCGATAATTTACCGCTCGAGCTTGGGCGGAGTTACGTCTGGCAAATAACTGCCCGTGATGTGAATGGTGAGATTCCGCTAAAAAACGATGGCAGAAGTGAGATCCACGTTTTTACGTTTGGAACCGTGCCTGATGAAGAACCATTTACGGGTGTTCAGCCTCCGGGTGACCCCGATTTTGATCCTGATCCAATAACTGAAAATATTCCGGTTACCAGAATCAGCGGGAATGTTTCGTGGAAATACAGTGCAACAGAAGGGCATCTCAGTTCTATGCCCGTAATCCCCACAACCGCTGCCGGATTGGGTGCAATTTCGAACCCTTCATTGATTGCTTCAATCAACGACCCGAACTACCAGCCGGATATCGCATCGCTGGAAGGCCAGACTCTGCATACCGGGAATACGAATTTCAGGCAGAGCGGTTCACTCACAACAACAGGTGGTGCACTCACCGAAAATGCGGTTGTTCCGGTTTCCGGTGGCGGCCGTACAAATTCTATTCGGGTTGGCAATATTTCGCAGGAACCGGCAGAAGTAACAACGCAGGTGAATAACATGCTTACTAATATGCCAAGCCTTCCTTATGAAAAAGCGAGGGTAAGGGCTGTATATGTAAAGCCGGACGGAACCCGGCATGTTCTGGCAACAACCTACTCAAATCATGAGGGTAATTTTGTGCTTACATTCGCTCCGTCCGAGCTGGCACAGTTTCAGCAAAGAGCTACGGGCCAACCCGCTTCATCGGGACTGCCTGCAGGAAGGTTTCAGCGCCCTTCACCGGGAGATATTGCGGCATCCGTTCAGGCGAGAGATTTTCAATCAGTTCAGGTTGCTCACACAGAAATTGAGATTGAAGTAACGTCGCCATACGCCGATTTTCCTGATGATAAAACCATCGCGGTGAGTACATCGTCTGCCAGAAATTATGATGTGGGAGCAATTGCAGGTACGGCATTAACTTTCCGGCTCGATGCAACCGTACTCGACTCCGAAACCAATGTTGAAATATCTGATGCAACAGTTGAGGTATTCAGAGAGAACCGGTTTTACAGGCAACACCCCGCTTTGCGATCGGAAGGCTTCCCCGATGTCTCAGATTCGGAGGAAGAAGAGAGTTTTAACGGTTCAACACTTGTGAAAGTAGCTGAGGCAGGGAGCGGAAGGCAGGTAACGAAACTCTTCACCCGGCAAAGCGGATTCAATGACCGTTACTTTTTGCGAATTTCTGCCCCGGGATATAGCAGCAGGATCATGCCTTTTTCAGCTCGTCCATCCATATTGCCGGGAGAGATTGTAATTATTGAGCAGACATTTGAGATAAACCGCGCAAATCCAATTGTGGAGGGCAGGGTACTCCGCCGCGATACGCAGTCTCCGGCGGCTAATGTGCCGGTTGCTTTAATATCGCCGGATTCAGATAACGATGTTTACGCAACGGTAACAGACAATGATGGCCGCTTCTCCATTTCAGATATTGAGCCGAAAGACGAAGACTACCTGCTGCGAATTTCCGGATCCAGATTTGCCACCTACACCGAGGAGATTTCCCTCAGCCAACCCGGGGTAAAAGTTACCCGCGACCCGATTCTGCTGGACGCATCCCTTGTAACCGTAGTTGGGAGAATTGTAAGTGATAATGATACACCGGTTGCAAATGCAACGGTGAGATGGGCGGAAGGCGGCACACCGGTTCAGAGTGATTCGCATGGCCGTTTTGTAACAGCAAACACTGCCGGCACTCATCAGCTTCAGATACGAAAGATCGGCCATACTGATGTTGATACTACGATAACCATCACGCTCGATGAAAGTGATCTTTCCGATACTGTGGATTGGTCGGCTTCATCCGGCATCGTGGCTGCTGGGGCTGTAGGGCAGTGGGCTAACTCCATCAACAGTACGCAATCGTTCACTATCAATCAGCAGGCAGCAGGTACATTCAATCCCGTCAGCCTTGGGTTTACCGGAGATACACAAAGTAACCATGGCCTAACGAATACTGCTGCTCAAACGGTAATTAGTAATCAAAATCTAAATGTTTCGCAGGGCCAGTTCGACTCAATGGCTGCCTATTTCAACAATCTTTTAGGGGAAGATGCCTCCGTGTCAGAAGTGATTGAAGACCTCGGCGATATTTTTATGAGCAAGGCAGTGGGCAGGTTGGAGGTAACCGTGCTTGCAGCAGATTCTCAAATGCCGCTTTCAGATATTACGGTAGAAGTTGGCGAAGATGGCTTGGCAGGGGTTACCAACGAAGAGGGTATTATCTATTTTGATGAATCACCCGGTGGCACGGTTCCGGTTCGGGCAAAAGCGGCGGAAGGTGTACTGATTGTGCCGGCCGCAACTGAAGTTACTGTGACTGATAATGGTGAGATTACATACGCAACCATTTTGCTCGAAGCAGGGGCAGCAGCTCAGGGAATTGTAACGGCAGCAGGTGAGCCTGTTGAAGGTGCAAGAATCAGAGTGGAGGGCAGGGAAGATATTACCACAACTACCGCTTCCGATGGAAGCTATCTGATTGCAGGTATTCCTGATGGTGAGTGGACGTTGGTTGCTTCGAAAACAGGATTTATCGGGGATTCACAGACAAGAAATTATGATGTAGGTGAAACAGGGGAAGTAAACTTCGACTTCACAGAATCACCATTCGATATCACAACGTTACTGGGCTTTGAGATTGAGGTAGATTATCTTGAGATTGGCCAAGACACAACAATTTCAGGTGCATTTGTCGGGATACAATCAAACGAACTTTTTTCTCTGCCAGAAGGTATGCGTATCCCATTCTATGATGTAAATGTTTATGTGGAAAATGGTGAGTTAAAACCGGTTGAAGAAACGGTAGAAACCATCGTAACAGAGATACGTGGCAGGTTATTCGGGTATCTGAATGTGAAGCTAATAAATAACAATGGGCTGGAAGTGCGTGGGCGATCACAGCCTCACCAAATGGGAATCATTGCAGGGGAGGTACAGATTGATTATACAGGAGCTTTTCGCTCTGCACTTGGCTGGGAGGTAGAGGCAGGTGTAGTACACTATTTACGATTGCCTGATGCAGAGATACTACTTGATGAAGATGAACAGATTTTGCCGGATGACGAGGGTGATGAAAACCATGTTGTATTGATTACCAGCGATGGGAGCTTTCCTCATCCCGACGAGGTCGCAGATTTTGAACTGAATATCTTCTCCGCAAGCACCGGTTTTAGTATTTATGGTTTCCCGATGCATATTTCACTTTCTGAAAGCATGGTGAGGATGAATGGTATCCATTTTAGAGGCAGTGTGTCAATTGCTAACATCCCTATGCTGGATACTGTTGGGCTGCAATTGCAGGAGCTTTGGATTGGAACTGATGGTACCGTTCGTAGCGCGAGTATTAGGCTTGGCCAAAATCCAACAGTTCAACTCTCTAACTGGAGCTTTGAGATTGAAGCCGGATACTTATCAGAAACAGGATTTAATTTAGGGGGCAAGGTTAGCCTCTATATGCCAAACACAGCTCAGGCTCAGGCCACTTTTTCTGATCTCAACATTTCCTCAGAAAGATTATTTGGAGGGGTATTTCAATTTCCCGGTGGTGGGATAGATCTATATGATATTGTAAACATCAGAACCATGAGTAATAAGCCAATTACTTTTGGTAAGGTAGAAGATGAAGACGTTTACTTCTTAAAAGGAGGTGTTTTACTCAGATTACCCGACCTGATCGATGAGGAGATAGTTATTCCTGACTTTATTGTAAGAACGGATGGTGATTTTAGCATCACAGTAGCTCCTGATCTCTATGTGAACTTCGCAAGTATTGCAGATTTCAGGCTGAATGCTGTCAGGTTCAGTAACATTGGTGAACCGCACGTAAAAGTTAACGGACAGTTCAGATTATACGGTATTCCGTTTATCCGGGCGCAGGCAGGCGGATTAACCTACCGACAGGGTGGTGGAGTAACGGTAGATCAGATAAATCTTGGGTTTAGCATTGGAGCTGTAGGTGAAGCTGCTGTGGGTATAGAGTTTATCAATACAGCAGAAGAGCAGGGCTTTAGGGGCAGCGGAATGATGAACCTCGCAAATTCACCGTTCAGTGCGGCCATAAACTTCTACTACCTGAATGAGAATGATATGATTACACTGGGGGCAAATATCCAAACCGGCTTGCCACCTGTATTTCTTGGTTCGGTAGCAATTACATCCATTGGTGGGGGCTTTCAAATAAGTGATGCAACCGGAGGCCTGTCGGTAACCCTGAGTGGCGCTGTTACGGTGGCTCCCGGCACAGAAAGTGTATTGGCACTTGAGCCGTTTTGGGTAACAGTTTCACCCGGCCCGGTAATAACAGGGTACACGGCACTCACAGTTTTGGATCAGCAGATTGCTGAGGCCGATTTAATCATAGATTTGCCAGGAAGCCTGTTCGATATAGAGGCAAGGCTGGAGATGGATCAGTTGCAGGATGTAAACATTCAGGCAACCGGTAGGTCAAGAATTGTTTTAAGTGGCGGGGATGACCCGTATTGGATGGTGGCAGCTCGCTTCCGGGCTCAGATGATCGACATTTTCAATGCAAATGCAAATATTCTGGCTGCATGGCAGGTACCGGCCGGCGCAGGAACCGATTACGTTTATTATACCAACTTCGTAGATAACCAATTTATCCGTAATGGTACAATTACAGGATTCCACCTGGATGTAGAGAGTGTTTTTGGCATACAAAGGCACGAGCAGGTGTGTGCCTCATTCCTGTTGGGTGCCATAACGGGCTGCGGTTATCTTTATAACCGAACGCAATGTCAGGTAAATTTCGACCCAATTGGGAATACATTTGGATTCTTCATCGGCAGTGACTGGGCCGGTGGCGGCAGCGTAAGTGTTGCAGGGCTTGGTGATATTGGCGGTGCTCACGCTACTGCCCAGGGATCTTTTTCCGGCAACTATGCAAACAATCGCTGGGTGCTTAGTGGAGTGGCAACTGGCCAGGTTTCAGGATATATCGGAAATTGTAATGTTGGATGCAGTACGCAACTCTGTTTCTTCGGGCCAGTACCAAATGGCGGCAGCCTATGTGCCGGGGCAAGGGTTACGGTAGACTATGCATCAAACCGTGGATTAAATGCTTCACTTGAACTACTCGATGATGATGATTAAGCAGACGAAAAAAAAA
>SLLL01000164.1 GCA_007134085.1 Balneolaceae bacterium
AAAGCTGTGGATGATGTGATGAAGTTAGGAATGGCCCACCCGATGGGCCCGCTGCGGTTGGCTGACTTTATCGGGCTTGATGTTTGCCTCGATATTCTGAACGTTCTTTATGAAGGGTTCAAGGATCCAAAGTACCGGCCTTGCCCGCTTCTTGTAAAAATGGTGGATGCGGGAAAACTTGGCGATAAAACCGGTGAAGGATTTTTTAGTTATTAAGTTTCCTGAATTCAACATCAGAAATTATTAAAGAGTGTTGCTCTTTTAGAGACTGCGAAATGTTGCCACGGAGGAACGGAAATACACTGAATATTCCGTGCTTTTCCGTGCCTCAGTGGCAATAAAGCATTCATTAAATTCAACATAGAGCTGAATAAATTCTATATCTCAAAAAAATCATCTATGTAAATGATAGATCTTCGAAGTGATACTGTTACAACCCCCACTGAGGGAATGCTACAAGCAATGATGAGTGCCAAAGTGGGGGATGATGTGTTTGGTGAAGACCCCACGGTTAACCGGTTTGAAAAAAAAATGGCCAATCTTTTTGGTATGGAAGCCGGGTTGTTTGTACCAAGCGGAACCATGAGCAATCAATTGTGCCTAAATGTACTCACTTCAACGGGAGACGAGGTGATTATTGATGAGCTTGGGCATGTATTCAATTACGAAACTGGCGCAGCTGCTCATCTCTCATCTGTTCAGTTAAGGCCATTGAATGGCAAAAACGGCAAACTAAGCAGAGAACTGATTGAGCCGGCAATTCGCCCAAAAAATGATTGGGACCCTCACACGAGAGTGATTGCCCTCGAAAATACTACAAATAAAGGCGGTGGTGATTTCTATTCCATAGAAGAGCTGATCGAGATTAGTAACCTTGCTGATGAGCACGGCCTGTTCGTGCATCTAGATGGCGCGCGAATTTGGAATGCAATGGCCGCTTCGGGGATTGAACCCGAATTTTTTGGAAGCATTGCAGATACCATCTCAATCTGTTTCAGTAAGGGGCTTGGTGCCCCTGTGGGTTCAATGATGCTGGCGAGTGGCGAGATGATCAAAAAAGCCAGAAGAATGCGGAAAATGCTTGGCGGTGGTATGCGTCAGGTAGGGTTACTTGCTGCTGCGGCTGAATATGGTGTAGAACATCACTGGCCGCTGCTTGAAAGCGATCATCAAAATGCCAAACGCTTCTCAGAGGCCGTTTCCCGTAATTCTGAATTCACTATTGATAAAACTTCTGTTCACACAAATATTGTGTTGTTTGATGTGGTGAATGCATCTGTTAAGCAGGTACTTGATACATTTGAAAGCAAAGGCATACGAATGGTTCAATTTGGAGCAAAAACCATACGTGCAACATTTCACTTTCAAATAACAGATGAGAATGTGGAAGAGCTTACCTCCATTACAGAATCGATTACATTCGATTAAGTAATGGTTCATTAGATAAGCTCTTATGGTTACTGCTTGTTAACTCACGTTGTGTATTCCGCATTGATACGAACATATTCATACGAAAAGTCAGAACCCCAGCCAACAGCTTCTCCATCGCCCATATTCAAATCAATCAGAATAATAATGGTTGATGAAGTCATTACTTTTTTCAGTTGTTCTCTGATGGAAGGCACAGGCTGGCCCTGTTTTACTACTTCATGCATTTTGCCGAGTTCAGTGCCAATGTAGAGATCCACATGGTCGGGGTTAAAATCAATTCCGGAACGTCCTGCAGCAGCAATGATTCGCCCCCAGTTGGGGTCAGATCCAAAAATTGCTGTTTTAACGAGATTTGAATTCGAAACTGTACGTACAACTTGCCGGGCATCGGCCTCTTTTTTAGCGCCTTTTGTTCGATATTCAATCAGCTTCGTAGATCCCTCGCCATCTGAGATAATTAATTTGGCAAGGTGTGTACAGAGTTTTTCGAGATTAGCCAAAAAGAGATTGTAGCGTGCATCCTTTCTGGTTATCTCTTTATTGCCGGCTCTGCCGTTACACATAATGGCCACCATATCGTTGGTGGAGGTATCACCATCAACGGTAATCATATTGAACGATTTGTCCACTGCTTTACGAAGGGCTTCATCCAGCAATTTTGGTGTAATTGCGATGTCGCATACAATAAATGCGAGCATAGTGCCCATATTTGGGTGAATCATCCCTGAGCCTTTGGCAACTCCGCCCATGTTGATCTGAATATCATCAATCGAGAAAGATGTAAACCCCTCTTTAGCAAATGTATCGGTTGTTAAGATGGCGTTGGCCGTAAGAGAGCCTGCAATTTCCCGGTTCGATAGTTTTGAAACACACTCTTTGATTCCCTTTATCACTTTTTCAGTAGGGAAGGGCTCACCAATAATGCCGGTTGATGATACAATCACATTGGTCTTGGCAATATTGAGTTCTGCTGCAGTAGTATCAGCCATAGCTACAGCGCCTTCCCAACCCTGTTTGCCTGTGCAGGCGTTGGCATTGCCGGAGTTCACGATAAACGCCTGGGCTATGCCATCTTTAATATGCTCACGGCTGATTTTAATCGGCTCTGCACATACCACATTTTTCGTAAAAACAGCTGCAGCTGATGCCGGAACTTCAGAGTAAATGAGAGCAATGTCTCGTCTTTTGGATTTGATACCCATGTGGGCACCCCAGCATTTAAATCCCCGTACGTGTGTGATATTATTTAACATTTGTATTCAAAAATCTTGTTTGAGTGATGAAAAAATTTTATAAGCGGATAATTTATGAGACGAACTTAGAGGAATCGCCTCAATAAAGAGTGTTTTATACCAGCCTGCCGGGAGGGGTGGGAAAGCCGGCCGGGCGCAAATTGATGCGGCGGAGCCTGCGTATACAGGAGTTGGTTGATATGTGAGAAGTATGATGTATCATAACCTGACTGATTATAAGTAATTTGATCAATAAATAACTCACTAAATTTAAAAACTATTCAAATGAATCTGTTTTAACTACGGATTAAGCGGAATATGCTTTAGCCCGGTTGATTCAATTAATCCAAACATAATGTTCATGTTCTGTACCGCCTGGCCAGCAGCTCCTTTTACCAGATTATCTATGGTTGATACTGTGATTACTTTGTTGGTGCGCTCATCGTAGGTGGCATAAATATCACAATAGTTCGACCCCCGGATGTTTTTTAAGGATGGCGGCTGATCAAATACGCGGACAAAATGCTCTTTCTCATACACGGAATGGAACAGTTCTTCTACAAGATCTTTGTTTACAGGCTTTTTGGGAGTGCTGTAAGTAGTGGTCAATATTCCACGGTCTATAGGGAGCAAATGCGGGGTGAAAAGTACCTCCGTTGAATACCCTGTAAATTTTTGGAGGATATTCTCAATCTCTGGTGTATGGCGATGCCGTACAAGCGAATATGCTGAGAAATTTCCAAAAACATCAGGGAAATGAAGCCCTTGTTTGGGTTTAGCACCTGCACCTGTAACTCCACTCTTTGCATCAATTACAATAGAAGAGGGGTGGATGAGATTATTTTTGATGAGAGGTGCCAGTGGTAAAATGGCAGAAGTGGGGTAACAGCCGGGATTGGCTACAAGCCTCGCATTTCTAATGGAATGTCTGAACAGCTCCGGTAAACCATATACCGATTGCTCCATATAGTCCGGTGCAACATGATTTTTTTTGTACCACTCCTCATAAATTCCCCGTGAAGAAAAACGAAAATCACCTGAAAGGTCAATGATGGCAAACTTCTCAAGGCCATGCTCTTTCAGGAAACTCATCGAGACACCATGCGGAAGTGCGAGAAATACAACATCAGGTGAGTAATTATCAATATCCTTAACGGAAATCAGCTCTATATCTATGATATCGAGGAGATGCGGATGAATTTTCTGAATTTTATCGCCGGCATGGCTTTCGCTGGTTATAAATTCAATGGTTACATCGGGATGCTGAGAGAGCAATCGAACCAATTCAGACCCTGTATAACCTGTTGCGCCTATAATTCCTACTTTATGTTTAGGCATTCTTCTCCACAACTTTAATAGATTCTACAAGTACATCAACCACTTTGTCTATTTCATCTTTCGTAATGATAAGTGGTGGCACAATTCTGATCACATTATTCGATGCGCAATTAGAAAGCACCCCGCGATTCAGCATCTCTTTTACTACTTCTGCACCGGGAAATGCAAGCTCAACTCCAATCATTAAGCCTTTTCCTCGTACTTCTTTGATCGCTTTCCAGTTGGTGGAGATATCTTTGATTCGGGTCATCAAATAATCTCCCCGAACCCGTGCCATTTCGCAAATATTTTCGTCTTCCATCACATTGAGGGTTTCAAGTGCAACAGCACAAGCAAGTGGATTACCCCCATATGTGGTGCCATGATTACCATGTTCCAAAGCTTTGGCTACGTTCTCTTTTGCCACAACAGCACCGATTGGAAATCCTGAACCTAACGCTTTGGCAAGTGCAAGAATATCGGGCTCAACACCGTAATGCTGATAAGCAAACATTTTCCCGGTACGGGCAATGCCGCATTGAACCTCATCAAAAATGAGGGGAATATCGAATTTGTCACACAGATTACTAGCGGTTTTCATGTATTCAGGTGAAGCTGCTACGATACCGCCTTCTCCCTGAATTGGTTCAAGAATAATTCCAATGGTTTCCTCGTTCACACTCTCTTGCAATGCTTTAACGTCATTAAAAGGAACTCGTTTAAATCCGGAAGGCATGGGGTGAAAGCCTGCCTGATACTTATCCTTCCCAAGAGCTATTGTGCCAAGTGTACGCCCGTGAAATGAGTTGTCCATGGAAATGATGGTCCCCGTTTTACCCTTATTGAACGCATATTTTCTGGCAAGTTTTATGGAACCTTCAACCGCCTCTGCACCTGTATTACAGAAAAATACCCGGCCTAACCCTGACAGTTTCACAAGTTTTTCTGCAAGATCACTTTGAGGCTCATTGTAGTAGAAGTTGGAAACATGCATTAGTCTCTCAGCCTGCTTCTGTATTGTTTTTACAATGCGGGGATGGCAATGCCCCAGGCTGTTTACCGCAATACCTGCAAGGGCATCGATGTATTCGTTTCTTTCATCATCCCATACTTTTGAACCCTTTCCTTTCACCAAAGCGATGGGGTAGCGCCCGTAGAGGTCAAAGTGGTATTTATCGGCTTTTTTCTTTGCCGGCTGCTTACCAAATACTGTTTTAACGGTTTTAAATAATTTGCCTGTGATATTTGCTGACATCGTTTAGTGTGTAATTAAAGAATTTCTGTTAAGGGGTAATGGTTGTGCCAATTGGTTCATCAGAAAGTAAGATACGCAATAGTGTGCCTTTTTTTGTGCCGTTGATGATATGTGCTGATTTAACACCCTGATCTAAAGCTGTAAAGCAAGCCTCAATTTTTGGAATCATTCCACCATTAATTACTGTGCCAAATAAACCTTTAGCCTCATCCATGGTAAGGTGGTGAATGAGTGAGGCTGGATTTTTAAGATTTTCAAGCAATCCATCTATGTTTGTAAGTGCGACAAATTTTTCAGCATTCAATGCCCCGGCCAAATGCCCGGCAAACATATCGGCGTTTACGTTAAATGTTTCACCATTACTTCCGGCTGAAATAGGTGAGATCACAGGCACAATGCCTGAATCCATTAATGTATTGAGCAGGCTTGTATCTGTTTCGATCACATCACCAACAAAACCAAGGTCAGCAGTGATTTCTTCACCGTTAATGGTTTCTTTGTGAACCCGCTTTTCAGCAATTACCATTTGGGCATCTTTTCCGGAGAGGCCTACCGATTTTATGCCAGCCTTAGTTAGTAAACTCACCAACTCCTTATTAACACCACCGCTTAATGCCATTTCAATAAATTTAATAGATACAGCATCCGTTTTTCTGTGGCCGCCGATAAATTCAGACTTCACGCCTATATCATTAAGGAGATTTTTAATTTCAATACCACCGCCATGTACCAATACAGGCTTTACATTCAGTTTGATGAGTTCTGCAATCTGATAAACAATTTGCTCCTTAACGACAACATCCGTTAGTGCATTTCCGCCAACTTTGATGCATACAATTTTTCTTGTTAATGATTCAATCAAACTTTCTGCAAATTCAACTTGTGATGGATTATCATTTAGCATTTTGGTTTATACGCTGTTTTTCATTCGAAAATTGCCAATCAAAAATAACCTAAAATTAACACAACAGTAATTAATGGAATTAAAAAGATGAAAAACCATTAAGAAATTGATAATGAATTGTTTTATGAAATTTGAGCTGATTGGTATAATTAATTCGTAGTTAATAACAACACGACATAAATCATTATAAATCAATTACAAAATATAAGCTATGAGATATTTACTTCTATTCATCATGACAATAAGTATAATTGCCTGTTCAGACAGCACAACAGGAACAGACGATTCCGATGTTACACCGGGTGAGGGCATCATAACCGTTTCAGGAGACATCCAGGAAGAGCACCAGGGCATTTCCCAATATGTTGGCCTCAGAAATAATGATGGAGAATTTTTAAATCTCGCATTGCACGTAAATCAATTAGGGCTCGCTACAGAACAGGAGAGCGATTTTGATTTTGCAATCAGACTGGTTGGCGGCGAAGGTCCCTTTTCATTGGAAACGGGAGATTATCAAATAGGCGAGTCTAATAATATTGGCATGCTTGCCACCTATTCGAACAGGGTGGTTTCAGATAACACCATTACCTATGGATCCACACCCAGCTCCAGTGGAGCGATTACCATTGTGTCAATGACCTCAACAAGTATAGAGGTTGTTTTTGATGTGACTCTTCACCTGATTGAAGAGGAAGGAAGCATAAATGTCACCGGGGCTTTTAATGCGGAATGTTTAACCGCTGACGCCGGATTTGGATGCTGATAATGGCTCTTATGCCTTCGTGTATTCAATCAAAAAAATTGTAAACCTTTTTATCACACTTAACCATGAAAAAGATATACAGATATCCCGCAATCATCCTTACACTATTGATTCTAATCTCTTGCTCGGATAATGCTGCCGGGCCCGATGGATCGGATTTAAATCAGGGGGAAGGGGCCTTTACTGTAACCGGAGCCATAAATGCTGAGCATAGCGGGGAAGCCTGGTACACAGTGGACCCGAGGGATGATGGTACGGTATTTCAGTTATTTGTAAGTGATGTAGAGTTCAGCGCCAACCCTGATACAAATGAGAATGTTACCTTCGTGCTTGAATTCAGGCAGGATTTCGGTTCAGATTCTTTTTCAATATCAACTGGGGAGTATAATCTGGGAGCCAGTGCACCATTTCGCGGCATGTTTGCAGATGTAGCCACTGCTACGGCTTACGAAACCATGGGGAATTCAGGGGGTACTTTAAACATCACATCCTACTCGAGTGGTTTGGTGGAGGCTGAATTTGAGTTTTCAGCAACGGGACCCGAGGGCGGCAGTGTAACAGTTACCGGTGGATTGCGGGCAAGTTGTATTGGCGGTCAGTTTAATCCGAATTGTTAAAACTCAAACCACCTTCAACCCAATCCGTCCGCGCTCGTTGTCGATCGATGTAATTTCGACATTGATGATATCCCCAACTGAAACCTCATCATGAGGATTTTCAACGCGTTTACCGGTATTGCTCATATTCGAGATATGCAGCAAGCCATCCTGCTTTACACCTATATCCACAAAAGCTCCGAAATCTACTACGTTTCTAACGGTACCTTCCAGCTTCATGCCGGGGGATAGATCTTCCATTTTTAAAACATCTTGACGTAACAGTGGTTTTGGAAGGGATTCGCGCGGATCGCGTCCGGGTTTTTGCAGATTTTCGATAATCAGTTCAAGAGTGGGCACGCCCACACCAATTTTTTCAGCAATCTCATTTTTATCAGAGTTGGCAAAGAGTGATTCAATCTTTTTCTGTTGGCTTGATAAATTTTCCACATCAATACCGAACAGATTACAGAGCTTCTCTGCTGCTTCGTAGCTTTCCGGATGGATGGCAGTATTATCAAGCGGATGACGCCCTTCGGGTATGCGCAAGAATCCTGCAGCCTGCTGAAATCGGAAATCACCAACACCCGTGATTGCTTTCAGCTCATCACGGCTGGTAAAACGCCCTTTTTGATCGCGATATTCAATGATATTACGGGCAACATTTCGGCTGAGGCCGGAGATATGTGTGAGCAGTTCGGCACTTGCCGTATTCAGATTCACACCAACATCATTCACGCAGCTTTCTACAACATCATCCAGCTTTTTTGATAGTTGGTTTTGATTGATATCATGCTGATAGAGGCCAACACCAATCGATTTTGGATCAATTTTTACCAGCTCTGCGAGCGGATCCTGCACTCTGCGGGCAATTGAAATATTACCCCGCTGGGCTGCGTCAAGATCAGGAAACTCCTCTCTTGCTACAGCAGAAGCCGAGTAAACAGAAGCTCCCGCTTCGCTGATGATCAGGTAATTGAGCGTTTTATCCGGATGGGCTTCTTTTCGCTTTTGAATCACATCAGCGATAAACATCTCCGTCTCCCGGCTTCCCGTGCCGTTACCGATGGCAATGAGAGTCACCTTGTGCTTGTCGATATACCGGTTTACAACCTCAGCGCTTTCAGCAATTTTATTTTGAGGAGGGGTGGGATAGATGGTACTTCCTTCAAGGTATTCGCCGGTTTCGGTAACTATCGCAACTTTGCAGCCTGTTCTGTAGGCGGGATCAATGCCCATTACAACCTGGTTTTTAAGTGGTGGCTGCATCAGCAGATTTTTCAGGTTTGTAGCAAAAGTTTCGATTGCGTGCTGATCTGCCTCAGCGGTTAGCTCATTTCTCAGTTCACGTTCAAGTGAAGGGAACAACAGCCGTTTGTAGGCATCTTCAACCGCATCCTGCAGCCATGTGGTAAAGATGGAGTGGTCGTTTGTAATAACCACATCATCAATATTTTCGAGTGTGCGTTCCTCGTTGAGCTCCAGATTTACAAAAAGCACATTTTCCCGTTCGCCGCGATTTAATGCCAGAACCTGATGCGGCTTAATGTAGGGTACACGGTTTCTGAACTCATAATAATCCTCAAAGTTTGTACGCTCTTTTATCGCAGGATTCTTTTCTGATGTGATCACTCCATGTTTTCTCATTATGTCCCGCAGTTTATCACGAACTTCAACCGATTCATTAATCCACTCCGCAACGATATCGAGGGAAACCTTCAGAGCCGTATCTGCATCGGGGATTTCCTTTTCAGTATTTATGTATTCCCGTGCAATATCCAAAGCATTTCCGGTTTCAGTTTCCTGCTGCCAGATTAGTTTAGCCAGCGGTTCCAGGCCTTTCTCCTTAGCCATATCGCCGCGGGTTTTCTTCTTTTTCTTGTATGGCAGATAGAGATCTTCAAGGGTTTTCAGATCTGTACAGGCCTTGATGGCAATTTCAAGTTCCGGCGTTAGTTTATCCTGATCTTTAATTGCCTTTAAAATGGCCTTTTTTCTTGCCTCCAATGAACGGTGAAACTCCAGAAGGTCACGAACTGCGCGCAGTTTTTCTTCATCAAGTCCACCGGTAGCTTCCTGCCTGTAGCGGGCTAAAAACGGAATGGTGGCACCTTCGTCAATAAATGTAGCAACAGCTTGAACTTGTTTAGCTGATAGTGAAAGAGATGTGGATATGGTTGAGATGATTTGGGAATCGGACATGAAAATTACGGTGCTTCGTTGTAATGATTTTTTTTATGATAAGGCCGTGAAGATAAACAATCCGTTACTGATTGGAATTACTTTTTGAAATTTTATGCGAATCCAAGCTAATACCAAAAATGTGATTAGGCGGTTTAAAATGACTGAGAATAGGCATTGAAAATGGTATCTTACCGGCTATGAATAAGATTAATGATCTCATCGTATGAATATAGATTTACAGCAGCTAATGGATGCAGCCAAAGAGTTTGGCAAAGCCGGCGGCGATTCAACCCTCAACTATTTTAATTCTTCGTTTGATCTCGAATTCAAGGGGGATCAATCGCCCGTAACCAACGCCGACCGTGAATCGGAGAGTATCATCCGTAAACTCATCAAAAAGCATTTTCTCGGCCACGGTATTATTGGCGAAGAATTCGGGGCAGAGAATGAGGACAGCGAAGTAGTTTGGGTATTAGACCCGATTGACGGTACACAAAGTTTTATCCACGGCGTGCCGCTTTATACTACGTTGATTGGAATATTGATCAACAATGAGCCAAAAGTTGGGATGATCTATGCGCCCGCAACCGGTGAGTTGGTTGCAGCAGCCCAGGGATTGGGATGCTATCTGAATGGCGAAAAGTGCAGAGTTCGAGAGTGCAAGAATCTTTCCGACGCCACTTTTTTATCAACAGAAGTTACCACTTTTGATACTTACGGATTCATAAAGCCATTCGAAAAACTACTTGATGAAACCCGTATCCACCGGACGTGGGGTGATGCTTACGGGCACATGCTCGTTGCTACCGGCAGGGCAGATGTAATGATAGATCCTATCCTAAATCTTTGGGATGCAGCCGCTCTGATGCCAGTAATAACCGAGGCGGGTGGATCGTTTACTGACCTGGACGGAAAACCAACTATCAAGACGGGCAACGGGTTATCCTGCAACACGTTATTAAAAGAAACTATCTTAACCATTTTCAGTGATAAATAGGCCATGAAAATCTGTATACGTGCACTACTACTTTCTCTTATTTTGATATCAACCCTTCGGGCACAAAACGGAGATTTTGAAAAATATCCGCAGCTTGATTTTAACATCGGTCATCTTGATGCCGATATACGCATTCAGGAAAACGGCACCATAGAAGGTAATCTGCGTTATCAGGTGGAAATTACAGCCCACGATTTGCAGGAATTGAGGTTTGATGCCGCCCGAATGAGTATTCACTCTGTTTCTGTGAATGATGTATCAAAGGATAACCGTTTCGAAGAGCATACTCTCGTTATTGAGCTTAATGAAAGTGCGGAAAGAGGTGATAAACTGACTGTTCAGATTGTATATGAAACCGTACCGGTATTTGGCATCCATAAAAATGTGAGAGGGGCCCAATTTACATCGCAATTACCTAAAACCACGCAGCATTGGCTTCCGGTTATTGATCATCCGCGGGCTGAATTTACAACGGAAATCAACTTCACACATCCAACCGGCTATACCTTCGTTGCATCAGGTACAAATACAGGTTCAGAACTTCTTAATATTGATGAAGAGACAACATCATTTACATCTTCCACGCCTGTACCTTCCACTGCTCTTTCCTGGGTGATGGGAATTTTTGAGCAGATGCTGTCCACCTCAGATAGTGAGCAAGGTATTCAGGGTGTTGATTTTGATACCTTCCGGGCATTTCGGGATGCCGGCAGCAGTGCCATTCATTTCTATTCAGAATTTGATGCTGACCTCTCTCCAATTACAAATAGTGCCATTTCAGCCTACTTAAAATTAAAAGATCACTTTAGAGGCAATGCGCCCCGTGAGGATATCCACATCGTTGTGTTAGAAGATGATTTCTGGGAAACCAAGAATTATGGCGCAGGGGTGATTTTTGTTTACAAAAATGCGGATAACCCCGAAGATCAGGTAAAAAGAGCACTTTTAGCTCAATGGATTGGTGTAGGGGTACGGGAAATTCAGTGGGCTGATGCCGACGCTATTCTTGCGATTCAGGCTCTGAAAGCGAATAGTTTGTTTGATGTAACAATGAAAGCAGGTGAAGTATCCAGCATGTATGATGCATTTGGAGCTGTAAACTTTTCGCGGTGGCTGAACTTTATAGATCAAAAGGAATCACATGCGTTTATTCACGACCTAAGATATGTGATTGATGAGGGAGTTTTAGAAGATCACAACCTGCTAAGCTGGAACAGCCTATCAGAACTGATTTATGATGCAACAGGCCAGCCATATTTCGATGGGTTTACACCGGAGCCGGCCATAATCGATGAACCAGAACAGTATGTTTACCGGGTTTCGGTTGAGTGGGAGGAGGGAGCATCTACTGCACAGATTCGGTTTGAAGCAGAGGGAGATATTATTGATGAACTGGTGAGCGTTGTTGCAACTGAACAGACATTTACCGGCCAGCGAACGCATGATATTACCTTTTCTGGGCGGACAGATGCCGTTGTGATTAATGTGTCGGCAGGTATTGAAAATTTAAAGTTCAGTGTAACGGATCGTGATGATATTGAGCTTATTGAATCGAAGCCATTCATGTTTTGGCTGCAACAGCTTCGAGAGAGTGAAGACATTTCAAGAAGGATAGCAGCGGCTGCCGGAATAGCTGAAGTTTCTGATAACCCCGATCTACAGCTTGCCCTGAATGACCTGCTTCAAATGGAGAGCAACCCCGAAGTATTTGCCGAAATAGTCCGTTCTATGGGCAAACTGACGAGAGGTGCATCCGGTACGGAAGAGCGGTTTATCCAAAATTCCTCCATCAATCAGCATAGAGCAGTGCAACTTGCCGCAGTTGAGGCTCTTGGTAATTTTGAGGGTAATCAGCGGGTTATTGGCCGACTCCGAACGGTGATCAATCAAACAGAGTACAGCGATATCCGCAAGGCTGCGATTTATTCATTGTTTAATATTACAACCCCGGCAGAATTTCGCGGGGCAGTTCAAAACTTTGTTACAAGAGAGGAAGTTTTAGGTTATGTGCCTCTGATGCTAGAGCTATTGGCTGAAAAAGGAGAAAGAGAGGCAGCAGTTGATCTTGCAGAAACATTCTTATCACGCGAATTTCCGTTCCAGACAAGAAAAGGCGTACTGGCCGTAATGCTTTCGGTGGACCAGTCTCCATCAAACTGGAATGATCGGTTACCCGGCCTGCTTTCTGATGCTGACCCAAGAATTCGTTACAAAGCCGCGGATGCCTTGCAACGATTAAGTTCTCAACAGCGAAACACAATCATCTCCAACCGTATTGACGACGAATTTGATGTGAGAGTTTACCAAAGACTGCGGTAGAGCTTTATGAGAAAATAATGTTAGCTAAATTATCTATTGATGAAGAGTGTTCCCCTCCGTTTAAGGTGGAAACCAATAAGGTATAATTAGTGATTTACAAACCTAAACAACGTTCAGAAGGTCATCCCCATACGTCCGCTTAAGGCGGAATCTCCCCCTTGAAGAGGCTGTAAAAAATTTCATCAAATTCATTGTAACCGTGAATTTTACCACGAAGACACGAGGACGCGAAGGTGCACGAAGTAGAAAAATATCACATCATCAAACTTCGTGAATCTTCGAGACTTTGTGCCCTCGTGGCCAAGAAAAATTGGTTTATGAAATAGTTGCTTGGCAATATTCTTAAAGGCTCTCAAAGGGGGGCAATGGGTGATGAAAAAGGTTTAATTCATGACCAAATCGTAATTATTTAAGCCAAATCAATACTCAGTAGGTCATCCCCCTAAGTCCGCTTAATGCGGACTCTTCCCCTTCAATGGGGGACTTTTACATCTCAGAAATTACAGACCAAAGCATTACATTCAATTACGGTATTCTTCACAAAACGAAAATACAAAATTCTACTGCTTTACCCACTTCAGCAAATCTTTGAAACCTGCTGAACTGCCGTAACTTAAGATTCCCACTTTATAAATTTTCGCACTCAGCCACATTGTACCGGTAAAGGTGATAAGCATCAAGAAGATGGCGACGCTTATTTGCCAAATCGGTACTTCTGTAATTGCGATGCGTGTAATCATCAGGATGGGTGAGAAGAACGGAATCATAGAGCTCACAACGGAGAGAACACTATCGGGGCTTCTCCAGGTGTGTAGCATAATGAAGTAGGCAATCATTATGGGTGCTGTGATGGGCAGCATTAGCTGCTGGGTGTCTGTGTCTGAGTCGGCTGCCGAACCTATCGCTGCGAAAAGTGAACTGTAAAGTAAGTATCCCAGCAGGAAGAAAATGATGAAGAAAATAATCAGCGATGTTTCGATTGTTGGCATATCAAGAAAGAAAGGCAGTTCAGCCTGAGCTGCGGCAAGATCGCCATCAAGCTGCTGAGTTTGCTGATCCATCAGCGACATTGCCACCGGGCCTGCAATTGCTGATAGCCCCAAAAATGCGATGATCCAGATTCCAAATTGTGTGATTGCCAGAGCCCCAACCCCCGCCATTTTTCCTGTTAGAAGTTCGATAGGCTTTACTGAGGACGCGATTACTTCAATAATCCGGTTGGTTTTTTCTTCAATTACGCCACGGGTTATGTAGCCGCCATAGCTGAAAATGGCTACGAATATGATGATACCCATAAGCATTCCAACTACTGAGAAGAAGAGGGTATCATCATCCACATCTACGCCTTCGCGGGTTAAACGGCGCGAATCCAGCCCGATACGGGTATCGTAAATAGCTTGTATCTCAGGAGAAACTTCAGCCCGGCGTAATCTCTCTTCACGAATCACCTCACGAACATCAGCCTGAACGGATGTGAGTAGCTGTATACCTCCGCTGCCGCTGTAAATGAGCTCAAGGCTGCGGTTTTCGGTGATGTTATCCTCAGAAATAACTATATAACCGGTAAGCTGTTCCCGCTGAACCATGGCACGAAGTGAGTCAACAGGCAGCTCTGAATAGTTGATGTATCGGGCGGCATTGAGCTCAACAAGCGATTCTGCAACCTGGCTTGTTTCATCAAGTATTCCGATTTCGAATGATACATCACTCTCCCAAACACTGATAAATACTACGATACCAATAAACGCAGCAAAGCCAACCGGAACCAGAATTGTAGCCCAGATAAAGCCTTTACTTTTAACTCTGGTAATATATTCACGCTGTAATACTAAAAATATTTGTCGCCAGTTCATGCTAAAAGCTCCTCTTTGTTTTTGATGTTATCTTCGCCCACTGTAGAGATGAAAATTTCGTTTAATGAAGGTTCAACAAGCTGGAATTTGTGAATTTCAGCATGATTCATCGCTTTTTTGAGAATATCCTGATGGTTTAAATCGCCAAGTATCCTTATTTCTGCAAAGTTTGTTGAGCGGTTGTTGATTCGCACATTTTCAAGTTCATCAAGAAAGCGGGAATCGCCTTCGAATTCAATGAGTACCGTGTTCTTGCCAAAATCTTTTTTAACCTGCCTAAGGTTTCCTGCCAGCACCATCTTACCGTTATTAAACAGGCAGATGTCATCACACATCTGTTCAACCTGTTCCATCCGGTGTGTAGAGAAGAGAACTGTCTTGCCTTTCTCTCGAAGCTCGATGATGATTTGCTTTAACAGCTCGCTATTGATGGGATCGAGGCCACTAAATGGTTCATCAAAAATGTATATATCAGGATCGTGAACAATGGTGGCTATGAACTGAATCTTCTGGCTCATCCCTTTTGAGAGTTCCCCAACAGCTTTGGAATGCCAGTCGAACGCCCCAAATCGGTTCAGCCAGTATTTAATCTGCTCTTTCGCTTTATCCTTGCTCATCCCCTTAAGCTGAGAGAGATAGATAAGCTGCTCGCCAACTTTCATTTTCTTATACAGCCCGCGCTCCTCAGGCATGTACCCGATCATCTTCTGTGTTTTAGCGCTAACCGGTAGGCCATTAATTGTTATGGTGCCTTCATCCTGAGGGATGATGTAATTAATCATCCGGATTGTAGTGGTTTTTCCTGCACCATTTGGGCCAAGCAGGCCGGTTATTCGTCCTTTCTCAACATTAAACGATACATCCTGTACGGCTTTTGTTTTGCCGAAATGTTTGGAGAGATGTTCAACAATAATTGTACTCATTATGTTTTCCCTGATGAGGTTGTTAGCATTTAGGCAGTAACTTGCCAGACAAGGGTAAGAAATCCCTGATCATTTGAAAAGTATTAACATAAAAGTTTTTAAGATGAAGCACCTATTTAATACTTTATCTTTAGGTTATGTTATCTAACTAACATTGCAGATAACCTGTTCTTTTCATTAATTCAAAAACGTACTGCCGGGTGCAGTTACGTTATTAAAAAAACATTGTTTCAAACGATCAGATGAAAATTATTCACATTACGGCTGAGTGCTATCCGGTTGCAAAAGCAGGCGGTTTAGGGGATGTAGCCGGTGCATTGCCAAAATATCTAAACATGGCGGGGGATGAAGCCTCTGTTATTCTGCCACACTACCATAACAAATGGCTTCAGGATGCCGAGACAGAATTACTGCACGAAGGGGATGCCCCTTTAGGCAGTACATCATTTTATTATCGTGTAAGCCGCTTGAAGAATCCACAACTTGGCTTCGAACTTATACTGATTGACATACCCGGGCGCTTCGACAGGCCGGGTGTTTATCTCGATCCATGGTCGGGCTATCCTTATTGGGATGAGAAAGAGCGGTTTTTCAGTTTCCAGATTGCAGCACTGGACTGGATTCAGGCGCAGGAAAAGAAGCCTGATGTTATTCACAGCCACGACCATCATACATCGCTTGTACCATTTATGCTCACCAAGAGCCACAGGTACGAAAGCATGAAAGCCATCCCAACGGTTCTTACCATTCATAATGGAGAATATCAGGGCAGATATGATATGGGCAGCTCATCACTGTTGCCGGAATTCGATTTTTTCAATATGGGTATTCTTGATTGGGACGGAGCGTTTAACTCGCTTGCCGCCGGCATAAAAACTGCGTGGAAAGTAACCACGGTATCGAACGGATATCTTGGCGAACTGAAGGATTACTGCCACGGGCTTGAGATACTGCTCCGCCAGGAGTCGCCCAAAACATCAGGCATTTTGAATGGAATAGATAATGAAGTGTGGGATCCCGCCACAGATAAATATCTTGCTGATAATTATTCACAACGAAATTACAAAGTAGGGAAGGGTGCGAACAAAGCGTTTCTCTGTGATCAATTTAATCTCGATCCTGATAAACCGCTTTTCTCATTTATTGGGCGGCTTGTACGTGAAAAGGGTGCCGACCTTATTCCTGACCTCATTAGAGAGTGCAAAGCACAGGGCGTGGAAGCATCATTTTTAGTGCTTGGCACGGGCGAACCCTATCTGCATGAAATATTTGAAGATCTGCAGGATAACTACACCGGTTATTTCGATAGCAGGCTGGAGTACAACGAAGAGCTTGCACATAGAATTTATGCCGGATCAGATTACTTGCTAATGCCTTCACGAGTGGAACCATGCGGGCTGAATCAACTTTACGCCATGCGTTACGGAACCATTCCTGTTGTTAGAAAAACCGGTGGGCTTGCTGATACTGTAATCGACCGAAGGGAAGAAAATGGCTACGGTTTTGTGTTTGAAAATTTTAACCTTGATGAAGCAATTACAGCCATAAAACGTGGTGTGGAATTATTCAGTAAAAAGCGGTTATTTGATGCAAACCGACGATATGTTATGGATCTCGACTTTTCCTGGGTGAAAGCAGCAGAAAACTACAGAACGATGTATAAAACGATGAATTAAAAGAGGACTAATATCATGGAAGACTCAACAATTGCGATTATTCTGGGTGGTGGCAGAGGTACCCGTCTCGACCCATTAACCCGCCACAGAAGTAAACCGGCTGTTCCCGTAGCAGGAAAATACAGGCTTGTGGATATTCCCATTTCAAACTGCCTGAATTCGCGAATAAGAAAAATATTTGTGCTTACTCAGTTCAACTCAGCTTCTCTGAACAGGCACATCAAAAACACCTACAATTTTGACCTTTTTTCGCATGGATTTGTAGATATACTTGCTGCTGAGCAAACCCCGAAAAGCCAGAGTTGGTTTCAGGGTACGGCTGATGCCGTAAGGCAGTCGCTGCATCATATGTCGAACTACGATTATACACATGTGCTGGTTCTCTCCGGCGATCAGCTCTATCAGATGGATTACCGAAAGCTGCTTAAGGTTCACGAGCGCGATAATGCAGACCTAACGGTTGCAACTATTCCGGTAAATGCGGAAGATGCTACCGGATTCGGAATTATGAAAACCAATGAAGACGGAACCATCGAGAGTTTTGTTGAGAAGCCATCGAAAGAAGAGCTTTCTAACTGGTCATCAGAAGTTTCGGATGAGATGAAAGCCCAGGGCAGAAATTATCTTGCCTCGATGGGTATCTATGTGTTCAGCAAAGATATATTACTGCGCTTGTTCAAAGAAAACCCGGATGCTACTGATTTTGGCAAAGAGATTATACCCAAAGCGATAGATGAGGGAAGCAAGGTTTCCAGTTATGCGTTCAGCGGATATTGGGAAGATATAGGGACGATCAGTTCTTTCTTCGAGTCGAATTTAAATTTATGCGAAACAATTCCGGAGTTTAATCTTTATGATAATGAACAGATTATCTATACCCGCGCGCGATATCTGCCGGCTTCTAAATTAGCAGGTACTAATCTTGAGCGCACACTGATTGCTGAGGGCTGTATCATCGAAGCGAGCCGGATAGAACGGTCGGTGATCGGTATCCGATCGCGGATTGGCAAAGGCACAACCATTGAATCGGCAATTGTGATGGGAAATGACCATTTTGCAACGCAGGAAGATTTCGACCTTCAGTCGAGCGAGCGCCCGTTGATGGGTATCGGGCAGCGTTGTTACATCAGTAATGCCATCATCGACAAAAATGTGAGAATCGGTAATGATGTGAAAATTACCGGTGGTTCACATATGGAAGATGGTGAGTATGAAAAACACTCGGTTGTAGACGGGCTTGTGATAATCCAAAAAGGAGCTATTATTCCTGATGGATACACGATCATTTAACAGTGATCAAAGGACAAAAGAAAAGCCGCTCTGACTGTTCAGGGCGGCTTTTTTAATGGAATTGATTTGGGACAATCTTTACAGAATTCCCTTTAGGGTAACTCCAATTTCAGCAGGACTTTCTGCAACTGTTACCCCGGCTTCTTTAAGGGCTTTCTTCTTGTCAGCCGCTGTTCCCTGTCCACCGGAGATAATTGCACCGGCGTGGCCCATTCGGCGTCCCGGAGGTGCAGTGCTTCCGGCAATAAATGCAACTACAGGCTTGTTTACATGCTTTTTGATGTAAGCTGCAGCCTCCTCCTCAGCAGAGCCGCCAATCTCGCCGATTAGCACAATGGCTTCGGTATCAGGGTCTTCGTTGAAAAGCTTTACTGCATCGGTGTGGGTTGTGCCAATTACAGGGTCGCCACCAATGCCAATAGCAGTGCTCTGGCCGAGCCCTATTTTTGTGAGCTGATCAACCGCTTCGTAGGTAAGAGTACCTGAACGGGAAATGAGCCCGATATTTCCCGGAGAGAAGATCATCGCCGGCATAATGCCAACTTTAGCCTCATCCGGAGTAATTACACCCGGACAGTTTGGCCCAATTAGTGTAGCTCCATGGCTTACACAAACCTGTTTGGCTTTAACCATATCCTGTACGGGAATCCCCTCGGTGATACAGATAATCACTTCGATGCCTGATATTGCAGATTCAATGATGGCATCCGCAGCAAACGCAGGGGGCACAAAAATAACGGAGGTATTTGCTCCCTCTTTTTCAACGGCATCGGCTACAGTGTTAAAAACGGGCTTATCAAGATGCTTTTGGCCGCCTTTACCCGGCGTTACACCACCAACTACATTTGTTCCGTACTCTATCATTTGGCCGGCGTGAAAGGTGCCCTCACTGCCGGTAAATCCTTGTACAATTAAACGTGTGTTCTTACCAACTAATACACTCATGAATCAGGTTAATTATTTGAATTAATTTTTTTGTTTGAATCTTGTAAATATACCATCATTGGCTTTGATTGCCAAAGCAGTGATTGGGTAATAATGGGTAAAATGTTGGGCAGCTGAGTGGTATCGAGCTTAGATAGTGAGGTTGATTTGGATTGCCACAGAAGCAAAGATTTTCTTTTAGGGAATTCCGTGTTTTTGCGTGCTTCCGTGGCAAAATTAAATGGTCCACATTTCTCCCCAATTTAATCCAAACCTCTTTGTTGCACTCTCTGCTTTTCGTTATCATTTCAGTATGATTACGGACGATAAAAAAGAAGAAATACGCATGGCCGCCGACATCGTTGAGGTGGTTGGTGATTACGTGAAACTCAAAAAGTCAGGGAGTGGATTTACCGGCCTCTGTCCGTTTCATAATGAGAAAACACCATCTTTTCATGTAACGCCCAAACTGGGTATTTACAAATGTTTTGGCTGTGGTGAGAGCGGTGATGTGTTCAGTTTTGTGATGGCTCAGGAGGGAATCAGCTTTCCGGAGTCGCTGCGTACACTGGCCGATCGATATGGCATCGACATCCCCGATGAACACGTAGAGGGCGAAGATGAGCGCACCCGCCAGCGGGAGGGAATCTTCCATGCATTAAAATTTGCCGGGCTCTTTTTTTACCGCCAGTTGCTGGAAGCTGATGAAGCAGAAAAAGCCCGCAACTATCTCGAAAAGCGGGGCTACGATAAAAAAATATGGCGGACATTTGGCCTTGGTTATGCACCTCAACATGATGCGCTACTGAAAGCTGCACAGAAAGAGGGCATCGGGGAGGAGTACCTTGCTGGCGCAGACCTCATCAAACCGAGTACCCGCGGGGATGGATATTACGACACATTTCGAGACCGGCTGATGTTCCCGATTTTTAATCCATCAGGCAAAGTCATTGCATTTGCAGGCCGTATTCTGAATGAGAATAAAAAAACGGCAAAGTACATTAACTCTGCGCAGACGCTGGTTTACAATAAAAGTGAGGTGGTTTATGGTGTAAACTTTGCCAGGAATGAAATCCGAAAAGAGGAAGAGGTGATTCTGGTTGAGGGTTATACGGATGTAATTTCCATGAACCAGCACGAGGTTAAAAATGTGGTTGCGTCAAGCGGTACATCACTAACGGCGGGGCAAATTAACATTCTTCAGCGATACGGCAACCGGATTATTATGATTTATGATGCCGATTCTGCCGGCCAGACTGCCATGGTACGCGGTATGGACATTGCCCTTGAGCAGGGCATGGATGTAAAACTGATGGAGCTGCCGGAAGGCGAAGACCCCGATTCCTTTATCAAACAGTTTGGAAAAGAGTCGTTTCTGGATCTAAAGAAAAAAACTGCTGAAGACTTTGTAACCTTCATTATCCAGAAGGCGGAGAAAGAGGGAAAAATGGAGAGCCCGGCTGATCGCTCATCAACCATTAAACAGATTCTCGAAAGTATTGCGCTGATCCCCGGCGAGCTGGACAGGCAGGTATATGTGCAGCATCTGCATCAAAAAACACAAGTGTACAGAAAGGGTAGCGACAGAGAGCTGTTTCAGCAACTCGGACTGATTTTGAGTGAACGGAAGCGTCAGGAGGCATTTCGCAGCAGGAGGGCAACTCAGCCACCACAGGCTCCACCGGCCGGCTCCATACCTGTAGGTGATTACTATGATGGTGATGAACGGCGTGAGGCAAACATCAAACCGGTAAAAAAGAAGCCACATTATGAGAAAGAGGTGATTCGGCTTCTGCTGCAATATGGTGAAAAAATGAGGGAGTTTATAGGGCAAAATATTGGAAAAGATCACTTTGAAGATGATGATATCCGATCGTTTTTTATCGATATCATGGAGAGGCACCAAAAGGGCGAAGAGGCCTTGAAAGAGCATTACATAAACCGTGAAGCTCCATTTCCAACCCTGCTTGGTGATGTGCTTCTTGAGCGGTATTCAGTTAGTGAAGGCCTTGCAAAGCGTGTTGGTGGCGAGTACAGGCGTGATAAAAATCCGGTTCGCACAGCAAAATCGTGCATGAAGTCTCTACGGCTTACGTTTTGTGAAAGAAAACGGCAGGAGGTTACGGAGAAGCTCAAGACAGCCGAACAGGGCCAAAAAATTAAACTGATTGAGTTGCTCACCAAACTTCAAAAAGAGATATCCAGAATGGAGCAAATGTCGTCCGATGAACTTTTTGATGATCCTGAGTTTGCCAGAGATGAACCGCAGTTGGGGACGAAAACGTTTGAGTATAAGATGAAGGGGAAAGACTGAGGTTGAGTTTGAGGATGAGGTTAAGGTTGAGTGGGGCTTAGTTGAAGTACGAATGTTTGAATCTAATATCAGTTTCTTGAAAAGCTCTTAAAGTATTGTATAGCAGTAAGTAATAATATCGATATAAAATAATATTACATGATAGTATGAGTAAAGATTTAGAAATTGCGAGGATTGCGGCGCGTGAAGGGGTTCGGGTTATCAAAGAGTATCGGAAGGATGGGATTACTGTTCAGGAGAAGGGTTTTCATGACCTTGTTACGGATGCCGATCTTGCAGCTGAAAAGGCTATTCTTGCTGTGATCAGGGAGAACTTTCCTGATGATGATATTCTGGCGGAAGAATCTGCCGATTATGATTCCCTGAGTGAAAAGCGAACCTGGATAATCGATCCCATCGATGGTACTACCAACTTTGCGCACGATTTTCCCATCTACTGCGTATCGGTGGCATTATGGGAAAAGAGAGAGCCAATGGTAGGAGTTGTGATTGAAGTAAACCGTGATGAAGAGTTTACAGCCACAGCCGGTGGCGGAGCTTTTCTGAATGGTAAAAAGATTGAAGTATCAACCACTTCAGTTCCAAGAAATGGATTTATAGCTACCGGTTTTCCGTATAATGACCTTTCGTTGGTTGACCCCTACCTACGCCTTTTCCGTGTTTTGATGGAAGAGCTGCAAGGCATCCGCAGGCCGGGGGCAGCATCGTATGATCTATGCAATGTTGCATGCGGGCGGTTTGATGGATTCTATGAGTACTCATTGCACATTTGGGATTTGGCTGCTGCTGCATTGATTATCCGTGAAGCAGGCGGAATAGTTACCGATTGGAACGGCGAGCAAGGTTGGCCCTTCGGGCAACGTGTGATTGCGGGAAATGAATATTTTCATGCGTATCTGCTGGACAAGATTCAGGAGTATATACCGGAAGAATCGCGCAAAAATGTGGGTTAAAATCCTGAAATTGTGATGAATTAAATAGCCTCTGACCAGTGCGTTGAATTATGGCGTAACACATCAAAAGTTTTAAAATTAGTTTTAGAAAATGAACAGAATAGGCGTCAGGCACGAAGATAAGTACACGCTGGAAAGAAGAACGCCGCTGGTACCTTCAGACGTGAAAGATCTGACAAAAAATGGAATAGAAATTCACATTGAAAGTTCAGAAAAAAGAATTTTTGAGGATGAAGATTTTTCCAAAGCCGGAGCTATCGTTTCCGATAGCCTTGATGATTGTGACGTAATTTTGGGCGTGAAAGAGATGCCTGTAAACTACTTTGTTAAGGATAAAACCTATCTTTTTTTCTCGCATGTGATTAAAGGACAACCCTACAATATGCCGATGCTCCGAAACCTGATAAATGCCGGCAGCACACTCATTGACTATGAAAAAATTGAAGATGAGTCCGGAAGGCGGCTTATCTTTTTCGGGAGATATGCCGGGTTAGCAGGAATGATCAACACACTCTGGGCTGCCGGCCAGCGATTTGCGGTTCTGGGTATAGATCATCCATTCTCGCGTCTTAAGCAGGCGTACCGCTACAGCTCACTTGCTGAAGCTAAAAGCGACATCGAAGAATCCGCAAAACATCTACAAGAAAAAAGGTTGCCGGAAGGTGGGAACCCTTTGGTAATAGCTATCACAGGTGATGGTAATGTATCGCAAGGCGCACTGGAAATTGCTGAACTGCTGCAAGGAAATTCGATTTCAACGGAAGAGTTGTTGAGAAGAGATACATTCGATTCCAATCCGGTTCAAATTGTTAATATTACCCCCGGTGATTATCTCACTCATATTAACGGAAAAGAGTTTGACCTTGCCGATTACATAGCCAATCCCGGGCAATACAGATCATCCATTGAAGAGTTACTGCCGCATATCGACATATTTGTGAATGGCATCTATTGGGATGAACGCTATCCTAAGCTCATTAAAAAAGAATGGCTGACACAACAAACCCAGGCTGGTGAACTTAAGCTTAAAGTGATCGGCGATATAACCTGTGATGTGCATGGCTCAGTAGAGTGTACCGAAAAAGCTACCGAGATTGAAGATCCTGTTTTTGTGTACAATCCTTCTGATGATAGTTTTGAGATGGGCTTCAACGGTTATGGCATCGCTGTTATGGCGGTGGATATTCTGCCAAGCGAACTCCCAAGAGAGGCATCTGAGCACTTTAGTTCTGCACTCAAACCCTATATCTCTGCTCTTGCAAGTGCCGATTTCAGTCGGGGTTTCAGCAAACTTGAGCTGCCTTCACCATTGAAAAAAGCAGTTATTGTACATAAAGGAAAACTCACATCTCAGTACAAATATATCGAAGAGTTTCTTTAGGGAACCACGTATTTCCAATTTTAACTATTGATCGGCGTTAGATCTTTATTTAGATTTATTCTAAATAAAATATTTTACTAAAACTGCTCTCCACTATGTTTCAAAAGTTTTTTTCAGCACTATTTGTAGTGCTTTTTTTAGCGTCTTGCGCTCAACGTGATGAAGTAAATATCTACTCATCCCGCCATTACGATACCGACAATGAACTTTACGACAGGTTTACGGAAGAGACAGGAATCCATATCAACCTCATTGAAGGTTCAAGTGATGAATTGATCGAACGCATCCGGAATGAGGGCATTAACAGTCCGGCTGATATCGTCATTACAGTTGATGCCGGCAGGCTTTGGCGTGCAAAAGAAGCGGGAATTCTTCAACCTCACAACTCTGACTTTCTGAACGAAACCATTCCTCAACAGATGCAGGATGCTGAAGGCTACTGGGTAGGGCTTTCAGAACGCACGCGAGGAATAATCTACAACAGAAGCACAGTAGATCCTGCAGAATTGCAGGGATACCTTGAACTGGCGGATGAAAAATGGGAAGGGCGAATTTGCATCCGGTCGTCAAATAACATTTATAACCAATCACTTGTAGCCTCGATGATTGAAGTTCTTGGTGAAGAGGCTACCGAAGAGTGGGCAGGGCGGTTGGTTCAAAATTTTGCACGTCCTCCACAGGGTGGCGATACTGATCAGATTAAAGCTGTTGCTGCCGGTTTGTGTGATGTGGCTCTTGCAAATCACTACTATCTGGCGAGGTTAATGCAGTCATCATCTGCCCAGGATCGTGAAGTAGCCGGGCAGGTTGGCATCTATTTTCCACCTGCTGAATATGGCGGTACTCACGTAAACATCAGTGGTGCCGGGATAGCAGCCAATTCGCCAAATCGTGAACATGCCGTTCGTTTTCTTGAATATCTGGCTACTGAAGATACACAACTGATTTTCGCGGTTGGCAATAATGAATTTCCGGTTCTCGGCGGACTCGATCTGCCGGAAGCACTGCTCTCTTTTGGTACGTATGACAGCGATGCTGTAAACGTAACGTATTATGGAGTCAACAACCCCGCAGCCATCCGCCTTATGGACAGAGTTGGGTGGAGATAAGTACTAACGATGATCCTGCTTCGTACAATTGGTTTGAGGGATTGAATCATTGATTGGTTGTTTTCGGACGGGGACGTCCGATCTACGTACTTACGAAGCTCCTGCTTCCTACACTTGGCTTGAGGGGTGTATCACAGATTGGTTTTTCGAACGGGGACGTTCGATCTACGTTTTTCTGGTTCTGGCAATGGATTTGCTGAGGATAAATACGGGTACGAGTCCTACAAGAATAATTGCAAGAGCCGCACCGGATGATTCTGCAAGCCGTTCATCAGAAGCCAGGCGATAAACCTGCACGGCGAGCGTATCGAAATTGAATGGACGCACAATGATGGTTGCGGGCAGTTCTTTTATCACGTCTACAATTACAAGCATAATCGCTGCAAACAAACTTCCAGACATCATCGGCACGTGCACTTTGCCGAGTGTTTTCCCGAAACTGTATCCCATACCTTCGGCAGCTTCGTCCATACTTGGGGTGATTTTGCCAAGGCTTGCTTCAACCGTGTTGAATGCAACTGCCAAAAATCGTACCACATAGGCAAATATCAGCGCAAATATAGTGCCGCTGAGGAGCAGCCCCGATGAGATTCCAAATGTGCTTCGCAGCCAGCTGTCGATTGTGTTATCCATCCAGCCGAAAGGAATCAGAATTCCTACGGCAATTACAGAGCCGGGGATTGCATAACCCATAGAACCGATCCGGGTTGATGCTTTGGTTAAAAAGTTGGGGTTTAACCGAACTCCATAAGCCATGATTAATGCTACAATCAGAGCGATTACACCTGCCATTAGTGCAACAAGAATAGTGTTGAGGCTGAACTGCAGAAACCTAGCATCAACCGCGGCGTCGAAATTGGCAATCATCATATCAATAAGAATAGCAGTTGGTATGATAAAACCGATGAGTACAGGAACAGAACAGAAAGCTGTGCTTGCCCACTTTTTCCAGCCTTGTAGTTTGTAAATGTGGAGGTGCTTGTACCGGCCGGCAGAGCTCTGTTTCATACTCATCTTATTACGGCTCCACCGTTCAAGAAGAATTAAGAAGAGTATGAAAATCAGCAGAAATCCGGCAAGCTGTGCAGCAGCAGCACGTTCGCCAAGCCCAAACCATGTTCTGTAAATGCCGGTGGTAAAGGTTTGCACACCAAAGTAATCAACTGTTCCAAAATCGTTTAGGGTCTCCATCAAGGCGAGAGCCATACCCGCTGCAATAGATGGCCTTGCTAAAGGAAGGGCAATTTTGTAAAAGCTTTGAAGCGGAGAAGCACCGAGGCTGCGGCTGGCTTCAAGCAGTGATGATGATTGCTCCAAAAATGCTGCCCGGGTTAGCAGATAAACGTAGGGAAAGAAAACGAACGACATCATCAGTATCGCCCCGCCTATGGACCGAACGTTGGGAAACCAGTAATCACCTAAACCCCAGCCGGTTATATCGCGGATTAATGTTTGCAGGGGGCCGGTATATGCCAGAAAATCGGTATAGGTGTAGGCCATCAGGTAAGCGGGAACGGCCATCGGCAGTATCAACATCCAGTTGAACCACTTGCTGCCGGGGAACGAACACATGGTTACCAGCCAGGCGGTGCCAACCCCAAGAATAAACACACCATTGCCAACGCCCAGCATTAAAATGATGGAGTTTTTCACATAATCGGGCAGTACGGTTGATGCAAGATGCTGCCATACATCCCCGCTGGGCACAAACAGGTTGGCTGCAACAGTAAAAACAGGAACCCCAACAAGCAGGGCAACAAGGATGGTTAAAACAGTCCACCATCCGGAACCGGTACGAGCGGTAGCTGAAGCATTTTTTACAGGCCTGAGATGTTTTGTTTGCAGGATGTTGCGAATCATATCACGCCAAAAATAGAGCTTTTAGATGAAGAAATGGCAACTAATCGGGCTAAAATTTGATGGAACATTGTTTTCAATGCTGTTGGATCACTCAACGAATACCAAACTCTCTCTTTAGTGCAAGATTTGCCGCGTGATACCCACACATGCCATGAACGCCGCCACCCGGTGGTGTTGAGGATGAGCAGAAATAGAGCCCTTTTGCAGGGGTGGCATACGGGTTTATAAAACTCACAGGACGGGAAAACAGCTGCTGCAAATTCTGCATGCCACCGTTTATGTCCCCGCCGATGTAGTTTGCATTGTACGTCTCAAAATCGGAACAGTTCATGGTTCGTTTCTCATCAATTACATCCCGAAAACCGGGTGCAAAGCGTTCAATCTGGTTCTCAATCTCCTTTGTCATATCTTTGGTTGAACCGTTCGGCACATGGCAGTAGGCCCAAAGAGTGTGTCCGTTTCCGTCGGTTCTTTCCGGGTCAAAAAGGCTTTGCTGTACAACGAGTACAAATGGCTTTTCCGGATGGCGATCCTCTTTCATCGACTTTTCGGATTCTGAAATCTCCTGAAATGTGCCGCCAACATGAACAGTACCGGCACGTTTGCACTCAGCATCTTTCCATGGAACCGGCTCTTTCAGGATGTAATCTATCTTGAAAACTCCCGCTCCCAACTTGAAATTACGCAGCTTTTTCTTATATCGGGGCGAAAGAGTATCTCCGGCAATACGGGCAACCTGTCTTGGAGTGAGGTCAAAAAGAACAGCTTTTGCTTTCGGCAGCTGGGACATGCGCTCAACTTTAAATCCGGTTTCTATTTCACCACCAAGAGAAGTGAAATACGACGCAAGAGCGTTAGCAATTGCCTGAGAACCACCTGCAGCCAAAGGCCAGCCGTTTGTGTGTGCTGCACCAAAAAAAACCAACCCTATAGCCGTTGTAGCCATAGAGTTAAGTGGCAGTAAGCTGTGTGCAGCCATTCCTCCGAAAAGTGCTTTTGCCCGTTCAGTTTTGAACCGGGTTTGAAAAACCGATGCGGGCTGAAGCCCCTTCAAACCAAAAGATGCCAGTTTAAACGGATTGGAAGGAATACGAAGCGGGCCAAGAAAATCACGAGTTAATTTTTCCCAGTTTTCGGTGATGGGTTCTGCGACTTTCAGGTACTCTTTTTCATCTTCGTTGAGATGAAAAGCTGTTTCGTGTAGATCATTGTACAGTATTGCTGCCGGTTCATCATCCATAGGGTGAGCAGCAGGATGAACGGGATGAATCCATTTCAACCCGAATTTTTCTAACGGCAGTTGTTTGAAAAATGGGGATGAAATTCCCATCGGATGAACAGCTGAGCAGATATCGTGTAAGTAACCGGGCCTTATAATCTCTTTGGTACGGGTACCGCCGCCAACTGTATCAGCTGCTTCAAAAATTTTCACATGCAATCCCTCTTGCGCAAGACGAATGGCAGCTGCAAGGCCATTTGGGCCCGAGCCTACAACGATTGCATCATACGAAATTGAATTGCTGTTCTTCAATGTTTTGAATTGATTTAAATACTGTCAGAAGGTACATAAATAACCATCAAACAAGAAGAGAGATTCAATTAGTTCAATGTGAATAACCGTCTAAACCTGGATAGTATAAATTGAATGGTACATAGAATTATTGCTATACTCAGCCCATGACCCAAAATAATGTGATGTAAGATATATCCAGTGGTAGTTCTTATCCTTTCATTTTGATCGGGTTCTGTCGTGCATCAAAAAAGTCAGTGACGTAAATAATGTTATCTACAACCCGGTATATGATCTTTATATTATTCTCAATTATTCTGCGATGCCCAAGATTCAGATGAATCAAATGTTCCTCTAATTGTCCGCTATAAGGATTGTGAACTAAATTTTCAGCTTTGTTTAATAGCAGTGATTTTATTTCAACTACTTTTTCGATAGGAATCTCTTGTCCTTCGATCAAAAAACGCAAAGTTTCTGTAAGACTTACAAGCGCTTGCTCTGTATAAAGTATTTTCAAACCCCAAGCTTTTCCTTAAGATTGCTTTCAAAACTTTCCCTGTCTAATGTTTTTCCTTGAGCAATATTATCTTCAGATTTTAGTGCTCTTGATGTTAGTTTATTTCGCAATTCAGGGTCTAAAGCAGTTTTATTTAATAATGTTTTGATCGCTTCAAGTATATGTGGATCTGCTTCGTTATCAATCAACTTTTTCACTTCTAATCTTAAATCTGCTGTATTCATTATTGGGTGTTGATTTTAATGCTATAGATTTTACACATAACGAAAGTACCAATTATTAGGTGTGCTTTCAGATACATTCAATATGTTTAAAATAGGCCATCAAATGCAATCTGCGAATCTACTCTGACTAAGCAGGTATTTATAACTCTGTTCTTCTGTGCCCAGGACAAAAATCAACTATCCACCACGGCCGTATTTTAAAAGCATCCAATCCCGCTTTAAAGATTGTAAAGGAAATCAATCGCCCGGTATAACCGTTAATACTTTATCACATATTCGTTATCTTGGAAACGCTTCTGAAATCATCATCACCAAAACAACTTTATGTCAGACGCTACAAAAATAAGCACTAAAAAATCGGGCAAAAATAACCGGGTAAATGGCGCAGCCAAAAACGAGAAAATTACAACTACTCATAAGGTACGCTTTGTTACAGCGGCAAGCCTTTTTGACGGGCATGACGCCAGTATCAACATCATGCGCCGCATTCTGCAGGCTACAGGAGCAGAGGTAATTCATCTCGGGCATAACCGCTCTGTGAATGAAATTGTGAACTGCGCCATTCAGGAAGATGCGCAGGGAATAGCGATCAGTTCGTATCAGGGAGGGCATGTTGAGTACTTTAAGTATATGATCGATTTATTGCGCGAAAAGGGTGCATCTCATATCAAAGTTTTTGGCGGTGGCGGTGGTGTGATTGTGGACCGAGAGATCAAAGAGCTGCACGATTATGGCATTACCCGAATATTCTCTGTTGAAGACGGCAGTAATATGGGCCTTCAGGGGATGATAAACTTCATGATGGAAGAGTGCGATTTCGATACTACGAAAGTTGCACCTGAAGATTATCAAGATGTAATAACTCAGAACATAAACGCCATCTCAAGAACCATTACTGCGCTCGAAAATGGTGCAAGTGAAATTGCCGAGTTTGATGGATCAACTCTTTTCTTACAGGGAGAAAAAGTTGAAAAGAGCACCAAACAGATACCAATTCTCGGAATTACTGGTACAGGTGGTGCAGGAAAGAGTTCTTTGACGGATGAGATTATCCGAAGATTTCTTACCGAATTTAATGATCTGACAATAGCCGTAATTTCCATTGACCCGTCTAAGATTCGTACAGGCGGTGCACTACTGGGTGACCGCATCCGAATGAACAGCATTGATACCGATAGGGTATTTATGCGGAGCATGGCAACCAGGGCATCGAATAAGTCAATCAGCGACGCAGCAAAGGGGGCTGTTGCCGTTTGTAAGGCGGCCGGTTTTGATCTGATTATCGTAGAAACAAGCGGAATCGGGCAAAGCGGTGTGGAGATTACTGAGCTTTGCGATATCCCGGTTTATGTGATGACCCACGAATATGGAGCGGCTACCCAGCTTGAGAAGATTAATATGCTTGATCTTGCCGATCTTGTGGTTCTCAATAAGTTTGATAAAAAAGGCTCGTTGGATGCTCTGCGCGATGTGCGCAAACAGATGCAGCGCAATCGGGGTGATTGGCACATAAAGCCTGAAAAGATGCCGGTTTATCCAACTATTGCGGCACAATTTAATGACGAGGGAGTCCATCGCCTGTTTGCTGCTATTGTGAATCGCATCAACGATTCGTTTCCGCTTCAATGGAAAACAGAACTTTACACCAACGCCGAGCCCGCCGAAAACCTTCACATTCAGGCTATCATCCCGGGCAAGCGTCAACGATATCTCTCTGAAATTTCCGAAACCATTCATAACTACCATCAATGGGCAGAGCAGCAGGTCGAGATTGCATCAAAACTGGACCAGGTTAGGGGTACCATCGAGCAGATAAAAAATTGGAACCCTGATGACCGTGTACTGCTTTTGTCCCGGCTCGATGAGATGGAGAGCCACTGGTCAACAGAGCTCGATACGTTGCCGGCAAAAATTCTGGATGGCTGGGATGAACTGTACGAAAAATATAAGGCTGATCATTTTAGTGTAAAGATTCGGGATAAAGAGATCAAAAACGAGCTTTACAGAGAGTCTTTGAGCGGTACAAAAATCCCCAGAATTTCGCTGCCTAAGACAAAGAACCTGGGCGACAGGCTCCGTTTCGCGCTGAAAGAGAACTTGCCGGGCTACTTTCCATACACAGCAGGCGTGTTTCCGTTTAAACGCGAGGGGGAGGATCCCACCCGAATGTTTGCTGGAGAGGGAACTCCTGAGCGTACAAACAGGCGCTTTCATTACGTGAGTGAGGGGATGCCGGCAGCCCGGCTCTCCACAGCATTCGATTCGGTAACGCTCTATGGTGAAGATCCCGATCACCGCCCGGATATCTACGGAAAAATTGGGAACTCCGGTGTGAATATTTGCACGCTGGATGATATGAAGAAACTCTACTCCGGGTTTGAACTTACGGCTCCAACCACATCCGTTTCGATGACCATCAACGGCCCGGCACCAATGATTCTTGCCATGTTTATGAACACAGCGATTGACCAGGAGGTGGAGCGGTATCTGAAATCACAAGGAGAATGGGAGAGTGCCCAAAAGAGGGTGGAGGCTTATTTCAAAGAGAGGGGGCTGCCGGTTCCTCAATATGCCAATGAACTGCCTGCAACCAACAATGGCTTTGGGCTTGGCCTTCTTGGCCTGAGTGGTGATAAGCTGCTTGAAAACGAAGTGTATGAGAAGATTAAGCGTGATGCCATTAAAGTTGTGCGCGGTACCGTTCAGGCGGATATTCTGAAAGAAGACCAGGCTCAGAACACCTGCATATTTTCAACGGAGTTTGCCCTGAAAATGATGGGGGATGTGCAGAGCTATTTTACAGCAAACCGGGTTCGTAACTACTATTCTGTTTCAATTTCGGGGTACCACATAGCAGAAGCCGGTGCCAACCCGATAACCCAGGCAGCGTTTACGCTCTCCAATGGCTTCACGTTTGTGGAGTATTACCTATCGAGAGGTTTGAATGTGGATGACTTTGCACACAATCTTTCTTTCTTCTTCAGCAACGGGCTTGATCCAGAGTATGCGGTGATTGGCCGGGTTGCCCGCCGTATCTGGGCCATTGCGATGAAGCATAAGTACGGAGCTAATGACAGGTCCCAAAAGCTGAAGTACCATATCCAAACCAGCGGGCGGTCGCTTCATGCGCAGGAGATTCAGTTTAATGATATCCGAACCACGCTTCAGGCTTTGATGGCCATCTATGATAACTGCAACTCACTGCATACCAATGCGTTTGATGAAGCGATTACCACGCCGACGGAAGCATCTGTGAGGCGGGCACTGGCTATTCAGCTCATCATCAACAAAGAGATGGGGCTTGCGAAGAATGAGAATCCGCTGCAGGGCTCCTTCATTATCGAAGAGCTGACAGATCTTGTGGAAGAGGCCATCCTTGCTGAGTTCGACCGGCTAACAGAACGAGGCGGTGTGCTTGGTGCAATGGAGAGCATGTATCAGCGCGGAAAGATTCAGGAAGAGAGCCTCCATTACGAATCGCTGAAACACTCCGGCGAACTGCCAATTATTGGCGTAAATACGTTTATGAGCGAGAAAGATCAGGATACGCTTGAGAATGAGATCGAACTGATCCGGTCAACAGAAGAGGAAAAGCTTCAGCAGATAGATAACCTCAATGCTTTCAAGAAAGTGAATGAGAAAGAAGCTGAAGTAGCTTTGAACCGTTTAAAACAAGTGGCGAGAGCAAACGGAAACCTCTTTGAAGAGTTGATGGAAACCGTAAAAAGTGCTTCACTCGGACAGATCTCTCACGCCCTTTACGAAGTAGGCGGCCAATATCGCCGGAATATGTAAGGGTTGCGGCGGCAAATAT
>SLLL01000073.1 GCA_007134085.1 Balneolaceae bacterium
TCTGCTTCTATTCTTTTGTTTGATTTGCTCCCCGATACTGCTGAATGCCCAGGATCAGCAGCGGGCTACAACCATTGAAGATTTCTTTGAACTGAAAAGAGTTGGCAGCCCGGTAATAAGCCCGGACCAGCAATGGATAGCCTACACGGTTACGCAAACCGACTTTGAAAAGGGAAGCTCAGAAACACAGATCTGGATGGTGGCAGCAGAAGGTGGCGACCCTTTGCCCATGACAGCTAAAGGATACTCTGCAAGCAACCCGCAATGGAGTCCCGATGGAAAATACCTGTCGTTTACAGCTTCCCGAAATGATGGCGGCCGGGCCCAGGTATGGGTGCTTGACCGGCGTGGCGGCGAGGCGCAGCAAGTAACGGATATTAAACAGGGAATTTCAGATTACAAATGGTCGCCCGACGGCAGCAGGTTATTGCTGATGATTCGCGATAGGGAGGAAAATGAGTCGGATGAACCTCAGCCGTATGTTATCGACCGCTTGCAGTTCAAGCGCGATTATGTTGGCTATCTTGACCGCAGGCGCATTCACATCTATACATTTACCCCGGGCGACAGCACCGCTGTGCAACTTACGTTCGGTGATTTTGATCATTCGGGAGCAGTTTGGAGCCCGGACGGAAGTAAGATCGCTTTTTCAAGCAACCGAACGGATAACCCCGACGGAAACACCAATTCCGATATCTGGGTGGTGGATGCCGATAGGGGCGAAAAAGAGGGAGGGCTGATTCAGGTTACCAGAAATCGGGGGAGTGACTACTCTCCTGCCTGGAGCCCGGATGGAAGCATGATCGCATACATAACCAATGTAGAGCCGGAAAAAATTTGGTATGCCACAAATCACCTGGCAGTTGCAAGAGCCGATGGCAGCGGCGGGGAGCGTGTAATTTCCGGGGAGATCGACCGCAACATCAGCAATCCGCGCTTTTCTGATGATGGAGGCAAAATCTGGTTTTTGCTTGAGGATGCAGGTGAAAGCCAGCTTGCTTCGTTACATACGGATGGCAGTAATCTTCAGAGAGTATTACGAAATGAAATCAGCGTTGCCGGTTTTGATATCAATGATTCATTTATAAGTGTGCTGAAGGGACGGTTCAACAAGCCGTATGAGGTGTATGCGTTTGATGGGAATGAGCTAAATCAGCTCACGTTTGAGAACACCGGATTAATGGCATCACTCATACTTCCCGTTGTAGAAGAGATTTGGTTCAACAGTTACGACGGAACCGAAATTCATGGCTTTCTTGTAAAACCGATTGGATACGAGGAGGGAAGCCGTTATCCAACCATCCTTTGGATTCATGGCGGGCCGGTAGCCCAGTTTGAGCATTATTACCATTTTGAGTCGCAGCTTTTTGCCGCCAATGGATACGCAGTTGTAATGGTGAACCCGAGGGGATCATCAGGTTACGGGCAGGCATTTTCGGAGGTACTGTTCGCAGACTGGGGCAATAAAGATTTTGAAGATGTGATGTCGGGTGTTGATTATGCCATTGAACGAGGTATTGCCGACCCGGAGCGTTTGGGTGTTGGCGGATGGTCGTACGGTGGTATTTTAACTAACTATGTCATCACAAAATCGAACAGGTTTAAAGGGGCCATTTCGGGTGCAAGCGAAACCTTGTACAGGTCCAATTACGGCCACGACCACTACCAGCTTCATTGGGAAAAAGAGCTGGGCCTGCCGTGGGAAACACCCGAAAACTGGGAGCGGATTTCTCCGTTCAATGATGTTGCAAGTGTAACCACGCCCACGCTCTGGATCGGCGGGGCCGAAGACTGGAATGTGCCCATTCTTGGATCTGAGCAAATGTACCAGGCAATGAAAAGGCTTGGGCTTGAAACTCTGCTGGTGGTTTACCCAGGCGAACATCACGGTATTCGAAGGCCGGCATTCCAGAAAGACCGTTACGAACGTTACCTCGGCTGGTTTGGCCGGTATGTAAAGGGTAATTAATGCTTACATTTCCGTCACATATGAAAAGTGAGATCGATAAAAGAATTTGGAAAAAGCGTCTCCCCATCCGCCTTAGGTGGATTGGGACTTTTGGCTACCATATTCAAAGATTTCATCTCAAACTTTCACTAAATAAATTCTAAAATCACAAAACAAATAATTAACAATGTCTAAGCTCTGGCAAACAAATGCCGCAAACACTCAATCCGATGCTGCAAAAAAAGTGGAGGCATTTACTGTTGGCAACGACTATGAGCTCGATCAGCAGCTGGTTCCTTTTGATATTACTGCATCGAAGGTTCATGCAAGGGCATTAGAAAGGGCAGGAATTCTCACAGAAACAGAGCTTAAAAAACTTTTAGAAGCATTAACCGAAGTTAAAATCAGTTGGGAGGCAGGTAATTTTGAGATTACGATTGCAGATGAGGATATGCACACCGCTATTGAAAATGCTTTGATTGAGAAACTGGGCGGCCTTGGGAAGAAAATTCATACTGGGAGATCCCGAAACGATCAGGTTCTTACGGCGATAAGGCTTTACGAAAAAGAAGCTCTGAGTAATATTCTTGATGAAATCAGAAAAACAACAGAACTGCTGCTTGATTTTGCTGAGCAATACAAGGATATACCGATGCCCGGGTTTACACATACCCGCAAAGCGATGCTTAGCAGTGTAGCACTTTGGGCCGGTGCATTTGCAGAGATGCTCATCATGCAGCTCAATGCTGCAAAAGGCGTAGAGAGCCAGATTAACTACTCACCGCTGGGTTCGGCTGCCGGCTTTGGTACAACATTTAATATAGACAGAGAATTTGAGGCAAAAGAACTTGGCTTCAGTGGCCCGCTAATCTGTTCTACTACCGCTCAGTTATCGCGCGGGTGGGTGGAGCTGCAATTTGTACAATTTCTAACAGCCATAACATTAGTGTTAAACAGGTTTGCAACAGATATGATTCAGTTCAGCAGTGAGTCAACTCCATACTTTAATTTGGATGAAGTTGTTTGCACAGGCTCATCCATCATGCCGCAGAAAAAAAACCCTGATATGGCAGAGCTAATCCGTGGCCGGTTCGCCAGGGTGGCGGGCCATGCTGCAACGCTGCAA
>SLLL01000117.1 GCA_007134085.1 Balneolaceae bacterium
GCATCATTGCCCACATCGATCACGGCAAATCTACGCTGGCCGACAGATTACTCGAACGCACCGGGGCCATCAGCGAGAGGGAGATGCAGGCGCAGATTCTTGACAGCATGGATCTGGAAAGGGAACGCGGCATTACCATCAAAAGCCACGCCATTCGGATGGAATACATCAGGCCAAACAAAGAGAAATATATTTACAACCTGATCGATACGCCCGGCCACGTTGATTTTGCCTACGAAGTGTCACGCGCGCTTAAAGCTTGTGAAGGTGCATTGTTGATTGTGGATGCCGCACAGGGCATTGAGGCACAAACGATCTCCAATCTTTATCAGGCCATTGAACAGAACCTTGAGATTATTCCTGTTCTTAACAAAATAGACCTTCCCGGAGCGGATCCCGAAGGTGTTGGCCAGCAGATTGTTGACCTGATTGGCTGCGATCCCGACGAAATACTGCATGTATCAGGTAAAACAGGTGAGGGTGTAAATGAACTTCTTGAGGCTATTGTAGATAGGGTGCCCGGGCCCGAGCAACAAATTGACAAGCCACTGAAAGCCCTGATTTTCGACTCTATTTTCAACACATACAGAGGGTCAATAGCGTATGTACGTGTAGTTGAAGGCGTGCTGAAAAAAGGAGATGATATTCTCTTTATGGCTACAAAGAAGGAGTATTCGGCTGAGGAGATTGGTTACCTGCAGATGAAAATGCACCCTACACAAGAGCTGTGCGCCGGTGAAGTTGGGTATGTTATCGGGAGTGTGAAATCCCTGCAGGATGCAAAGGTTGGTGATACAATTACCCATGCCAAAAAGAAAGCAGATAAGGCCATTGAGGGGTACAAAGATGTAAAGCCGATGGTGTTTAGTGGAATTTTCCCAACGCAATCGGAAGACTTTGAAGACCTTCGCTCAGCACTCGAAAAGCTTCAGCTGAATGATGCGTCGCTCACGTATCAGCCGGAAACATCAAAAGCATTGGGTTTTGGCTTTAGGGCAGGCTTTCTTGGGCTTCTTCACATGGAAATTATCCAGGAGCGGCTCGACAGGGAGTTTAACATCGATATCATCACAACCGTACCAAACGTTCGGTACGAAATTGATACTGCCGATAAAAAACGAATTCGGGTTGATAACCCAAGCGAAATGCCCGATGCCGGAAATATAGAAGCGGTTTGGGAGCCTTTTATAAAAGCGAGTATTATCACCCCGGCAAGTTATATAGGCCCCATAATGTCGCTGTGCCAGGAGCGGCGTGGGGTTTATGTTAATCAGCATTTTATGCAGAATAACCGTGTGGAGATTACCTACGAACTGCCAATGGCAGAGGTGGTTTTCGACTTTTATGATAAGCTGAAAAGCGGCACCCGTGGTTACGCATCGTTAGATTACGAGTTTATTGAAAACAGAAAAGGCAGTCTTGTGCGTTTAGATATTCTGCTAAACGGAGAACCGGTTGATGCGCTCTCAAGTATCACACATCGGGATAAAGCGTACTACCAGGGGCGTAAGATTTGTGCCAAGCTGAAGGAACTTATTCCAAGGCAACAGTTCGAAGTAGCAGTACAGGCTGCTATCGGCAACCGGGTTATTGCCCGCGATACGATACGAGCTTTACGAAAAGATGTAACCGCAAAATGTTATGGCGGCGACATCACCCGAAAACGTAAATTGATTGAGAAACAGAAAGAAGGTAAAAAGCGAATGAAGCAGGTTGGTACTGTAGAAATTCCACAGGAAGCTTTTCTTGCTGTACTCTCAATGGACGATGAAGATTAGTAACCAAACCTTATATTGCTCCCGATGAAAAAAACAGGATTAACTCTTCTCTTTTCATTAGTCTGGCTGTCAACAGCTTTTGCTCAATTCGAAGATCCACAAATTCGTAAGGTAGAATACAATGAACGATCCCAATTTCAGCAGCGCTTTGCCGATATAAACTGGACTGGCCAGGGGCTCTACAATCCCACCACTATCGACAGAATACCAACCATAGAACTGCGCTCAAGGCTGCAGGCTGCATTCGGGAATCCCACACAAACAATAGCTGACCTTATTAATGCCAATAATTTCCGGCCCGGGAAAGCCATTCAGTTTGAATACTGGTTTATTATTGATGATGAAATGCCGCTGATGATTCTTGATCTTGACGGCCCATTTGAAAACGGACTTGTGTACGTAGGTGCCAGCCGTTTTATCGACATGATGCCACAGGTAAAGCGTACGCTAAACCGCATGCTGATGGGCGAAGAGGGCAATCCGGCTGAATTCTCTGATTACTTCTTTTCACCTGAACGCGATCAATGGTACCTTGTGCAGTATAAAGATGGCGAATACACGCGTGAGATGATCAGCAGGCCAAGATTTTAATTAACTACAGCAAATACTTTGAAAAAGGAAAAAGGCTCAAAAGAAAACGTATCGGGGAAACGCCGAACCGGCAAAAGCAGAAAAGAGGAGAACAACGCAAAACACTGGGCACGTGAGTGGCTGGATGCACTTGTGTGGGCCGCAATTGCTGCCATAATTCTGCGGACATTTTTCTTTGGAGCCTACCGCATTCCTACACCAAGTATGGAAAAAACGCTGATGACCGGCGATTTTCTCATCGTTACAAAGCTTGCTTACGGCCCGCGTACACCGATGACGCTCTCAGTACCCTTTACCGATATCTACATGCCGGGAGTCAATTTGCCGTGGTTCCGAATTCCCGGCTATTCCGACATCAAGCGGGATGATATTGTTGTTTTCAACTACCCGATTGATGTTGCGCCGGTTTCCATCAAAACAAATTACATAAAGCGCGCAGTTGGCATACCGGGCGATGAACTGCGCATTGAGGATAAAATTCTCTATGTAAACGGGCAGGAATCAGAACGCTTCGAAACGCTGATGCACAATTACCGGGTAACCGTTCGCGAACGGATACGGCTTAGCCCCGCCAAAGTTCGGGAAGCGGGCGGCGCAATCGTGCAGAGCGGAACAGGTTCGCACATTGTAAACATGACACGCGAAACAGCCGCTGATATGGCCGGCTGGGGTGAGATAGAGAGTGTGGAAAAATTTATTCTCCCGAATGATTATGACCTTTTTAGCCGGCGTGGATTTAATTTCTCCCGGGGCTTCAACAACCACGATCACATGCACGAGTTTCAGGTGCCGTATAGCGGAATGGAGATTGAACTTACAGCGGAAAACTGGCATCTTTATCAGGATATTCTGGAGCGGTATGAACGCAACAGTGTTCAGCGTAACGGCGATGTTTTTATAATTAACGGAGAGGAAACGAACCGATACACCATTCAGAAAGACTACTATTTTATGATGGGTGATAACCGGGACGACAGTGAAGACAGCCGCTTTTGGGGTTTTGTACCGGATGACCACGTGATTGGAAAAGCCGGAATTATCTACTTCTCTTGGGATGGCGAAAACTGGATGCCACGCTTCAACAGGATTTTGAATTTGATTCATTAGAGGATTTAGTATCAAGTAGCGAGTAATGAGATTGGCTTTGGGTGGTACAATAGTTTTAGTCTCATAACTCGTTAGTAAATAGCGCAAACGTCTCGTTTGTGCTCCCTGAAATTCATCGAAATTTAGAATTTAGCTAAACCCAGAAAATGGTGTTTCTTGCGCGAAATTTTAGGAAGTTGAATGTAAGCTGAAAAGTATGTAAACAGATTGGAAATTTGATTCATTAGAAGTTTTAGTCTCAATACTCGCTACTCACTACTTGATACTCCTAATTCAAGCCTCATAACTACCCTCAATAAACTCTATCCGGCCGGCGATCTCTTCCCACTTGTTCAATAGTTCAGCCAGTTCATTTTTGATGGATTCGTACTCGAGTGACGTCTCCTTTACCTTTTCGGGATCATCATAGAAGGCGGTGTCTGCCATCTCGGTTTCAATTTCGGCTTTTCTCTCTTCAAGCTTTTCAACACGTTGCTCTGTCTCTTCAAGTCGTTTTTGAAGCGGTTTTATTTTCTTCGAAAGGGCATTACGTTTTTCTGCTTCAATACGGCGCTGCTCTTTTCGGCTCAGACCGTCAGACGGTTTTTCGGAGGTTTGAATATTGGCGCGGGCTTCAGCTTCTTCCGCCTGTTTTTCGAGGTAGTAGCTTACATTTCCAAGCCAGGTTTTAACGCGGCCGGGCTGTACTTCAAGCGTTTTATTCACGATGGGGTCGAGGAAGTCCCTGTCGTGAGATACAATCATCAGCGTGCCCTTAAACTGTTGCAGTGCCTGCTGCAGAATACTTTTCGACTGCATATCAAGATGGTTTGTGGGCTCATCAAAAATGAGGAAATTACCGGGGTTGAGCAGCATTTTGGCGAGTGTAAGCCTGCTTTTTTCCCCACCCGAAAGAACTTTCACTTTTTTAAATACATCATCGCCAACGAAAAGAAAACACCCCAGAATTGTCCGCAAGCGGGTTTCTGATTCATTAGAACCGGCAAGCTTCATTTCATCCAAAGCAGTGTTGGCAGGGTTCAGTTCATCCGCCTGGTGCTGTGCAAAATACCCGGGAATTACGTTGTAGCCCAGTTCACGGTTTCCGGCTGTGATCGGTTCAACGCCTGCCAGAATCCGGATCAGTGTAGATTTACCCGCGCCATTTGGCCCTACCACCGCAATTTTATCACCCCGTTCCAGCTCATAGTCAATCCCGTTGAATACAGTATTGTCTCCATATTTTTTCACAAGGTTCTGGAGCTTCAACACAACCTGACCCGATCGTTGTGGCGGCGGAAACCGAAATGAAATTTCCATCTGCTGATCATCAATTTCGATCAGTTCCATTTTTTCCATCTGCTTGATGCGGCTCTGAACCTGTTTCGCTTTGGTAGCCTTATACCGAAACCGGTTGATGAACTGCTCAGTCTGCTTGATCTCTTTTTGCTGATTTTCGTACTTCTTTTTGAGCAGCTCCATCTCTTCGGCAAACTTTTTCTCATAAAACGTAAAATTGCCGGCATAATCAAAAAGATCGCCGCGGCTAAGTGCCAGTGTGCGGGTGGTAACACTATCGAGGAAGGCACGATCGTGGGAAACAATAATCACGGCGCCTTCATAACTGTTAAGAAACTGCTCAATCCACTGAAGGGAAACTATGTCGAGGTGGTTGGTGGGCTCATCAAGCAACAAATAGGTAGGTTTTCGGAGCAGCAGTTTGGCAAGGGCAATTCTCATCAGCCATCCCCCGCTGAACTCGGTGGTGGATCGGCTGAAATCATGTTCAGAAAATCCGAGTCCCATCAGAATTCGCTCAATATCGGCTTGCAGTGAGTAAGAGCCACTGTTCTCGAGTGCATGCTGAACATTCCCGAACTGCTCAAGGGTTTTATTGTGCTCATCCGATCCCGGTTCTGCATCACTAAGTTTCAGCTGTATTTCAGCGAGTTCATCTCTCAATTTCAAGATCTCTTTGAAAGCCTGCTCCACCTCGGTGAAGACAGTGAGGTTTGGATCGGGCTCAACGCCATCTTGCGGCAGATAACCAACCGTAGCATCATTGCTCATTTTCAGGCTGCCTGAATCTGCCTGCTGTTCACCTGCAATAATTTTCAATAGAGTGGATTTACCAGCGCCGTTTGGGCCAACCAAACCTATTCGCTCACCGGGATTAATGGTAGCTGAAATTCCATCAAAAAGCGGCCTCTCACCAAAATGGAGGGTAATTGCATCAAGTTGAAGCATGTATGCTGTATGGTAAATGATCAGATTTTAAAGGATGTGCAAAATACAGATCAATTATGAAGAGTTATACTCTAAATCCTTCAAATCTTCAGGCTCACAGAAATTGTGAAAAGAGGTGAAGCGGTTAGGAACTTCATCTGTAACAATTTATTTTCAGTGCCTGATGAGTTGCAAGATTTGTAATTCAGGCCAATGCAATCAACCTATTTTTTATGATTAGACGACTATTACTCATTTGCATGATTCCCTTTGTGCTTCTCTCATGCCAGGGTGATCTGCAGCAGCCGGTATATCTTTATACGTTCAACAATCCGGCAGAAACTGGTTCACGATTTCCCTATCTGTTCACAGACAATACCGGTAAACTTTATATGAGCTGGCTTACCTACATTGAAGAGGAGATTTATGCCTTTGAGTATGCCACTTATGATGGTACGTTTTGGGATGTGCCGCCTGCGGTTATGGTTGGAACCAATTTTTTTGTGAACTGGGCCGATTTTCCATCACTTGTTGGGTTAGACGGCAATGCTGTTGCGGCGCACTGGCTGCGAAAGATTGAAGGCGGGCCCTATGCCTACAATGTGCAGATCCAGTTCAGAGATTCTGTGACCGGGCGTTGGGATACCCCGATAACTCCTCATCTGGATGGTACACCAACCGAACACGGTTTTGTGAGTATGCAGCCACTTTCTGAAAGTAGGGTGCTTGCAATTTGGCTTGATGGCCGTAACACGGAAGGGCGCGGACACGGTGAGTACGATGATCCTGAAAAAGCGATGATGCTGCGATCAGCAGAGATTTCTTCTGATGGGGAAATCACCAGAAAGAGAGTGATTGATGCAATGGTTTGCGACTGCTGCCAGACAGATCTTGTACCCGTTGAGGATGGGTTTATTGCCGTTTACAGAGGCAGGAGTGAAGGTGAAATTCGTGATATTTTAATTTCAAGGTACAGTTCTGAAACCGGCGAGTGGAGTGAGCCGCGAACCGTTCATAACGATGGATGGGAGATACGAGCCTGCCCGGTTAATGGCCCAAGGGTTGTAGCAGATGGTAATCATGTTGCGGTTGTCTGGTTCACCGAAGCTGATGAAGAACGGAAGGTACTGCTTGCCAGATCAGCCGATGGAGGCGAAACGTTTCAGGAGCCTATAACAATAGCATCCGGTGAACATACGCTCGGCCGGGCCGATATTGTGCTGGGTGATGAGGGTATAATTTATGTTACGTGGCTCGAAAGGCGTGCGGAAGCGGGCCATGTTATGATGATGAGAGTTAACCCCGATGGTTCACTGAATGAACCCGTACTGAAAGGAATAACGTCATCATCAAGAAGCAGCGGCTTTCCAAGAATTGCAAAAGTGGATAACGAAATTATAATTGCATGGACGCAAACAGAACCCCTTGTACGAGTAAGAACTGCCCGTGTAAGGCTCGATGATTAAAAACAGTATTAACAACCCGAAATAAATAGAATCTGTATGTTACTTAAATCATATAAAACCATAGTTTCAGCTCTTTTATTTGCTTTATTAATAGGATCTGCAACCCTGAATGCCCAAAACGAACGCTCAGCTTATCTTGAGCAGGCAATTGAAATACTTGAGAGTGTTCCGCTTTTCGATGGCCATAACGACGTTCCGTGGCAATACAGGAACAGGGTGGATTACAAATTCTATGAGCTCGACTTCCATGACACTACCCACCTAACCCCACCAATGCATACGGATATTCCACGCCTTCGTGAAGGCCGTGTTGGTGCTCAGTGGTGGTCGGTTTACGTGAGTGCAAACATACCTGAAAATGAAGCTGTTAAGCAGACCATGGAGCAGATAGATTTTGTGCACAGGTTGGTTGAGAAGTATCCTGATCATTTTGAGCTTGCACTCACCGCCGATGATGTAGAGCGAATTTTTGAGGAGGGCAAGATTGCATCGCTCATTGGTATGGAAGGAGGGCACTCTATTGCCAACTCACTTGCTGTTTTGAGGATGTTTTATGATCTGGGAGCACGGTATATGACAATCACTCATAACCGTACACTCGACTGGGCTGATGCCGCCGGTGATAATCCTCAGCACGATGGCCTCACCGAGTTTGGCGAAGAGGTGATCAGGGAGATGAACCGCCTGGGTATGCTGGTTGATATTTCTCACGTTGCACCGGCAACCATGAGAGATGCCATTCGCGTTTCTGAGGCGCCTGTTATGTTTTCTCATTCAAATGCCCTTGCTCTTACAGATCATCCGCGAAATGTGCCGGATGACGTTCTTGAGATGACTGCCGAAAATGGTGGTATTGTAATGGTTACGTTTGTTGAAACATTTACCTCTGAAGAGCGGCGTCAATTTTTCGCAGATCGTGCAGCTCACCAGCGAAGAGTTGAATATCTGAACCCAGGCCGCCCTGATGTGATATCCCAAAAAATGCAGGAATGGGACGCCGAAAATGAAGCTCCAAAATCTACGCTTGAGCAGGTTGCAGATCATATCGATCACATCCGTGATCTCATAGGGGTGGATTACATTGGTATTGGCGGAGATTATGACGGTATCCCCACTCTTCCGCTTGGCCTTGAAGATGTAAGCACCTATCCCGATCTGTTTGCTGAACTTCTGATGAGAGGTTACTCCGAAGAGGATTTACGAAAAATTGCCGGCCTCAACATGCTGCGAGTAATGAGAGGAGCTGAAGAAGTATCGCAAAGGTTGAGAAATGAAAGAGGGCCTTCTGAGGTAAGAATAACTGATTTTGAATAGTTTTTGGGCTTGAAAACTTTGCAAGGCTATGAGAAAACTACGTTTATATAAATAAACTTAGTTTGAAAAAACATGATTTATTGCCACGGAATCACGGAAAATTCAGTGTTTTGCGCCTCTGTGGCAATAATTCACAGCCTGTTTTAGACGAAGAAAACTCTTAATCAAAAATTAGTTCAGAACTCATAGTAACTAAAAAAAGTACTCAACTCTCACGAAGTTTATTTCGAAGTGGGTTCACTTCTGCATCGCTGCCTTCCTCATCGCTGATATATTCAATATCTATCAGCCGAGATTTTTGAGTTTTAGTCTGTTCATTGCCGGGTGAAGAGCTTTTCGAATCTGTAATAAATCTGGTGATCAAATCCAGTAGTTCTGAAGCAGTCTCTTTTACTTCGCGGGTATGTTTTTCGAGAGACCTTTTTGAAAAGAAGTGAATAATAGGAAAGCTGATTGCGGTTAGGAAGGCACCGCCGGAAATACCCAGCCATGGATTGTCAAACTGAGTGCCGGTTAATGTACCGCCAATTACTGTTGTTACCACCAAAATGGTTATCAGATAATAAAAATACTGCATATCATCTTTCCATTTCATATCCCAGAACTGTCGTTTACTGATACGCATCCTCAATTTGCCGTTTTTTAGCTGGAATAGTGCCCGGGTGGTAAAATATCCCCACTCATCCGTGTATTCCCATTCGCAACTTGTGGCTGTTTTACGGCTTTTGGCTTTGCCATCGTAATCGTCCCAAAGTTTATCCCACCATGTAATCTCTTTATCGGATGTACCGTATCTGTGATTGAGTTCGGTAATCAGGTCCTCAAAAATGGCAGGATCCGGATCCATGGCTATCCACTCTTCAAATACAATTTCACTCTGCTTTATTTTAGCTTCCGTACTATAGGGCTTTTTGGTGGAATGTGAATCGAGCTCTTTAGCTGCGTGTTTGATGAGGTCAGGGTCGATTCCTGCTTCAGATGCAATTTGTTCAAGATCAGTAAGATTTAACCCGGTTCGGTTGCTCTCTTTTGAAATGGACCGTTCTGCTTCCAGCTCTACAGCTCTCTTGATAAGCCGGGAAACTTCTTCTTCTGTGTAGGTACGATTATTCATGGCTGCCTGCTAAAGAGTGTTTTGGTTTTGATAACATGGTATGATTTACGAAATGAATCGATAGAATGTTGCTTTAAGTTTAAAATTCAAAAAGTACGCTTTCTTTTGACTGTTAAGGTTAAAAAAATTAACGATTCAACTCATCAATAAAATAATTACTATACAACTGCTTATAAAATTATTTGATATGTCGTTTACATACAGATCACACCCGATTACCGTACTATTTGGAAAAGGAAGTTTCAAAAAGATTGAAGATCATCTTGGGGATTACTCATCCTGTTTTGTTATAGCAAACGATAGGATGGATGAGCAGGTGAAATTGCTGCAAAATAGTGAGGCCTTAAAAACTGTAACCCGATTTGAGAAAGTCATTCAGCATGTGCCGCAGACTTTTGTTGATGAAGCGGAAAATGTGCTGAGAAAGAATCCATCCGATGTAATCATTGCCATTGGTGGAGGTTCAGCTATTGGGCTGGCAAAAGCGTTAGCCCTTAAAACTGAACATCCGATCATTGCGGTTCCGTCAACCTATTCAGGTTCGGAGCAGACAAATATTTGGGGGATAAGTTCAGGAGGGGGTAAAACAACTGGGAAATCACCGCGCGTATTACCAAAACTTGTGATATACGACACTGATCTCACCCAAAGCCTGCCTGTGAAACTTGCCGTGAAAAGTGGTATGAATGCTATGGCGCATCTGATGGAAGCGGTGTATGCACCCGATGGAAATCCCGTTACAAAAACAATGGCACTCAGAGGAATTGAGTACATCAAAACAGGCCTGAACGAAGTAGCAAAAGAACAACGATTAACACAGGAAGCCAATGAAAATCTGTTGATGGGTGCATTTATTGCAGGCCGGTCGTTAGGTGAGGTGTCGATGTCACTACATCATAAAACGGCGCATGTTTTAGGCGGCTCATTCGGGATGGATCATGCCGGCGTTCACACGGTGTTGCAGCCTTACGTGCTTGAATATCAGTGGGAATATTTGAGTGATGAGATTCGAAATAATTTTACAGACAGCCTGGGTCTATTACCCGCTTTTGAACTAAAAATGCTGGCTCAAAACGGTGGTGCAGAAACGAATCTGCAACAGATCGGTTTTCAGAGAGAGGATATCAACAAAGCAGTAGAAATTATTCTCTCGAAACCGTATGCAAATGTTGCACCACTTAAGGAAAATAGATTGATTGAAATGCTTGAGAATGCATTTTTGGGAAAACTAAAACGAAAACCTGAATAGGCAACCCATGAGCTTTAATGGATTAATAAAAGGATTGCATCACGTTACGGCCACCGTAAATGATGCGCAGGAAGATGTTGATTTTTTTACAAAAGTACTTGGCCAGAGGCTGGTTAAAGAAACCGTAAATTTTGATAATGAGCGGGTATATCATTTCTATTACGGAAATGAAATAGGCTCACCTTCAACCATTTTTACAACTTTTCCATACAAAGATCAGGGTGTGAAGCAGGGCATTATTGGGAATGGCCAGGTGTATGAATCGGTATTTTCAGCACCCGGCAACTCAATGGATTTCTGGAGAATGAGGCTCGCATCAAAAGGTTTATCCGTAAAAGAAGAAACACGCTTTGGCAAAGAGTTTTTACTGTTTGAAGATCCCTCAGGCCTTAAGCTTTCTATTGTTGAAGATGAGGATGACACCCGCGAACCGGTTTGGGTTACCAAAGATGTAGCTGAAGAGCATGCAATCAGAGGAATTCACAGTGTGGTGTTGGCAGTAAAAAACGTTGAGGAGACTGTCTCATTTCTTATTGATTTTGGATATCAGATTAAGCTTGAGGAGTCCCCATACACACTGCTTGAGACAAAGGAGAAAGGAGCAGGTAATTCACTGATGGTTTTAGATGGTAAACATTTACCTTCAGGTGTAAACGGCCTGGGCACTGTTCATCACGTAGCTCACAGGGTTGATTCAATTGATGATTCCATCAAAATAAAAGAGACACTCGAATCAGAATATGACATACAGGTTACGGAAGTGAAGGACCGTAAATATTTTAAATCGATCTATTTCAGGATTCCTGGTAATGTTCTTTTTGAGGTAGCCACATCCGGCCCGGGTTTTCTCGTGGATGAATCAAATGAAGAGCTTGGAACATCGTTGAAATTACCCGATTGGCAGGAAGTGCGGCGCGAGCAAATTGAAAAGAATCTGGAGCCATATGAGAGGTGATGTGTTTTATCACGCCCTCCCATCGGTTAGATATTAAGAAAAATCAGGCCGTCGTTTTTTTCTTCGTCCAGATTTAGTTTTGCTCTTTTGGCCTTTCCGATTTTTTGTTGATTGAAATTTACCCCTTTTGGCTGAAGATCTGTTTTGTTGTTTTTCCTCTTTTGGAGGATTGTGATCTGTCAGCGGAAAATCGTGCTCATCTATCACAGGCACATTAATGCCAATCAGTTTTTCAATATCGCGCCAATAAGCTTTTTCCTGGGCATCACAAAATGATATAGCTGTACCGTTGGAACCTGCCCTTCCGGTTCGGCCGATTCGGTGAACATACGTCTCAGGGATATTGGGAACTTCGTAATTGATTACATACTGTAATTCATCCACATCAATACCACGGGCGGCAATATCAGTAGCAACAAGCACACGTGTAGTATTCTTTTTAAAATTACTGAGCGCGCGTTGTCGGGCTGTTTGCGATTTATTTCCATGAATGGCTTCAGCATGTATATTCTGATCATTCAGCAATTTCACAACCTTATTGGCACCATGTTTTGTCCGGGTAAAAACGAGTGCAGATTTGATACTATCATCCTGAAGAACATCTATCAGCAGATTTTTCTTATTCCCTTTATCCACATAATATAATCCTTGTGAGATGGTATCAACTGTAGAAGATTCCGGGGTTACTTCTACTTTAACCGGGTTTCGAAGAATTGACTTGGAAAGGTTTACAATATCGGGTGGCATGGTTGCCGAAAAGAAGAGTGTTTGCCGATTCTCGGGAAGTGCTGCAAGTAATTTTTTCACATCGTGAATAAAACCCATATCAAGCATGCGATCGGCTTCGTCGAGAACAAAAATTTCGATATCTGCAAGTGAAATATAACCCTGGTTTATCAGGTCAAGTAGCCTGCCGGGGGTTGCGGTGAGTATATCTACGCCACGTTTCAGCTCTTTTACCTGGCTGTTCTGGCCAACTCCGCCAAAGATTACAGCACTTTTTAAATTGGTGTACTGCCCATAATTTTTAAAACTTTCATCAATCTGGATGGCAAGTTCACGGGTTGGAGTAACAATCAGGCTTCTGATTTTTTTGTTATGATGATTTCCTGCTGTTTTAGCAAGATTTTCCAGAATAGGAATGGCAAATGCAGCCGTTTTTCCTGTTCCGGTTTGAGCACACCCTAAAATATCGGTGCCTTTAAGGGCAATGGGGATGGCTTGAGATTGAATGGGAGTGGGGTTTGTGTATCCTTCTTTTTTTAATGATCTGAGGATTGGATCGGTGAGATTCAATAAATGAAATGACATATAAACTATAAAATGAAAAAGCCCGCTCTTAAAGGCGGGCTTTGAAAGTGAGCTTAAAGGTACGGATTAAATATGAGAACTCTCATTTAGTGAAATGATTGATAATGGGTTCTTCTAATCCTCAGTATAATATGCTTTTACCCGTTCACGCAGGTTAAAACCGCTGCTCATCACTTCGCCGTATGCACCTGCACTGCGGATAGCCACAAGATCACCCCGGTTCATCTCGGGCAGGATAATACCCCGCTGGAATGAGTCGGACGATTCGCAAATTGGCCCGACAACATCGTAGGTTTTCTCGGGCTTATTACTTGTAAGCACATCAACTTTATGGCTGGCCTGGTAGAGTGCCGGCCTGATGAGTTCGGTCATGCCTGCATCTATCACAGCAAAATTGGTAGAGATGCCTTCTTTTATAAACAACACTTTGGAAATGAGGCTGCCGCACTGCCCAACAATACTTCTGCCAAGTTCAAAATGCACCTGCTGGCCTTCTCGTAATTCCAGCTTCCGTTCAAAGAGTTCAAAAAAAGCCTTGAAGTCAGGCACAGGTTCATCATCGGGAGAATCGTAATCAATACCGTAGCCGCCGCCAAGATTTACATGTTCCAGCTGGAAACCTTTCTGCTCAAATAGATCTTGCAGGCTGTTTACTTTTTCACAAAGATCGGCAAACGGTTGTAAATCGCGGATCTGTGAACCGATGTGAAAATGGATACCTGTAAGGTTTATAGCCTTGAACGATGGAAGGAGTTCAAACAGAGCCGGGAGCTTATCCGCAGTGATTCCGAATTTATTTTCATTCAGCCCGGTGGTAATATATTTATGCGTGTTAGCTTCTACATTTGGGTTAAGGCGGATCGAGACATTGGCAACTTTACCCTTTTCGGAAGCCAGCTCATTAAGCACTTCAAGCTCCTGGAGTGATTCGCAATTGAATGAGAAAATATTGTGCCGAAGCCCCGTGAGGATTTCCTCATCCGTTTTTCCAACACCGGCAAACGCCAGCTGATCCGGCTCGAATCTTGCTTCAATGGCGCGCTCAATCTCTTTGCCGCTTACGCAGTCAATTCCAAGCCCCGCTTCTTTTATGAGTTTTAAAATGGGGAAGTTAAAGTTGGCTTTGATCGCATAATGCACATGAAAGCCTTTGGACAGCCCATGCTCTTTGATCTGATCCAGTGTTTGTTGGAGAAGGCCAAGATCATAGAAATAGAAAGGGGTTTGCAGCTTTTTAAAGGCTTCAATTTGGGCGCTTGAAAACATCTGAATAATAAAAGTTAAACCAATTGGGATGTAATAACTGATTCGTAACGTTTAATTTAAGCCATAAAGTTCTATTCCGGCCTCTTCATATACATCGCCGGGCAGCCAGAATGGGGCTGTTGCCCTGTTGGCGATTAACTGTGCAGCATAAACAAAAGAGCGAATGTAGCTTGTGATGTAGTCGTAATCGAGCGTTTGCGGTTCGTCAGTAGGCTGATGGTAATAGAAATTAATTTCATCATCAAAGGCCGTAAAACCCATGCTGTAGGTTGGGGCTGGGATGCCGCGTTGGGCAAAGTTCACGTTATCAGACCGGTCGAACAGGTTCTGCTCAGGAGCCGGATCGGGTATGGCCTCGAGGCCGAAAGCTTCGGCTGCGGCAATCATCTCATCATCAGCCTCGGTACGGCCAAGCCCAAACACGGTTACTAATGTAGTGTCGTTATATCCGGCGCCATCAATGTTTAAATTAAAAATAGTTTGCTCCAAAGGCACCATAGGGTTTTCAGCATAGTAACGGCTGCCAAGCAGGCCAATCTCTTCGGCAGTCCATGCTGCTAAAATGATAGAGCGGGCGGGTGGATTTGCTGCAAAATATTTGGCAGCTGCCATTACTCCGGCAGTGCCCACGGCATTATCTCTGGCGCCATTGTAAATATACTCACTGGTAATCGGCTCGGGGTGCCCGGCTACAACTCCAACGTGATCGTAATGCGCGCCAAGTAAAATATATTCTTCCTTCAGAGTTTCGTCTGTTCCCCTTATCACCCCAACTACGTTGCTGCTGTAAAAGCGTTCTGCATCTTCACCGATTACAGAAATCTCTGAAGAACTCCCTGAGGATGTAGTTAAGTATTTCATGCGTTCAGCAACATTGCCGTTCATCCAAAAGTGGGGTAGTGTGGTGTCATCATCACCCGTAGAATCAAGATTCACCCTGTCGCCGCCCAAAAAGTTTACAAGTATTTGCCACGGGAACTGCGGGCTTGTGTAAAGTTCAATCAATGCTTTCCCGCCTGCTTCTTTTACCCAGCTGTTTTTTTCATCAATCGCCATAAAATATTGCTGTGGGGAGGTGTGTTCAGGCAAACCTGCACGTGCAACTACTATTTTACCTTCAACATCATGTTCATTCAATTCGTCAACAGTGGCATACTCCAGGAAGATGTATTCAGCATCGAGATCTCCGCGAAAGCTGTTCATCAAAATGATATCCCGATTTTGCTGATAAGTTGAATCCCCCACTGAAAACAGAACCTCATCCGGTGTCTGAAGCCGCTGGAAGGGAACAGGCTGGAAGTATGAATCATACCCCTCTGCCATCTCAATTCCGTAAACCTGAAACCATGTGGCTATGTACCTGGCCGCAATATCAAGTTCATTTGTGCCGGTGTCGCGCCCAAGAAATTCATCAGCTGCAAGGAAATAAATGTTTTTTTCAACATCGGTTCGCAGCACTTCAGCCTCTATTTTTTCTGCCGCAGCACTTTGGCCATAAAGCAGGGTAGGTTGTGTAATTATAATCAGTAAAAGGGTAGTAACAAGAATTCGGTATCGAAGCATTTGGAGAAAATTACGTAGTTATACGGGGGGTTGATTTCAAATCAGTTAAACGAAACAGCTTAGAAAAAGAGTATTTACTTTTTTGTTGGTGGTAGATAATACGGCTTTGAAATGTCAGCTCAAACCGGTTGTGTTTGAAAGCTGGATATAGAAGAATTTTAAATACTGCACACTTTATACTCAGCGCCAAACGCTGCAGGCCGGGTAAACTGTTTACTATGATATAGGTTGATGTAGGCTCAAAATTGTATCTTACATTTATTGTATGTTTTGTGAGTTATTTGCGTTGATTTTACTGAGTACAGAATAAATTGATCAGAAATTTTTGTGGTTCCGATTAACAGATTTATGATTAAACAGCCAACTATTTACACTAAATCACTTTTTGCTATGATGCTCTTAATCATGGCTGGCTGTAAAAGCACGGAGCAGCCCCTTCGTGAAACTGTGGACACGGGTTATTATCAAAATGTACTGGGCTCTGACCTGATACGGGAGCAGATAACACGCAGTTTTGATTCTGTACGCCGGATTCAGAACAATGTGATTTACCGCACCTATCAGTTCGGCCCCGAACAGCTACCGCGCCGTTCTGAACTACAGAATGTGAGCTTTTCTGATGCAGCCCTCCGCTCCCAGACAGACAGCCACTCTACTGCTGGTACTGCAACCGTACTTCACAGCCGGGGTGGCCGAGCGTTAATGCTCACTGCCGCCCACACAGTGGTTCAGCCCGATACAATCTGGCACTATCAGGCTGGTACTACTCATCAGCCCGAGCCCATTGTTGAGGCCGTTTCGGTAAAGGAGTCAGTGAACCAGTACGTTTTTTCTGATGGTGGAATCGTAATGATAGAACTGGTTGCCTACGATTCACGCAGAGATCTTGCCCTCATGATAACGCAGGAAGATGTGGCTGCTATCGATAACCTGATACAACTCGGGCTTCGAGGAGGAGATTTTTCTCAGCTTCAATGGGGTGATGTTGTTTTTGCAATGGGCTATCCCCGTGGTGTTCAAATGGTTTCTCAGGGAGTGGTAAGCCGCAGCAATCACCCAATTAGAAGAATAACAGTAGACCTATCCATTAACAGGGGATTTAGTGGCGGACCAACCTTTGCTGTTCGGAATGATGGTGGATTGGAGATGATCGGCATCATCACATCAGCAATGGGAACACGCGAATTTTTCCTCACCCCAGGCGATCAGCTTGAAGAAGATTTTAACCCTGAACTGCCCTACAGTGGCGACATATTTATCGGCAGTTCGCAGCGTATTTTTTATGGAATTACCCATGTTGTTGATATTGAACAAATACGGGTATTTCTCCAAGAAAATTTTACACTTTTAAGACGATACGGCATATCAATTACTACCATTTAATGTGGTTAAATACTTAGGGTTAGGTATGAAATAAATTTCTGCACCTCTTCATTAAGTTTTTTCTTGTAACGGTATTTATGTTCCATTTTACTATTTTGATGAATTGAATGTAAACCTGTACAAAAGCGTTAGATTTCCTTCTGACTAACACACTCTTTAGAAAAAATAAGAGGCCTACACTAATCTTTCTTTATGGCTGAATGGATTAATATCACGTTACCTTTTGAAGACCCTGTTCTCATTTTTGCCCTGGTGATGCTGATTATTTTATTGGCACCTATGGTTTTCAAAAAAATGAAAATCCCAGGCCTTGTAGGTTTAATTCTTGCAGGTACGGTTGTAGGGCCTGGGCTTTTAGGGCTTATAGAAAGAGATTTTACTATAGAGCTGCTTGGTACCGTAGGCCTGCTCTACTTAATGTTTATGGCCGGTTTGTCGATAGACTTAAACCGGTTTGAAAAGCTTCGTGGCAAAAGCATGGGCTTTGGCATGCTCTCATTTATTATACCGCAGGTTACGGCTGTTTATGTTGGTACGCAGATGTTGGGTTACTCAATGTCTACTTCTCTCTTGCTCGGTTCAATTGTAGGTTCGCATACACTTCTCGCCTATCCAATTGTTGAACGGCTGGGTATCACCAAAAATACCGGTGTAACCATGTCGATGGGTGGTACGCTGGTTACCGATACACTTTCTCTTGGTGTTCTTGCTGTAGTTGCCGGTTCAGTGGGCGAAGATCTGGGAGCCGGCTATTGGGTAGGATTTGGAACATCAGTACTGATATTTGTTGCAGCTGCTTTAATCATTCTGCCACGCCTCGGACGCTGGTTTTTCAGAAATATCCAGTATGAGAATAACATAGACTTTGTTTTTATGGTGGCTGTGTTATTCACAACAGCCTTTTTCGCAGAACTTGCAGGGTTAGCCCCAATTATTGGTGCGTTTATGGCCGGCTTGCTTCTAAACAGGCTTGTTCCCGGTTCAGGCACTCTTATGAGCCGTATCCAGTTTGTTGGTAATGCGCTGTTCATACCTTTTTTCCTGATCTCTGTGGGGATGCTTGTAGATGTAAGTGTTCTTGGAAGCCTTGAGGTTTGGGTTAAAGCTCTTGTATTCAGTGCAATGGTATTTTTTGGGAAAGGGATTGCTGCCATGGTGGTAAAGTTTCTTTTCAAATTTTCTAAAGAAGAAGGATTTGTTATTTACGGGTTAACCACACCACAGTCTGCAGCTACTCTTGCTGTAACATTGGTTGGTTTTGAACTTGGCTTTTTCGACACCACAGCCGTTAATGCTGTTGTAATTATGATACTTATCACCTGTCTGGTTGGCCCCTGGCTGGTTGAAAAATATGGCCGGGCGGTAGCAGTACAGGAGGAAGAGAAACCGTATGAGGCATCCGATGCACCCCAGAGAATTTTGGTGCCGCTGGCAAATCCTGAAACATCTGATGCATTGATGGATATCGCATTTATGGTTAGAGATGCCAAATTCGATCAGCCAATCAATCCGCTAACCGTTGCCCGTGATGGTGCTGAGGTTGAAGCGCAAGTAGCGAGGGGCGAGAATATGCTTAGCCATGCAGTAATTTATGCGGCTGCAGCCGAGGTTCCTGTAAATCCGGTTACAAGGGTTGATTTTAACATTGCCAAAGGTATAGCCCGAGCAGTTAATGAAATGCGAATTACCAATATCATTATTGGCTGGAACGGGCAAACATCAACCAAGCGGGCAGTTTTTGGCAGTATACTCGATCAGCTTCTTGCTGAAGTTGATGAGATGGTAATGGTTTCAAAAATTGAGAAGCCGGTAAATACATTCGAACGAATAGTTGTGGCTGTGCCACCATTTGCGGCGCTTGAAAGTGGGTTCAATGCTACCATGAGGTCAATCAAGCTAATGGCAGAGCAAATTGGCGGAGATTTGGAAGTTGTGGCAACTCACGACCGCGAAGAGTTTGTGAAAAAGAGAGTGAAAAGCATCAAGCCGGATATTGATTTTACATGCAAGAATATTGGCCAATGGGCTGATTTAGTGAAATGGCTTGATAAAAACCGTACTGAAAATGACCTGTTTGTATTGATTAGTGCCCGCGAAGGCTCGTTGTCATGGAGGCCGGGGCTGGACCGCCTTCCAAGGGTTCTGTCTCAGAAATATCCTGACCTGAGCTTTATCACTATCTACCCGTCAGAAGCTGAAATAGATAATATTCAGCAACCTAAAGGATACAAAGGCCTTGAGATGATTAAGCCGCACAGAGTTACCTTAAATCTGCAACAACATTCTGTTGATAAAGTACTCGAACAGATTATTCAACGAGATAAAGCTTTTGAAAACATTGATCTTGCAAGAATCACAAAGCGACTGTTAGATAACTCTGCAGACTACACTCCGGAAGTAATGCCCGGTGTGATGCTTTTTGAAGCGCACACTTCGAAAGTGAACGAACAAATGCTTTTTGTAGGTGTAAGTGACAAGGAGTTAAATGTGGAGCAATCTGCTAATCCGGTACATATTATTATGGTGTTGCTCAGTCCAAAATTTGTTAAAGTAGAGGACCATCTAAAGGCCCTCAATGCTGCCGTAAAGCTAATCAGGCCGGGCAAAGATGTTGAAAACATCAGGAGTGCCAAGACTCAACAGGATGTGGTGAAACTATTGATTTCCAAGAAACCACAAGCTGTTAGTTAAGAATTGTACGTTTTTTGTTAGTTGAATTATTTGCATAAATATGCTAATATGTTTTTATGCGAACTACGATTGATTTACCAGACAAACTGATGAAAGAAGCCAAAAAAAAGGCGATAGAGGAGGGCATTACCTTAAAGGAGCTCTTTACACGCACTCTTGAGAAAGAGCTTGGCAAAACTTCATTTGTTTCAGCAGCTCCCTGGAAACAGCTTCATGGTAAGGGGTCAGCCGCCGCTCTACAGCCCGATGATTCCGGGTTTGAGGGGTACTCAGGCCCCGATTGGAATCATGTTATGCAGGTAAATGAACCCTCCTGATGGTTCTGCTTGATACACACATCTGGCTCTGGTGGCTTCTGGGTGATGGAGCTTTGACACCGGCGGAGCGCAATACATTAGATAAACTGGCAACAGAGCGCCGCCTCGCAATTTCTTGGGTTACGGTTTGGGAAACAGAAATGCTGGAGAGAAAGGGCAGGGTGAGTCTCGCTCCCAACTTTCAATCATGGATTGAACAGGCAACCATTCCAGAAATCGTAACCGTTTTGCCCGTTGATATCGATCTGGTTTTTGCCCAAAGGAAACTCCCGGAATACTTTCATGGCGATCCGGCCGACAGGCTAATTGCCGCCACCTCTCTGCTTTCCGGCTATCCGCTGGCTACATACGACCGAAAAATAATAGAATCGGGTGTTTGTGATATTTGGAGTGCGTGATTTAAAATTTTCCGAGTATATCATCAAACGTCAAAGACTCTTCCTCACTCTCTGTCATATTCCTGAAGGTAAATTTTCCTTCTTTAAGTTCATTTTCACCCACAATAATGGCAAACCGGGCATTCTCCCGGTTAGCATCTTTCATCTGCGCTTTCATAGAGCGGCCCATGTAATCCATAGTGGCTGATATTCCATTTGAGCGGAGTTTTGGAAGTTGTGCAAGGCCCCATTTTCGGGCTGCATCGCCCAGAGTTACGATGTAAACATCCACTGATTTTTCATCCCCCAAAACAATTCCCAGCTCTTCACAGGCAATAAGCAGACGCTCCATTCCCGCAGCAAAGCCAACCGCGGGTGTGGGTTGGCCGCCAATCTCTTCAACCAACAAATCGTAGCGTCCGCCCCCGGCAAGTGCATCCTGTGCGCCAAGATCAGGGCTTATCAACTCAAAAGCGGTTTGGGTGTAGTAGTCCATGCCGCGCACCAGATATGGATCTTCCTCAAAGCTAATTCCAAGTTCGGAAAGATAATCCTTCACTTTATTGTAGTGGTTCACGGAATCATCATTCAAAAAGTCGGTAATTACCGGAGCTGTTTCGATGAAAGGCTGATCTTCCTCTTCTTTAGAATCGAGAATTCGCAGCGGATTTTTTTCAAACCGTTTTTTGGAAACATCACTGAGTTTATCAAAGTTTGGTTTGAGATGTGCTTTTAAAGCTTCTTTGTATTTATCCCGGCTTTCAGGATCACCAATGGAGTTAATTTTGAGAGTGGTATTTTTGATGCCGATTTTGTTATAAATGTGAATCATAAATGCAATCACCTCTGCATCTGCCACGGCATCGCTGCTGCCCAAAACTTCCAGCCCAAATTGATGAAACTGACGCTGTCTCCCTTTTTGTGGCCGCTCTGCCCTAAACATAGGGCCGATATAAAACAGTTTTTGAGAACCACCCCGCTGGCCAAGATGATGCTCAACATACGCCCGAACAACCGGTGCTGTGAGCTCAGGACGCAGAACATAATTATCCTCACCCCGGCTAAATGCAAAAATTTCTTTTGATACGATGTCTGTCAATTGGCCCAACCCGCGTACAATCAATTCGGTCTGCTCCATAATGGGAGTGCGGATCTCCTCAAAATTAAACTTATGTGCCTCTTGGCGAATCAGATTTTCGAGGTATTGCCACTTGCGAACTTCATCAGGAAGAATATCCACCATGCCAAGATGAGTGGTGTATTTGGACTGAGCCATCTTAATCAGTTATACAGTGTGTCAGTTATACAGTGCGTCAGTGAGGGGAGAAGATACGGGGGTTTTAGGAAAGATAGTATTTAAGGATGGAGAAGAGAGTATCGAGTAATGAATATTTTGATTTTTGGATATTTTCCCAAAAAAATCACCCCAAACCTTCCAATAATTCATTACACCGTAAGTTTTCCTATTTTCTTGCTGGAATTTGAACATCATCCCGGTTTATGTATAAATCTGCCATCCTCACTCTGATAATAAGTGCGTTTTTAGCACAAATTGTAATTGCTCAAAGCTCACCGGTTCAGGAATCGGGTGGGGTTAAATCTTTCGAGCAGGCCGCTTTTAATGTGCATTTTTATGATCTTGATTTGAGAGTTGATCCCTCAGACAGCACCGTTGCCGGAACCGTAGAGATCCATTTTAAAGCGGTTCATCCCACAAATGTAATTGAGATTGCATTAGATCCCCGGCTTGGAATAGATCACATCAAAGAGGGTGAAAAAAGCCTGAGATTCACAAGAACAGATTCCACAAAGCAGGTATACGTTTATTTTCCGCAAACTGTGCAACCGGGTGAGGAAAGGGTTGTTAGTGTAACATACGGTGGTAAGCCTCAGGTTGCATCAAATCCACCTTGGAGTGGAGGTATGGTATGGAGTGAAACGCCATCGGGGGAGCCATGGGTGGGTGTTGCCGTTCAGATGAATGGCGCATGGCTCTGGTGGCCCAATAAAGATCATCCATCTGACAGGCCCGATTCTGTGGCGATAAACATCACCATGCCCGATAATCTTGTGGTTGCATCAAACGGGCATTCCAGGGGCGAAACAGATCACGAAGATGGCTGGAAAACGTGGCACTGGTTTGTGTCAACTCCAATCAGCAATTACAATGTAACACTTAATGCAGCACCCTACGAAATCATCAGCGAGCCATATACAAGCATTGCGGGGGATGAGTTCGACATCACTTTTTGGGTGTTGCCGGAGTATATGGAGCAGGCAGAAAGGCTATTCCCGCAGTTTGCGGAACAGATGCGGTTTATGGAAGAGATTGCAGGCCCATATCCGTTTCGGGCAGATAAGTACGGAGTGGCACATGCACCTTATCTTGGCATGGAACACCAAACCATCATTGCGTACGGCGCAAACTTTGAAGATGACAATCTCTTCGGGTTGAATGCCGGTTTTGATGATCTGCATCAGCACGAACTCGCTCACGAATGGTGGGGCAATCTGGTAAAAGCGTGGGATTGGCGCGATTTCTGGATCCATGAAGGTTTTGGTACCTACATGCAGGCACTTTATGCTGAGTATCTGACAGGTGCGGATGCCTATTTTGAAATGATGGAACTGTTTCGGTCACGAATTCACGGAAATACTGACCGCGAAGTGGCACCGAGAGAGCCGATGAGCTCTTTTGAAATTACCCAAGGATCACGGGGCGGGAATGTTTACTATAAAGGCGCCTGGTTTCTGCATACGCTGCGGTATGTAATTGGTGATGAGAACTTCTTTAAAGCCCTAAGGCGGTTTGCTTATCCAACAGAGGAAATGGAGCAAGTTACCGATGGCAGCCATATGCGTTTTGCCACCACGGATGATTTCCTTCACCTTACCGAAGAGATAACCGGAATGGATTTAAAGTGGCTGTTTGAGATCTATCTGCGTCAGCCCCGTCTGCCTGTATTGCACGCCAGCAGACGCGGAGAGCATGTGCGCCTTGGTTGGGAGGCACCTCAGGGATATTCATTCCCAATGCCGCTGCAGGTTCGTATTGATGGCGAAACGATGACACTGGTTCCGCAGGGAGGGATCATTTCTTTTGATGTACTCGATTTTGTGGAGGTTGAAGCTGATCCCTACAACTGGATACTCAAAGATTTTCGGCTTGAGGGTGCTGAGGAGTGATTTCGGTGATTGATGTGAACTCGAAGCATAAAGTTTTCGTCTTCGTCCCGCCTGTCCCGGCCGCCCGGGGATTGAACTGCATCGGGACTGCGCTCAAACTGACGATACTTTTAATTTTAACTCGAACTCATGTCTTTTCACAATTACTTAATGAAGATTGGAAAACGTGGAGTTTAAAAGGCTGTCTCAAAAACCGAATGAAACAGAAAGCGCAGTTCCATTAAATTGTATGGATTCAAGTGAATCGATCAAACGGCTGCTGTGTCTACGGCTTAACAGGTAGAGAGAAGAATCAAACACAAGTAAAAAACCACCCTGCAAAATCATAGACTGTCCGTAACCTATCAGCCTATCCTGATCTTTACGCAATCCCCGTTCCCACAAATAGGCACCCGTAGCCATATAGCCAACATTTAAACCGGCATTAAACAGCAAAATTCGTTCGAAGCTGTGAAATTCAGAGATGGTTTCTGAAAGCCCAATATCGGGTGATTGATTCCTAAGCCCGTAATATCCAAAACCAGCAATGGCAAGATTCACCGTATTCCAGGCGGCATTCATCTGATGGAAATATCTTGTCGTCCCTGAAGTCTGGGTCATCCCAATTGAACCAACCGCAATATTGGTTACCGCCCAGCCCCCAAGTACAAGCATGCCGTTGCTGTTCAATGAGAGTCTGTTTTGGTTGATTTCAGACAGCTCAGCCTGCGAGATCTGAGCCATCAACATCCCTGAGAAAAGAAGCTGAATGAGGAGAAAGAGAGCGAGAAATTTTTTCATAGAATCAAAGTTTGATCGGAATTACATCTTCCTCAACCACAGCATACGCCTTTTCCGTTTCTCTTAATTGTACCGTGTGTAAGCCTGTAAATTCACCAAATGCCGGCAGAACCACTCGCTCATCAGAGATGATGAAAGCGGGAAAACGGAGTGATTGCCTTCCTTTGCCGGTGAGCTTAACCGCCGGATGGATGTGTCCGCCAACTATGATCAAATCTCTGTCTTTACTATGAGCACTATCCACATCATGCACAAAAAGGAAGGGGCTAATTTTCAATTCTGAATGAAGTTTAAAATTGGCAGCCTCATAAAATGAGTGATGGAGCTGATCGTGATTGCCGGTGATCAGGATGAAATCGGTGTCGTTGTATCTGTGAAGCCACTCCTCAAATTCAAACCACTCTCTGTTTGCACTGCTGTGAAACAAATCACCCAGAATTAATACGGTTTTTGGCACAAAATGGTCAATCAGATGCGTAAGCCGTTCCAGATTTTTTGTGTTGATGCGCCCCGGTGCCGGTATTCCCGACCTTCGAAAGTGCCCTGCTTTGCCGAGATGGAGGTCACACAGAATGAGCATCTCTTTCGATTTCCAGAACACAGCTTTTTCAGGAAGCAACTGCCATGTTACACCTTTGATAGTTACGGTTTCTGTTCTGCTCATCCGGTTAATCCTTTTCCAACTGTTTCTGCATTTTCATCACACGGTCAATCAGTTTTTCTGATGACATCCGCTCGCGTAGTCTATCCACATAAATTGGGAAAGCAAATGGAGAAAAGCGATCAATTTCATTCAGTACAATTTCCTGAGTTTGAATTCGCGCCAGTGCCTGCCGGAGCCGTGCTTCATCCAGCTGTATTTGCAACACCTCATCATAAGCTTGCTGAAGCAGAAGATGGTTTGGTTCATGCTCCATAAACACATCAAAAAAGAGCCCTGACGACATCTGAAGATGCTTCCCCGCTTTTTGATTGCCTGGGAATCCGGGAAAAACCAACCCTGCAATCTGGCTTATCTCCCGAAACCGGCGCTTTGCAAGTTCGGCATCATTCAGCACACCCATGATATCCCGCACAAGGTGTTCGGCGGAGAAAAGATCATTATCGAGAGCTTCTTTGATGGGGATATCACTGTCAGACAGCAGCTCAAACCCATAATCATTCATCGCGATGGAGAATGTGATAGGCACCATTTTGGATATTCTGTGAGCCACCAGCGCCGACATCCCCTCATGAACATACCTCCCCTCAAACGGGAAAAAGAAGAGATGGCACCCCTCTTTTGACCACGATTTTTCGATGAGAAACTGATCCGTACGCGGCAAAATGGAGCGTTCTTTCTGGATGTCGAGTATCGGTTTGATGGTTTCCAGATCGATACTGTTATGATTATCCTGAATGGCGAGTTGTAGTTTTTCGCGCAGCAGGCCCGACATGTTTGAGGAGAGCGACATACGCCCGCCCATATAGCTGGGTACTTTACTGCTTGTGCCGGATGCTTTTCGCACAAAGGCGGTCATATCTTTGATCTTCACAAGCTCAAGGTTTCTGCCCGCAAACCAGAAGGTATCGCCAATGTTCAGCTGGGATAAAAACCACTCTTCAATGCGCCCGAGCGTACCGCCCTTCAGATATTTTACCCGAAGCATGGAATCACTGGCGATTGTGCCGATGGCCATTCTGTGGCGGCGGGCAATTCGGCGATCGTACACCTTCAGTCTGCCCTCATCATCAGCCTCCACTTTGGAGTAGTCGTTGTAGCGGGTCAGGGATTTGCCGCCGGTTTTGATGAAGTCCAAAATCCAGTTCCACTCTTCATCGCGCAGCGTTTGGTAGGCAAAGGTTTGTTTTACTTCCTCGTAGATCTGTTCAGGGTTGAAGCCATCGGAGACAGCCAGCGTTACAAGATATTGCACCAGAACATCGTACGGCTTCAAAATGGGTATGCGCGATTCAACCTTCTCCTCTTTCACCGCATCTTTCAAGGCGGCGGCTTCGATCAGTTCCAGCCCGTGAGTGGGCACAAACCAGATAGTGCTTGTTGATCCCGGCTGGTGACCGCTTCGTCCCGCCCGTTGGATAAATCGCGCCACACCTTTCGGGCTGCCAATCTGGATAACGGTATCCACCGGTGTGAAATCCACGCCGAGATCGAGGCTTGATGTACAGACCACCGTTTTGAGCAGTCCGGTATGCAGCGACTCTTCTACCCAGTTTCGGATATTTCGGTCAAGCGAGCCGTGATGCAGCGCTATAGTTCCAGCCAGTTCAGGCTTTGCTTCCAAAAGTTGTTGGAACCAGATTTCAGATTGCGCGCGTGTGTTGGTGAAAATCAGGGTTGATCCGCTTTTATCAAGAATTGGCAAAATTTTTGGAAGCAAGTTGATGCCAAGATGCCCCGACCAGGGAAATTTCTCGATATCATCAGGCAGAACAGAGTGGACGGCAATTTTCTTTTTTACATCTGATCGGATGATGACGGCGTCATTCGGCGGATTCGTGCCGAGAAGAACATCAAAAGCCTCGTTCAGATTGCCGATGGTTGCAGAAATTCCCCATGTTTGAAGGGTGGGATTCAATCCACGAAGACGAGAGAGGGCAAGTTCGGTTTGCGTACCTCTTTTGGAGCCAATCAATTCATGCCACTCATCCACAACCACCGTTTTGAGATTTCTGAACCTTGTAGGGTATCCTTTTTGAGCGAGCAGTACGTGCAGGCTCTCCAGTGTGATGATGAGCACTTCCGGCATCTGTTTCTTCTGTTTCTGTTTAATGGCGGCGGAGACATCGCCCGTTCTCCGCTGGATATCCCATGGAATGCCCAGTTCAGCAACCACCTCTTGCATCGCCTTCTCGATATCTTTAGCCAAGGCACGAAGAGGAGTGACCCAAAGGAGCTGCAAGGCGTTTTTTTCTTTAGTGTGCCAGTCATCGGGGTGATTGTCGATCCATCTCATCAAAACAGGCAGAAACAGGGCAAGCGTTTTGCCGCTGCCTGTTGGTGCATTTAACAGTCCGGACTTACGGCTGGAAAAGGCATTCTGTACCTGCAATTGCCAATCAAACAGATGCCATCCCTTGCTTTCAAGCCATTTTTCTATGTGCTGAGTTGATTGACGCATTAAGAAATTTCAGAGGAATCGGTGTATTTCATCACAGATAGTATACATGTTGGGTTATATCTGTTGAACCGCAATTCACTAAAGTGCGTTTGTATCAATTCAAAAAGCTAATCTAATTTGTTAAATATGAGCACCAAAGCTGAAAATGCTGTTTGGGAAAAGCATTTTTTTACCATAACTGCTTTAAATGGATAGCATTTTTTAATAAGAATTGCTTTAAGTGAAAAACAGTTTTGAGACAAAATTGTGGATGCGGTTCCAAATTGATGGTTTTTTAAATTTTTTCTTGAATGTTGTATCAAAAAACATCAACATAAAGGGCTCGATAAATACCAACTAACATAACATGTGATTCAATATGTGGCTTAATATCAAATCCTTCGAAGAATACAATAAAATCTATAAACAGAGCGAAAAAGATCGCCTGAAATTTTGGGAACATGAAGCAGGGACATTTTACTGGCGAAAAAGCTGGGATAAGATACATTCTGGAGGGTTTGAAAAAGGGGATATCAAATGGTTTGAAGGCGGCAAGCTAAACATTACGGAGAATGCGCTCGATCGCCATCTCAATTCTATCGGTAATAAAACGGCATTTATTTTTGAGCCCAACCACCCCGATAGTTTTCGAAGAACTATCACCTACCGGCAGCTCTACGAAGATGTTTGCCGTTTTTCGAATGTGCTTGAAGAGAAGGGCGTTAAAAAAGGGGACAGAGTCTGTATCTACATGGCTATGACGCCGGAGCTTATTATTTCGGCATTGGCTTGCGCACGGATTGGTGCGGTTCATTCCATCGTGTTTGCAGGGTTTTCGGCGCAGTCTCTTGCGGAGCGCATCCAGGATTGCGACGCCAAGATGCTGATAACCAACGATGGCCTTCGCCGCGGCGACAAGCACGTTCCCCTGAAAGATATTTCTGATGAAGCCCTTAAAGAGTGCCCATCCGTTAAGAATGTAATAGTTTGCCAGCGCACCAACCGTGATATCGATTGGGTTGAGGGCCGCGATGAGTGGTGGCATATGCTTATCCGGAATGCATCGAAAGAGCACAAAGCTGTGGAGATGGATGCAGAAGATCCGCTTTTCATCCTCTATACATCCGGTTCAACCGGAAAGCCAAAAGGGGTGATGCACACTTGCGGCGGTTATATGGTGTATACCAGCTACACGTTCAGGAATGTGTTTCAGGTATCGGAAGAGGATGTGTATTGGTGTACCGCCGATGCCGGGTGGATTACAGGCCACTCTTACATTATTTATGGCCCGCTGTTTAATGGTGCAACCGGAATTATTTTTGAAGGTGTGCCGAACTATCCTGATGCCGGCCGTTTCTGGGAAGTGGTGGAGAAGTACAAAGTAACGCATTTCTACACGGCACCAACAGCCATCCGGGCATTGATGAGCTACGATATTAAATATGTTCAAAAGTATGATTTGAGCTCACTTAAGGTACTTGGTTCTGTGGGTGAACCCATCAACGAAGAGGCGTGGCACTGGTATAACGACCATATTGGAGGCGGAAAATGCCCCATCGTAGATACCTGGTGGCAGACAGAAACCGGTGGAATTATGATATCACCATTGGCTGGAATCACACCTACCAAGCCCGGCTTTGCTACATTGCCACTTCCCGGAATTTTTCCCATGCTGATGGATGAAAACGGAAAGGAGATACAGGGCAACGGAGTGAGCGGAAATCTCTGCATTAAGCACCCCTGGCCGGGAATTGCACGCACTGTTTGGGGCGATCATGAGCGGTACCTGAAAACCTATATGAGTGCTTACAAAGGTTTTTATTTTACGGGTGATGGATGCCGCCGCGATCCCGAAGGCTACTATCGAATTACCGGCCGGGTGGATGATGTACTGAACGTATCGGGCCACAGGCTTGGAACAGCTGAGATTGAGAATGCTATCAACGAGCACCCGAATATTGTGGAATCGGCCGTGGTTGGTTATCCGCATGATATTAAAGGCCAGGGTATATTTGCCTTTATGATTTGCGAAAATGAGCCAGCTGACCCTAAGGCATTCAAGAAGGAGATTCATGATGTGATAACAAAAATCATCGGGCCGATTGCCAAGCCCGATAAAATTCAGATTGCTCCGGGCCTTCCCAAAACACGTTCCGGTAAGATCATGCGGCGCATTTTAAGAAAAGTAGCTGCCAACGATCTGGAAAACGTAGGGGATACATCCACTCTCCTCGATCCTGCTGTTGTTGAGGGTATTAAGAATGGCAAGGCTTACTAAGAATTGAGTGAGCAATAAATTTATGATTACAATCCCGGTTAGTTTCTGGCCGGGACTTTTTTATTGAATTGCAAACTAATTCAAATCATAAGAATACTTTGCGTTTCCTGGCGCACTTGGCGGTTATTTATTTCTTTGATTTAGTATTAGAAGATTAGGATAGGATTTTAAACATATGTAAAATTTTAAGATGTGAATTCATTCGGACAGTTTTTCGCGAAAGGAAAATTATTTGAAACCGCCCCCGATGTAAACCTTTCGGGACGGGCAAGTGCGCGAAGATGCGCCAAGGTTAATTGTAGTTTCTATACCCTAACTTGAGTCATCACTCGGGATATACCTTCTATTAAGTAGCTAATCTTTCTTCCTGTTTTCCAGAATAGTTAGTTACTGGACGGGATTTTTTATCTCATGAAGTAGCCGATGATTAACAGAATCATGCTTCCAAAAAAGAGAAAGAGGCGGAAGCGCGTGCTGGTAATCATGTGATGAAAAAGCAGCCCGAAGGTGAGGGGATGATTTTGAAGCCAGTTATAATAGTGATGGCGATGGGTTGCCCCGAGAGCCATAGTAACATGCCCATGTAAAATGGTGAGCATGAATGGCAATGCGAATATAATGGAACCCGGCAAAGAAATAGTTCTGCTAATATGCAGCTGTTCGCACATCATATAATAGGGCCAGGAAGAGATCAGCAAAATAGGAACAGATAGCAGCCAGTTGATGTAGGCAATTCTGCGGTAATTTTTTTCACTCAGCTCAGATTTTGGCATCTATTTAATTCTTAAAATCTAAATTTCACTCACTACTCTAAACTAAATCTGACTCGCTATTAACACATCAATATCGCGAAATGGAATATCGAACTGATCGGCCAGGGCTTTCTTTGTAAGGTGTTTTTTGTAAGTGTACGTTCCGTTGCGAAGGGCTGTATTTTTCCAGAGGCACTGCTGAATACCACCCGCATCTCCCAGCTCAATCAGATATGGCACAATAACATTATTTAGTGCATAGGTGGCGGTGCGAGCTACGTTCGAGGGAATATTTGGAACGCAATAATGAACCACATCGTACTTAGTGAATACCGGGTTTGAATGTGTTGTTGGCTCACTGCTCGAGATGCATCCGCCCTGGTCTATTACTGTATCTACAATTACACTGCCTGGCTTCATGTTTTGCACCATAGGATCGGTAACCCAGCAGGGGGCACGTTCGCCTTCGGTCATAGCGGCGCCAATCACCACATCTGCCGAAGCCAGTGCCGTAGAGAGGTACTGATGATTAGCCGTGGCCGTAATTATTCTGCGGTCGAGGGCATTTTCGAGGCGTCGTAACTGGGTAAGGTTATTGTCCATCACAAACACCTGTGCACCATACCCTAGAGCTGTTCGTGCGGCATATTCTCCTGTAATTCCCGCTCCCAGAATAGCAACTGTAGCTGGTGGAATTCCTGAAATACCACCAAGCATAATTCCCTGTCCGTTACTGTTGTTCTCAAGATAGTGGGCCGCAATCTGCACGGCCATGGAGCCTGTAATTTCATGCATCATTCGCACGATGGGAAATTCACCATCCTCACTCTTTAAAAACTCATATCCTATTGCGCAGATCCCTTTGTTAATGAGTGTATTCATGAACTCCTGGCTTGTATGGCCCAGATGCAGCGCAGAGAGTAAAATTTGATTTGGCTGCATCCAGCTGAGTTCGGTTTTTGTTGGCGGAGCAACCTTAACGATCATCTCAGATGTTCTGAAAAGTTCTTCGGCACTGTAGGCAATTACCGCTCCTGCTTCTTCATAATCACAGTCAGAAAAGTGGGCATCAATTCCTGCATTTTTCTCTACAACTATTTCGTGCCCGTTTGCAGTAAGGATAGATACTCCGCCCGGTGTGAGCGAGATTCTGCGCTCGTCGTTCGAGGTTTCCTTAGGCAACCCGATTTTTAACGATTGGTTCGATCTGCTTTTCATCAGGCTTTTTTCAAGCGTTTTTATGCCAATTTGTTCTGTATCAAAGGGGCTAAGCTCCATGCAGCGGTAGGTTTAGATTCGGGTTACAAGTGGCCGGGTAAGGTTGTATTTTGATGATTATTTAAAACAATGTACTAAAACTGCGGAAGATTTTTTTATGACAAACCATCCATCTACAAAAAAGAGCCTTGGGCAGCATTTTCTGAAAGATGGAAACATGATCCGCAAAATTGCAGAATCCATCCCGGCTCAACCGGATGATAAAATTATTGAAATTGGCCCGGGTGCCGGCGCATTAACTGAGGCATTGTTACAGCACTTCACGGATGTTACCGCCATCGAAATAGACAACAGAATGGCGGATTATCTGGAAGAGAAATTTCCCGAGTTGAACCTGATCAGGCAGGATGTTCTGAAAACAGACTGGAGCGGGTTAACCAAAAGCGATAAACCTGTGCATGTGGTAGGGAATTTACCTTATTACATTACCAGCCAGATACTTTTTGCCATACTTGAGCACCGCAGCAGGCTAAGCAGTGCTATTTTGATGATGCAAAAGGAGGTGGCCGAACGGATTGTGGCAGTGCCACGCACCAAAGCGTACGGTATTTTAAGCGTGCAAACCCAGCTAATGAGCACGCCTGAAATTTTGTTTGATGTACCCCCGCAGGTTTTTTATCCCCCGCCAAATGTGCAAAGTGCCGTGCTGAAACTTACGTTTGATAAAGGCCCGCTCGCCTGTTCTGATGAAAACCTGAAAACTGTGGTAAGAATGGCATTTAACCAACGCAGGAAAAAACTGAGCAATGCATTGAAGGGGCTCGATGGTGAATTGCCGGCATCTGAATTCGATTTTAGCCTGCGCGCCGAAGCGTTTGATCCGCCCACATTCGAAAATTTAACTTCCCGATTGGAAGAAATGGGATTCTTCGATTAAGATTTCACTTAGTAATGTATAAATTCGGTTTCTTCGTTGTTAACCCATTGCTTCCAGTCCTGTCCATCGGTAATCCAGCTCAGGTTAAAGCGAGCCATATTTGCCCCTGACCGGCCTTCATATAAAAGATAGATGTATCCTTCGCTTGGTGTGCCCGGCCTGCCTGCCGCGAGTGATGAGTAGGCAAACTGTCCTTCATCAACCACACGCTTAACCGGCCAGGTTTGTCCACCGTCGAAGCTTGCCCAAACGGTGCC
>SLLL01000176.1 GCA_007134085.1 Balneolaceae bacterium
GATTGGGTTTATTTGCCCTAAAGAATTATGTTTCCTTAACAAGCGGTTCGTGCGGACGAGTTAGAGGTTCGGGGTTTTGGAGAGTTGGTCGCCTCGCCGCACAACCGCTAAACCGTTAACAACCCTACCCAATAATTGGAAGATGAGTCTTGATTCAGTAATTTATCAGTACAAAAAAAATCTTTTAAAGTACTGATATGGATATTTCACTTTCAAAAGACATTGAACCTCTTTCTGAGTTTCGGAAAAAATCGGCCGATTTTGTAAAGCGTCTTAAAAAAGATAAGCAACCGATTATTCTTACCCAGCACGGGAAAAGTGCTGCGGTATTGATGGATGTTTCAGAATTTGAGCGCTTTACCAGGAAAATGGAGATGCTTGAAGATTTGCTTGAAGCAAAACAGCAAGTTGAACAAGGTAAAACCCATTCGATGGCAGAGGCGAAAGAAAGAATCGAAAAGGCATTACTTGACGAACTTTCTCAACTTAATAAAAGTGAAAAATTGATTTTGGTTGAAGCTTTACGGGATTCAATTGCATCAGACCCATCTGACGTGGAAGTTCCTGAGCATCACAAAGCCATCATTGAAGAACGGCTTAAAACGCTTGAAGAGGACAAAAAATCAGGATCAAGCTGGGAAAAAATTCGTCAAAAATATTTATAAACTACAGTGCCTGTATCACTCTTACTTACTGAAAAAGCAGAGAAAGATTTAGATGATGCTTACAATTGGTATGAAGATCAGGAGCCGGGTTTGGGTAAAGAGTTTATTCGATGTATTGATGACAAAATTGTAAAAATAAACCGCCATCCTTATCATCACGAGGTCATCCAGAAAGATAATGTTCGGCGTGCACTTGTTAACAAATTTCCATTTTCTATCTATTTCGACACAGAAGAAAATCTGATTACCATAATTGCCATTCTTCATCAAAGAAGAAGCCCTGAGTACTGGGAGTCGAGAATATAGCATTGAAATGTATAAAGCGTTTCAAAATACTCACCCACACTACAAATGATTTCCCTCCAGTAGCTTGCACGCTTGTTTAATTTTTTCCACTTTACTCGAAGTAAAAAGCTAGCATATTTAACCTAAGCTCAATATGAGCAACTGTAATAAATTCGGGATCAGGATAGATGTCTAAAGCATTCATACACGAAAATTTCCTCCTTCAAAACGAATCAGCAAAGCGGCTGTATCATGATGTTGCAGCAGGGCTGCCGATTATCGACTATCACAATCACCTTCCCCCGAATGAGATTGCTGAAGATCGCAGTTTTGAAAACCTCACCCGGATCTGGCTGGCTGGAGATCACTACAAATGGCGGGCGATGAGAACCTGCGGAGTGGATGAAAAATTTATTACCGGGGATGCAAGCGACAAAGAGAAGTTTCTGGCCTGGGCAGCCGTTGTGCCGAAAACGGTTAAGAATCCGCTTTACCACTGGGTCCACATGGAGCTGAGCGATCCATTCGGGATTACGGACCGCCTGTTGAATGGCGAAACGGCTGAGAAAATCTGGGATGAGTGCAACGAGATGCTGCAAACCCCGGATTTTTCAGCAAGAAATATACTGCGCAGAAGAAACGTGAAGGTTGTGGCGACTACCGATTCTCCGGTTGATTCGCTTGAGCATCATAAAGCCTATCAGCAGGAGTCAGATACCCCATTTTTGATGGTGCCTACATTCCGCCCCGATGCAGGTATGCATGTTGAAACCGGTGAGCCATTCAAACAGTGGGTCCTGCAGCTTGAGAAGGCATCCGGCATGTCCATCACCGAGTATCACCACTTTTTAGATGCGCTGCGCAACCGCCATGATTATTTCCACGAACTGGGCTGCCGGGCATCTGATCATGGAATAGCCGAGCCATTTTCCGATCCGTTTACGGATCAGCAGCTTAAGAAAACCTTTCGAGATGCGATGAGTGGTAAATCCATATCGCAGGAAGATGCGCGAAGTTTTAAATCTGCCTTTCTCTACCATTGTGGTTTGATGAATCACGAAAAAGGTTGGGTGTTTCAGCTGCACATAGGGGCACTGCGAAATAACAGCTCACGGATGATGGCAAAACTTGGCCCCGACTCCGGGTTTGACTCAATGGGGGGTGTTGAGCTTGGGCGTTCGCTTGCCCGGCTTCTGGACCGGCTCGATTCTGATAACAGGCTCCCTAAAACGGTACTCTACAACATCAATCCGCGCGATAATGAGTTGTTGGTAACCATGGCCGGAAATTTTCAGGATGGATCGGTTCCCGGCAAAGTTCAACACGGCCCGCCGTGGTGGTTTCTGGATCAGAAAGATGGCATCGAAAAACAGATAGAATCTCTTTCGAACATGGGAATACTGAGTGAGTTCATCGGTATGACAACCGACTCCAGAAGTTTTCTCTCATTCTCCAGGCATGAGTACTTCAGAAGAATACTCTGCAACATCATCGGGCAGGATGTGGAAAACGGCCTCGTCCCGAATGATGAAGGGCTTCTAACTTCCCTCATCAAAAAAATTTGCTTTAAGAATGTTGAAGGATACTTTAGGTATAGTTCGTAATCAAATTAAAATATCGTCAGTTTGAGCCTGCCTCGTCGGCAGACAGGCGCAGTCCCGATGCAGTTCAATCGGGACGAAGACGAAAACTCTTTATTTAAAATCATAGATTTCAATAAGTGAAATATTGATTATGAAATGGTTTAACTCGGCCTTGAATCGATTGGCGGGACAAGTTAGAGTCCCACTTTGAGAGGCTATGAGAATATTATTATCAAAATGATTACATCCGGAATTATTACCACGAAGACTCGAGGACGCGAAGGCGCACGAAGTAGAATAATATCAATTCACTAAACTTCGTGCCTGCACACCAAGTGCTTCTGCACACAGGCGTGAATCTTCGAGACTTTGTGTCCTCGTGGCCTAAAAAAAGTGAAGTATTGCCACTGAGGCACGGAAATACACTGAATATCCCGTGATTTTCTGCGTTTCTGTGGCAATAAAGCATGGTTTTATACTATGTTTGTTTATTGATAAGTATGTTTCATCACATAAATCAGATACAATGAA
>SLLL01000001.1 GCA_007134085.1 Balneolaceae bacterium
CTTCAATGCCCATGTACTCAATATCCATTTCATCGAAATTCAGCGCTATATACACAGGATTTCTGTAATACTCTTCCAGGAGTTGGTCTCTTTGTTCAGCAGGCATTGGCATTTCGTTGCCTCCCATCATCATCACGCCTTCATTTCCTTCAAGCTTCATGGTTATCTGTGCCATTGGTGCATTAACCACTGCTGTAATCGTACCAGTACTGAAGTCTGTAGTTTGTTTCAGGCCTATGGCCATTTCATTACCGGGTGCTACCTCAACAAATTGGTCAGCTTCTACAGTAAGTTCGCCATCAATAGTGCCATTGGGTAATACAGCAGCAGCCATTTTTGCAGCCCACTCTTTTCCTGAGGCAGCATCGCCAGCTACAGCTTCTTCTTCATCGCCGGGCTCTGGTATGGTAATATCCACCTCATTTATTTCGCCAAACTGCTCAAGCTGATCGCCAATTTCGGCGCCGTTGCCAACAACCAGAATTTTCAGGGCATCAGGCCGCAGATATTCCTGAGCAACTTGCTGAACATCTTCAATTGTTACAGCCTGGATCTCTTCAACAAGCCTGTCGAACGTATCAGGGTCGAGGCCGGCATAATCTAAACTGAGCCTCTCGTTCAGCACGCTGGCAATACTTGTATACTGAAACACCAGTGAGTTAAGAAATCGGTCTTTGGTATCCAGTAATTCCTGCTCGCTTACCGGTTCATCTTGCAACCGTTTAATCTGATCTAAAATAGCATTGATCGCCTCAGCAGTTGTTTCGCTTTGCGTCATAACGCCGGAGTAGAACATACCGGGATAAAAATTACCACTTCCATATTCTCCAAATACAGAGTATGCAAGGCCCATCTGGCTACGAACAATTCGCATCAGCCTGCCGGAAAACCCATCACTAAGAATGCGGTTCATTACCTGAATTTTTGCATAATCCGGATTTTCACGAAGGCCGCCAATGTGGCCAAGCATCACAAAGCTTTGATTCACATCGCGCTTATCAACAAAATTGATTGAGCTTGCAAATTCATAATCCACTTCAGGGAAGTTCAGATCAAGCTTTTCGCCTGCTGGAATTGTACTAAACTCACGCTCAAGCAGTGGCCGGATTTCTGCAGAATCAAAATCACCAACAAGGCCAATCATCATGTTTTGGCCAACGAACGATTTTGCGTGGAAATCAACCAGGTCATCCCGTGTAATATTGTCTATGGTTGCATACTCAGTAGTTCTGGCATATACAGATTCAGGGCCATATATGAGCTTTTGGAACTCTCTGAGCCCCACAGGTATCGACTCATCATTTCTTCTGGAAATGGACGTTTTTTGCTGAGTTTTTGCAAGATCAATTCTGTTTTCCGGAAATGCGGGGTTAGTAATCAGGTCAACAAAAACAGGGAGCAACTCTTCGAAATCTTCCTTAAGCACATTCATACTGGCAGAGCCTGACGTCATACCAATACTCGTTTCCATTCTTGCGGCGCGGTCCTCAAGAAGTTCACTTAAATCATCGCCGGAAATGGTGGTTGTACCGCCGGTTCTCATTACCGTACCGGTAATACTGTTTAACCCGGCTTTCTCATTTGGCACAAGCACGCCACCGGTTCTAACCTGAACTCTCAGGTTGATTAACGGCAGTTCATTATCCTCAACCAGATAAAAGCGAATGCCGTTGTCCAGTTCAAATATTTCGATATCGGGTTTGTCAAAACTATTTAACTGCGGGAACTCAATTTCATTCCAGCTTCTTTGCGCTTCTGCAATGTTAAGAAGTGAAATAGCAAATAGCAGTGTTGTTAATAAAACTTTTTTCATCATAATCTCCTTTTTCAATTCTTATTGCGCTTCAGATACAGCATCTGCGTCTTCTCTGTTCATAAGCCTGCCAACTGTTCTGTTTTCACGAACCAGATATTGCCCGGCAACCCTTTGTAAATCCTCAAGGGTAACATTTTGCAGTTCATCTACATAAGTGAAGAGGCGACGCCAATCACCCTGCTGCCCCTGAATACGGGCAAGCTGCATAGCCAGGCCCATGTTAGAATTGAGGCTTCTTACAAGATTTGCGCGGGAATTTGTGATAGCTCTGTCTAATTCTTGCTGGGTAATATCTCCCTCAATAACCTTCTCAATTTCTTCATAAATAGCATTTTCAAGGTCATCCATAGATACTCCCTGATTGGGAATGCCAAAAGCGATAAACAGAGACGGATATTTCGTGCCTGGATATCCCACCGATGTTTGTGCAGCCAGAGCTAACTGATCATCCTGAACGAGCCTTCTGTAGAGCCTTGATGTTCGGCCTGTTGATAAAATAGAAGAGAGCATCTGCAGAGCCGGCCAGTCTTCATGCGTTTGGCTTACTGTGTGGTAACCAATCATCAGAATTGGCTGTGAATCTTCCTCAATCACAAAGCGGCGTTCGCCTCTCTGTTGTGGTTCAACGGTTGTAACAACCGGAGCTTCACCGGTTGGCTCAATACCTCCAAAATAGATCTCAGCAAACTCGCGCATTTGCTCAGGGTCAACATCGCCCACTATGGCAAATGTGAAATTATCGTTTGTGTAGTAGGTTTCGAAAAAGTTCTGAGTATCCTTAATGGATGTGGCAGTTATATCGGAAGGCCAGCCAATCAGGCTTCGTCCATAAGGGTGTGCCGTGAATGCTATACTCCCAAATTCCTCACGAAGGCGGCCAAAAGGGTCTGAATCTACCCCCATTCGCCTCTCTTCCCTAATCACATCTTTCTCTTCAAAAAACTCCCGAAAAACAGGGTTCTGAAATCTGTCTGATTCAAGGCTAAACCAAAGTTCTGCCCTGTTTTGCGGCAGGCTGTAGAAATAATCCGTAAAGTCGTAACCAGTTCTTGCATTAAGCCCTGTAGCCCCTTCACGGCTGATAATTTCATCAAACTCATTTGTTACCACGAATTCTGAAGCTTTCTCTTTGTACTCTTCAAATTTTGCCCAGTGGTATTCCATCTTCTCTTCGTCGGGGATTGGCCTAAACTTCTCACGGTGCCAGGCACGGTAAGCTTCATCCATTTTATCAATGTATTGCTGCTCTTCTTCCCAGTTGGTGGTACCAACAGTTTTGGAACCTTTAAACACCATGTGCTCAAAAATGTGCGCAATACCGGTATGGCCAGCGGGTTCATCCACGCCTCCAACGTTAACAAATGTAACAAAGCTAACGACCGGGGCAACCGGCCTCTGTACAACTATAAAGTGCAGCCCATTATCAAGTGTAAATTCGGTTACGTTCTGTTCAAACGCTTCAAGGTTTTGTGAAAAAACCGCCGCAGGCAGCAAGGAAAACAGAAGCAGTAATCCTGCAATTAATTTATAGGTAACTTTCATGCGATTAGTATTAATTAAGAGTTGAGTAATCTGCCGGAATAATGATGAACGATATTTAAATTATTGTAAATACCGGCGGATATTGTAGGTGGCAATAATGCAACGTTTTTACAAAAAAAACAACTGATAAGAGCTTTCTTTTATTGTATTTCGGGATCAGTAGCAAAAAAATACCCCGAAGTCGGGGTATTTTATGGAAACATTTTTTTTAAAAGTATAATTAAATATCAATCTGCCTACTCACCTGAAAAATCATTCTCTTCCGGGCGTATGGTGATTACCGGCTTTTTAACATATTGAGCCACCTTTTCTGCGGTTGAACCAAGAATGAGGTGTGCAAAGCCGCTATGCCCATGGGTTGCCATAATTACCAGGTCGGCATGTTCTGAAGCGTATGATTCAATTTCATAATGAGCAGAAATTCCTTTCTCAATTTTGGTGAAAAGCTGCACTTTACGGGTGCTGTCTCCATCAGAAATAACCACCTCATCTTCAAACATTACCCCGGTTCGCAGAACATGGAGGTTATCGAACTTACGTTTGGTGAGATAGGAATTGATTCGATCAATAATTCCTTCATAGATAGACACTGCTTCTCCTTTCTCTGGATTTCTTGGGATATCTTCTGAAACAGTTCCATAGAGCTCAATTACATGGAAAAGTGTAAGGTCTGCCCCAAAAGTATCAGCAATGGATACTGCAAGAGGAAATGCTGCTAATGAAAGCTCTGAGGTGTCTGTAGTTAGTACAACATTTTTAATCTTGTCTTTATCGAATCGGCTGTCGACCGAAAAAACCGGTACTCTTGATTTTCTAATTACCCGCTCGGTAGTAACCCCGCGTATAAACCTTGATTCATCCTTTCCGCGTGCCCCCATAATGATTAAATCGTATCCATTTTCTGCCGCATATTCTATAATGGTTTCTGAAGGGCGGCGGCCAATCTTAACAACATGAGTGCCTTTATTTATCTCTTTCAGGTACTGATCCATCGCTTTCTTGATCTTAGCTTCCGATTCATCAATAATTCTGGGATACACATCCTTGTTCATATCAAGGGGAATCCCAAGGCGCTTTAAACTCTCATTGAAATATTTTATGGTAGGTATAACGTGTAAAAAGTCAATTTTCCCGCCAAATGTATTCGCAATGTTCTGCGCAACGGGATAGACAACTTCAGCCCCTTTTGAAAAATCTGTTGGCACTAAAATCTTTTTTAATTCAATCATTTTTCCTCCTCATGTTAATTCCTGTTCCTTACTTAATGATACGGAAAAGAGTTGAGAACTATAACTATAGAGTTTCAGACACGAATAACTTTTTACTGAAATTCCAGCACACATCTTAAACTACAGCAACGGTTTTACTGCCTGTTCCTCAGGTAAGAAATCCCAAAAATCAAAATAATACCAATCAAAAAGCCTTTGAGCCCGTTTGCTGTGTGCACATCATCATCGGCGTGCCTGTCATTCAACCAGGGAAGAAACGGAGATGACTTTATTATTTTCCTGGAAACCCGCTTCACCTCAATTTTTCGCTCATCCATAGATGGTTCGTCCGGATTTACCAAATCGCCAAGATAATGGTAATACGGGGTATCGAGCAGAACTTCGCGCTGCATTAAATCAAGCACAAAAGGATCGTTTACCGACATTATCTCAACACTGCGTACACTTTCTGTATACTCACGGTCTTGATATGGCCAGATTACATAGAGCGAGCCCACCAAAAAGCCAACAAGTACAACTATGGTTATTGTGTAGTAGTTTTTCAGTAACCATGAAAGTATCCGCGAAAAAACAACCAGGCCTGTAATTGCACCAAGTGCGAAAGGAACAAGGTTAAATATTGCTGTAAAGGTATCAGATGTGCCAAGTGCGCTAAGCTGCATCAGTATATAGTCATACTTTCTGAAGATCAGCAGAATGTACGATCCTGAAATTCCCGGCAAAACCATCGCTGAAATGGATATTGAACCAGTAAGAAATACAAACCAGAATGTTTCAGGCGTGTCAGCCGGTACCAGAGTTACGATCCAGAACCCGAATAATGCTCCAAAAATAAGCGGTATGCTGTACTTCCAGTTTCTGTCTTTAGTATCAATTTCTGCGATTAGCAGAAAAATAGACCCCAATATCAACCCGAAAAATATACCGTAAATCAATTCGGGATGGGTAAACATATAGACCTGAAGCGGTACAACTCTGGTGAAAAAGAAAACGGCCATGATTACTCCGGTAGCCAGAAGCATTACAAACTTCCAGTGAATCTGATCGAAAAGTTCTGCAATCCTGAACTTGAGTACACTCGCAACCGCTTTTGAGTCGAAACTTTTTATGGCAAAAATAAACCGGTCATAAATTCCGGTGATCAACGCCATGGTGCCTCCGCTTACTCCTGGCACAATATCTGCTGAGCCCATCAGGAACCCCTTTATCAACAGATACGGGGTTTCTCTCCACTCGGTTAGATCTTTATTTAAATCTTCTACTCTATCGCTGTCCACAAATGATAATTATCAATTTTGAAATACTGGTTCATTGTCTTCCTTAATCGCGTCCATTTCATAAAACTTCATCGCTCTGATAAATGAAATTACTGCTATGGCTGCGCAAAAAAGAATAATCGTAAAGATGGCATAAGATACGGCATAGCCACCGCTAAAAACACTGTCAGTTAACCAACCTGCTAAAGGTGGGCCTAGCCCGAAACCTGCTATGCTTATCACAAAAAGATAAAGCCCGCCTGCCAATGCGCGCTGATTTGATTTTACAAAAAATTGCAGCAACGCCGCAGCAACGCCATTGTAAGAAGAGGATATCAAAACACCCAAACCCATGCAGATAAATGCTGTAGTTACGCTTTCGCTAAATAGGCCAACAAAGTAGAAAGGGATACCCCCTGTTGCTGCCATTATACCCATCCAGAATCTTCTTTCTGGTGATTTTTTTGCTAATTGGTCGGCCATCTTACCGGAGAGAATTACAGTTGCTGCTACACCAAACATAAACCACCCGTATCTTGAAATATATTCCGGGCTGTTGAACACATCATTAAACACATTGCCTGCAAAGGCAAGAATTGTATATCCAACACATGCCAGGCTCGCAAAGCCGATGAGATGCCATCGGATGGCGGGCTTTCTCAGCATTTCAATGATCTCACTCAATGCAGAGTTTTCAACTGAATGAACCCTTTCTGATCTCTCCGGTTCTTTGAGATACCACCACACAACTGGCGCCAGAAGAATTCCCGGCATGCCAACCACAATCAATGCCATTCGCCAATCGTACTGCATGGCAATTGTACCACCCGCGAGGAACGAGAGGCCAATGCCAATAAATATTCCGCTCGCATAAATGGAAAAAATAGTGGCCCGTTTTTCCGCCGAAAATGTATCTGCCATATACGAATACACAGCCGGACTCAGCATAGCCTGGCTCAGGCCAACAAAAAGGCGGGCAGTTATCAAAAACGTGAAGGAAGCCGCAAAACCACTCAAAACAGTCATTAAACTCCAGATGAAAAGGCCAATACAGATCATTAACTTGCGTGAAGTTCTGTCTGTGAGACGTCCCATAGGAATGCCTGCCAGAGCATACACAAAAGAAAAAGCTGGGCCGTACAATAACCCTATTTGAAAATTGCTCAGCAGAAGTGAGTCTCTTATCTGTACACCAAGTACAGCTACAATTTGCCGGTCAACAAAACTGAGAATGTAGATAACCGTAAATACAATTACGGTTCCAAGAACCTTCTTACCGTTCATTCTTTTGATTTTGCATCATTACGTTTCGGCATGTTATCTCATTTTTTTGAATTGATAAGGTACACCTTTTGGCAAAGAGGAACCATTTTCTATCAAAATGTGATTTTTTTGATGAGTCCAAAGAGACGTCCTTACCCGCATCTTTTCTTGAAGTACAACAGGTAAATGGCGACCTTTCTTTTCAATTTATAATCAGGTTTTTATCGTGGCAAAACTTCCAAGAAAAACAGCGAAACAGAAAGAGCGGGCACGTAAAATTTTTTATGAACTGCTTGAGCATTATCCCAATCCGCATTGTGAGTTAAATCACAGAAACCCTTTCGAGCTCCTTATTGCCACTATCTTAAGCGCACAGTGTACTGACGTTCGGGTAAACAAGGTAACACCGGCACTTTTTGAAGCATATCCCACTCCCGAAACAATGGCAGAGGCTCCGCTTGAAGAGCTTGAAGAACTTGTGCGAACAACCGGTTTTTACAGAAATAAAGCACTTTCTCTGAAGGAAGCCTCAAAAACACTCGTTGAAGAGTTTAACGGTGAGGTTCCGCAAACCATGGACGAACTCCTAACCCTGCGCGGTGCTGCCCGAAAAACCGCTAACGTGGTTCTGGGCAATGTATTTAACATCAACGAAGGTGTAGTGGTAGATACCCACGTAAAACGAATTTCGAACCGGCTGGGCTTTACAAAAGAGAAAAAGAACACCGATAAAATAGAGCGTGATCTGATGGCACTTTTTCCCCGTGAGCAGTGGACCGACCTCTCCCATCTGCTGATTTTTCATGGAAGAAATGCCTGTAAAGCCCGTCTTTCTGCCCCACCGGAACATCCCATTTGTGTGAAGTACGGAAAAAAATGTGAGTGCTATAAAATGAGAGGCCAGGCCGGTGGAGAGTGATCCTCTGAATGGTGATATTTTAACCGGTTCCATACCTGAAATACGTCGGGATATTGAGATCATTCCGGTTCAGCAGAATGGAACATCGTTGCTCTACTTTCACGATTCGATGGGGTATATGCCGGCGGATTTCGCCCTCGACAGCTCTGCCGAACCGCTTTTGAATCTCTTTACCGGAACCCTGTCTATCCGCCAAATGGCTTCGCTGCTTAAAGGGCAACTATCCGTGGATGATCTTCAAGGTTTTATCCATCTGCTGGATGAGCACAACGCACTTCAGTCGAAAAATTTCACCCGAAGAAAAAATGAGATTGAAACGAATTTCGAATCGATGGATGTACGTTTGCCATCACTTGCAGGGCTCAGTTATTCGGAACATCCCGATCTGTTCAATCAACAGGTGCATGAAATTCTCTCACTAAACAGAAGCGAGCCGGTAACTCAAGCAAGAGCCTTATACGCACCCCATATAGATCTTAGAGTTGGAGCACCCGTCTATGCTCAATCTTTTTCACTTCTGAAAGGTTTGAAACCAAAACGAGTTGTGATTATTGCGACAGCTCACTATGCCGGATTTTTCCCTGAACTGTATGCTGATAAGCCATTCATAGGCAGCAAAAAAATGTTTCAGCTTCCTGGAAGATCGTTTCCTGTGGATGTGGATGCAATGGATGAACTGAGTAAGAACAACACAGAAAATGGATTTACACTGAATGACCGTGCCCATAGGATTGAGCACAGCATCGAAATGCATCTGATTTTTCTATCCGCCATCTGGAAACATGATTTCACCATTCTTCCCATCCTTATTTCCGGATTTGATGACCTATTTTACATGCCGGATGGAAGCCTTAAAGAGAAAATCGATAATTTTTCCACCCATCTAAATCAACTTGGTGATGATGAAACATTCTTTCTCATCAGTGGAGATCTTTCACATGTAGGAAGAAAATTTGGTGATAAAAAATCTGCTGCAAAAATGAGGGGGAATGTTGAGAAACATGATCAGGCTTTTTTGGAGCTTGCAGTAAACGGTGATTCCTCAGGAATTCTTTCTCACGTCTCAGAATGCTACGATGAAACCAGGATATGTGGATTTCCCCCACTCTACCTCTATCTCAATGCGTTTCCTGATATGAAGGGAGAAATCATCAATTACCACTGGTGGGATGAACACGAACGTGAGAGTGCCGTTTCATTCGGCTCTGTTCTCTTTTAGTTGAGCCTCAACTACAAAAAGAGCCACAAGAGTTGCGCCAAAGAAGAAGAAAAGATTGGCTGCCCCGCCAAAATCACCGGTTAGCCTGAGACCATAGCCAAGCATCACAAATACGAATAGTGAAAGCACTAAACCTATCCTCAAAAAGAGTTTGCTGCTTTTCGCAAGCCACTCGGTTCTTACTAAACTTACGATTATAAGAAGTGCAATTGCCGTTTCAACCAGAGCTATAGAATAAAAAGGAATAATCAGTCCGCCGGGAAGTGATGCCATCCATGTTTCCCCAAATCGGTTACTGAAACTTTCCGGTATACCACCGTTTCTCCATTTTCCCAGTGAAGCCAGTCCGAAGGTCATCAAAAAAAGCAGTTGAATCGCAATAAATTTCAGATCGTCTAATTTAGTAGATAGAATAGTTTTCATAACTGTAGTATAATTTTCCGAGAAAACGAATTTACCGGCCTGTTTCATTCCTCACAAAGAACCCACAAGACTCCTGAATTTCAGGCTCCAGACTTTCCATACTGCTTCTCTCACAATAGAACGAGACATTTTTGAAACCCCTTCTTCTCTTTCCTTGAATATTATAGACACTTCTTTCAGATCAAAACCCGCCTTCCATGCCCTAAAGTGTATTTCTATCTGAAATGCGTAGCCATTGGAACTGATCTTATCGAGATCTATCGTATCGATAACGTTTCTGTGGATGCATTTAAATCCGGCTGTAGTATCTTTGATTGGCAATCCTGTTATGAAGCGTGCATACAAATTTGCCCCATAAGATAATATAAGTCTGCTTAACGGCCAGTTGACAATACTGATTCCGTTGGAATATCGAGAACCCACTGCTATATCTGCTTCTCCACTTTTTACAGTTTCAATCAAACGCGGTATATCCTCGGGATTGTGAGAAAAATCAGCATCCATTTCACAGATATAGATATAATCTCTTTCAAGCGCATATTTAAACCCTGCTACATACGCCGTACCCAATCCCAGCTTTCCGCTTCTCTCCAACAGATGAATTCTCTCTTCATGTTGCTCCATTTTCTTTTTTACTTGATTGGCTGTGCCATCAGGTGATCCGTCATCAACAATAAGAACATCCACACCAATCTCTAAACTCAGTAGGATATCGATCAATCGACCAATATTATGAGCCTCGTTATAGGTTGGTATAATTACAACTGTTTTGTTCATTAGTGCTGATGGTTCAAAGAATTAACAGGGATTGAAAATAGGGCAAAGTTTTATCAGAAAAGAAAAAATCTCTGCTTTTAATTGTAATAAATTACTTACTGTGTCCCCGTTAAATGAAATGCATGCGCAATTATTGTAATTTCTGCTAAAATAAATCTTTCTCATTAATAATAGAACCAATTGTTTCAACTACTTAAAACAGCCGATTCTACAAAAGCCCGCCTTGGGGTAGTAGCCACCGATCATGGCAACATAGAAACCCCTATTTTCATGCCAGTGGGCACACTTGGTACTGTAAAGGCTGTCAATCAGGACGATCTGACCGAAAAAATTAAAGCACAAATTATTCTTGGTAATACGTACCACCTCTATCTGAGGCCGGGAAATGAGATAATGAATGAAGCCGGCGGACTGCACAAGTTTATGGGCTGGGATAAACCAATTCTTACCGACTCGGGCGGCTACCAGATTTTTTCACTGGCTGATATCCGCGATCTTAAAGAGCGTGGTGCCACATTTCAGAGCCATATAGATGGGTCGAAGCATCTGTTTACACCCGAAAATGTAGTGGATACTCAGCGCATTCTTGGTTCCGATATTATGATGATTTTGGATGAGTGTCCGCCCTGGCCTGCAGAGTACGATTACGTTAAAAAATCTATGAGCCTCACCCACCGTTGGGCAAAACGAGGGAGAGATCATTTTCTTAGTACGTCACCACTTTACGATCACAGGCAGTATCAATTCGGAATTGTACAGGGAGGTACTCATAAAGATCTCAGAAAAGAGTCGTCCGAATACATGACATCGCTCGATTTTGAAGGGCTTGCCATCGGCGGGCTAAGTGTTGGGGAACCTACCGACATTATGTATGAAATCACCGATTTCAACACAGACCATCTTCCACATTATAAACCGAGGTATCTGATGGGAGTAGGTACCCCTGCCAATCTTATTCAATGTGTGGCATTTGGAATTGATATGTTTGATTGTGTTATGCCCACTCGTAATGCCCGCAACGGGATGATTTTTACCCGGAACGGGAAAGTGAATGTGCGCAATGCTAAGTGGAAGAACCATCATAAACCACTGGACCCAGATTTTCCCTCAGAACTATGCCAGCGTTACAATATGAGCTACATTCATCACCTTATAAAAACAAACGAAATCCTCGGCATGGAGCTCACCTCCAAGCACAATCTTACTTTTTATTTATGGTTGATGGAGCAAATCCGCGAGCAGATAAAGAAGGGTGCATTTGCTGAATGGTATCCGGGGATGATTACAAGAGTAGAAGAACGGATTTAGAAAAGTTACCCTCATAAAAAAAGCCCCTTACTGTTGTACAGTAAGGGGCTTTGTGTAAAGAAAGAGATGAGGCGACGACCTACTCTACCGCGAA
>SLLL01000123.1 GCA_007134085.1 Balneolaceae bacterium
AGGACGGGATTCCCTCGATCGACAATCCGAAATTTGTAAGCCAGGAGAAAGCCTCCGATTGGCTGCGGGGCCGGGAACCCGTGATTTCCCTCGAAATCAACGGAGAGGCCCGCGCCTATCCTATCCAGATATTGATGTGGCACGAAATTGCCAATGATGAAGTGGGTGGTGTTCCTGTTTCCGTTACCTTTTGTCCGCTCTGTTACTCGGCAATCGTTTTTGATCGCCGTCACAACGGTGAAGTGTTGGAGTTCGGAGTATCAGGCCTGCTTCGCCATTCCGATATGATCATGTACGACCGAACCACAGAAAGCCTTTGGCAGCAGTTTTCGGGTGAAGCACTGGTGGGCGACTACACGGGCAACTTTTTAACCATACTGCCAAGCCAGCTCATCTCTTTTGATCAGTTTAGGGAAGCGCACCCCAATGCACCGGTACTGTCGAGGGAAACAGGACACCGGAGAAACTACGGTGAAAATCCCTATGCTGGGTACGATGACATCAACAACTCTCCCTTTTTACTCCGGGAAGAGGTGCCGGATAAAATAAGTCCCATGGAGAAGGTGGTTGGCGTGCGAACCAAGAAGGCTGTAAAAGGATACACATACAGCATTACACGCAAGCAACGGGTGCTGCACGATACCGTGGGTGAAAAACCAATCGTGATCTTTCACGTCGACGGAATGGCTTCTGCTCTTGATAACCGCACCATCCATCGTTCTCGCGACGACGGTGCCACGGGTGTATTCTCGCCAATATTAAACGATGAAAAGCTCGAGTTCGAATACAGAAATGGTGAAATCAGGGACAAGAAAACAGGCTCTGTTTGGAATATCTCAGGACAAGCTGTTCAAGGCCCCTTAAAGGGTGAACAGCTTGAAACAATGGTATATGGCGACTATTTAGCCTTTGCCTGGCTGGTATTCTACCCTGAAACGGAAATGTTCGAATGACTATAATACTTTGGCCATCAATTTTAAAAATTGATATATAATGAGCAGCAGATCATGAAAACCAAAAAAATTGAATTTGAGAATCGTGAGGGATTTAAACTATCAGCCCGGCTGGATGAGCCGGATTCGGGCAGCATTGTTCAGTCGGTGCTTTTTGCCCACTGTTTTACCTGCGGCAAAAACCTGAGGGCAGCGGGCAATATCAGCCGGGCACTTACCGACAGGAAAATCGCTGTTTTCAGGTTCGATTTTACAGGACTGGGTGAAAGTGAAGGTGATTTTGCCGATAGCACATTCTCATCGGATGTGAGCGACCTTGTATCGGCAGCGGAAAAAATGAAGGAACTCACAGAGCCGCCGGGAATTCTGATGGGACATTCCCTTGGAGGAACTGCCGTACTTCAGGCTGCGAAAGAGATCCCATCGTCCAGAGCGGTAGTAACCATAGGTTCACCCTGCAGTCCGGACCATGTAACCCACCACTTTGATGATAAAATCGATGAGATAGAATCCAGGGGTTCAGCAACGGTAAAGCTTGCAGGGCGCCCGTTTAAAGTGAAAAAGAAGTTTATCGACGACCTGAAGGAGCAGCAGATGGATAAAACAATTAGCGGTCTTGGCAAGGCACTGATGATTTTTCATTCACCGGTCGATGATACCGTAAGCATCAGCAATGCAGCTCATATTTACAAACTTGCCAAACATCCGAAAAGTTTTATTTCGCTGGATGATGCAGATCACCTTTTATCCTCAGAAAGAGACAGTAATTACGTGGGCGAAGTAACTGCAGCGTGGGCCGGAAGGTATTTCTGCAACGGAAAGTAAAGTTGCTTTGCTAATGAAAGAGTTTACGAATTCCGAAATTAACGCACGCTTCGCATTGGCAGGTGGCTTTCCATCAGATTATGTGAATAACGGCCGTTTCATGATGCTGATCTGGAATGACGGTAAGCATCCTGTAAAGGTGTTTATTGATGAAAGGGAGATCCAGCTTTTACCGGATCATTTGCTCTGCACCACATACCTTCACAAAGTCCATATTGACAATTCAAAAGAAGCTCTGAAATCTCTCTTTTTTAACAGGGAGTTCTACTGTGTTCATACCTACGACAGTGAAGTATCGTGCAACGGGCTTCTTTTTTTCGGTTCCAATTCAACACCGGTGTTAAAGCTTGATGAGGAAGAAATCAGCCGGCTTCGAACTCTGTTCGGGGTGTTGGAAGAAGAATTCTCAGAAGTGGACAATAACCAGGAAGAGATGCTCCGTATTTTATTAAAAAGGCTCATCATCAGGTGTACCCGCCTTGCCAGAAAGCAGATCCTGAAAAGTGATGAGAATCAGGGTGATATAGATCTTATAAGAACCTTTAATGTTCTGGTTGAGGAGCACTTCAAAACAAAAAAATCGGTAAAAGAGTACGCCGAACTGATGTATAAATCACCCAAAACCATTACCAATGTGTTCGGTAAATACTCCGAAGAAACACCGCTTCAGGTGATTCATAACAGAGTGATTATGGAAGCCAAACGTCTGCTTTTCTATACGGATAAATCAGCCAAGGAAGTTGGCTATGAGCTTGGCTATTCAGACCCGGCCCAGTTCAGCAAACTATTCAAAAACGTAGTGGGAGTGACAACTACTGAATTCAAAGAGAGCAGGAATTTTTCTCTATTCGGGCATAATTGACAACTCGCCGTGTACTCCTGCCATTTTACGGGTAGGCATATCAGGTTATGTTTATCTCAGATTCATTAACAAAAAATAAACAACCAACGAGGTAAACAAATATGAAACCTTTTGATGTACCAACACGCGACGACGTATCCGAACAAAATCAGCAAATCTTCGATGATCTGAAATCCAAAGTCGGATTTATTCCCAACATCTATGCAACCTATGCCTATTCGGAACATGCCCCTGCGCGATATCTTGCTTTTGCAAATGGCAAAACATCCCTCAACAACAAAGAGAAAGAGGTTATAAACCTTGCTGTGAGCCAGGTAAATGGCTGCACATATTGCCAGGCGGCCCATACGGCAATTGGCAAGATGAACGGCTTTTCCGAAGAGCAAACGATTGAGCTTCGACAAGGCCGTGCACCATTTAACGAAAAACTGGATGCGCTGGCCAAACTGGCGAAAAGCATTACCGAGAATCGTGGAAAGATCAGCGATGTAGTACTGGCCAATTTTTTCGATGCCGGTTACACCAAAGAAAACCTGGTGGATGTGGTACTGAATATCGGGGATAAAACTACCACCAATTTTCTGCACAACTTAACCGATATTCCGGTTGACTTCCCCGAAGCGCCGGAACTCACTGAAACTGTAAGCTAAAGGAGGTTCACGATATGCATACCATTAACTGGAAAAACGCGATACTTGCCGGCATAGCCGGAACCATATTATTTGATCTTTTTGGACTGGCAATGGGCATGGGCTGGTGGGATATACCCGCCCTGCTTGGCGAACAGACAGGACTTGGACTTGCCTATGGAGTATTCGGGCATTTTAGCAACGGAGCACTATTGGCGATACTCTATGCCGGTATAGCACCATCTTTATGGGGCCCGGCGTGGATCAGGCCATTTATCTTCATCACAGCTCAAACCGTGGCACTGGTTTGGTTCTTTATGTTCCCGCTTGTAGGCGCTGGTGTTATGGGGCTGAATGTTGGCGTGGATATGGCTATCGGTTCACTCGTTCGCCACTGGATCTATGTAATTCCTTTTATTTTCATCATCAATAAAGGGATCTTCGCAGCTAAGGATTAAAGTACAGTGAATTCAAAATATATAGGCATCTTTGGGAAACCTGGGATGCCTTTTCTTTTTTCGAAAACGGATATACAACTTCATTTTGGTGTTTTAATAGTTAAAAAAATTGACAGATAGGAGAATATCAAGCACATCCCTTCTTTTATTACAAGCTTTAGCTCTCGGCGCTACTATATGCTTCTTTACAATAAGCACAATCATCTCTTTTTCATTACCAAAAACCGCTCAGGAATTTTGTAATTTTGCATCATGCAGAAAGAATATCAGCTACGGGTACTACCACATATTGCAGCCACCCATGATGAGTTGCGCGCTCTTATCTCAAAAGAAAAAAAGATTGCCAAAGGCGAAATACGGCATGTTGAAATTCTTCGCCGTTCGATTGATGCACGACAAAAACAGGTGGTTATCAACCTGAAAGTGAAGGTTTACGTGGGCGAGGAGTTTACGGAAGAGCCGATAACTCTGCCCGATTATCCGGATGTGCGCAATTCGAAGGAGGTTTTGATAATTGGCGCCGGGCCTGCCGGAATGTTTGCAGCCCTTCAGTTGATAGAACTTGGCATGAAGCCGGTAATTCTTGAACGTGGCAAAGATGTAAAGAACAGAATTGCTGACCTGAAGGGGATAAATGTAAAGCACATTGTAAACGAAGATTCTAACTACTGCTTTGGCGAAGGCGGTGCCGGTACCTATTCAGATGGTAAGCTCTATACCCGATCAAAAAAGAGAGGAAATATCCAGCGGATTTTGGAGCTTTTTGTTGGATTTGGTGCTGTAAGAGATATACTGGTTGACGCCCATCCTCACATTGGTACCAATAAACTTCCGCCAATTATCGCAAGCATGAGAGAGTGTATTCTCGCAAGTGGGGGTGAGATACACTTTAACACCCGGGTGTCAGATTTTTTGATTAGCGGCGGTCAAATAAACGGTGTCAAGACGCTTAATAACGACACATACCGCGCAGATAAAGTGATTCTTGCCACAGGCCATTCCGCTCGTGATATTTTTGAATTGTTGTATCAGAAAAAGATCAGGATAGATTTGAAGCCGCTCGCAATTGGCGTACGGGTTGAGCATGCTCAGTCATTAATCGATTCGATTCAATACAGCTGTGAAGATCGCGGGCCTTATCTGCCTCCATCACCCTACAGAATTGTAAAGCAGGTGGGTGGCCGGGGAGTGTATTCGTTCTGTATGTGCCCCGGTGGTGTTATTGCGCCCTGTGCTACAAAACCGGGAGAGATCGTAACAAACGGCTGGTCATCATCCCGAAGGGCACGGGCAACGGCAAATTCAGGGATTGTAGTAGAACTACGGCCTGAAGATTTTAAGAAGTACGAGAAATTCGGCCCGCTTGCTGCGATGGAATATCAGAAAGAGATTGAACAGAAGGCCTGGGCAGCCGGAGGTAAAACGCAAACCGCACCTGCACAACGATTGGTAGATTTTGTTGATGGGAAAGTATCAGCTGATTTACCAAACACATCATACGCACCGGGAATAACATCTGTTGAACTTTCCACAGTATTACCCTCAATTATTCATGATGCGCTGAAAAATGGGTTCAAACAGTTTGATAAATCCATGAAGGGGTATCTCACAAATGAAGCTGTGGTTCATGCACCTGAAACGCGTACTTCATCACCGGTAAGCATACCGCGGGATTACCACACCTTAGAGCATCCGGAAATAAGTGGTTTATATCCATGCGGAGAGGGGGCAGGCTATTCCGGCGGAATTGTTTCCGCGGCAATGGATGGCATCAAATGCGCAAAAGTTGTTGCCGGAGTACCGTTAAAGTAGCGCAACTCTGTGAAAGAGTGAGTGTACTCTATTTTCGGAAATAGAGATAACTACCTACGGAAACCACCCAAACCGAAGGGCAAGTGCAGCTGAAAAACCGGAGAGATCTGAATTTCCGGTGCCTTCAAGATTTACATTGTTCACATATCTGTAAAATAGGCCACCGCTTACCCTGAACCAGCTGGTTACATTCAGGTGGATATTTGCACCGGGCTGAAGGGCAAAAAAGCTGTCAGCAGTACGATCGAGCTCAATGTTTCTGTCTCTGTAGCGAACATCGCCGCCGCCAATTGTGGCCTGAAAACCGTAATGAACCAATTTATACGATCTGTTGAGATATTCCAGCTCAAAACCGCCATAATTCATGCGCATTTCCGGTGTATCAATACCAGGAATCCGCCAGCCGTTTGCGTCGAAACCTGATTCTGTACGATAGTTACCCAGGCCAATATTTAGTGTGTGGCCTTCCCGGAATGTGATTGCCCATGCCGCTCTTGACCCCCTCAGATAAACCATCTCGCCATTTACTGAAGTAACACCGTAAAGCAGGGCTCCAAACCCTCCATGATGTACCTCACCGGAAATCAGCGTTTCTGTCTGTTGAGCTGAACTGATGGCGGGATGTATTGATAGTATCACAAAAAAGAGAGCGTACCGCGTCATCAGAAACCTCCAAACTTAAAGGTGATGATTGCGTTAAAGCCCGAAAAGTCGCTGTCACTAAACCCAAAACTGTCGATTCCGCTGGTAAACCTGTAACCTAAACCGGCAGAAATACGGAAGAAGGTTGTTACATTAAGTTCAGCGTGAGCGGCAGGTTCAAATACAAAATAGGTATCTACGTCATCTTCAAAATTTTCATAATTGCTTTCACGCAGCCCTACTGCTCCTGCACCAGTAAGAGAAGAGAACGTAAAGTGAGCAAGCTTGTAGGAGCGGTTAGTATATTCAAAAATAAATCCGCCATATCCTGAAAAGGCATAGTAATCAACATCAGGAATTCCAACCTGAGGATCCGGAGCAAGATGATTTGTTGCGAGGCCAAATCCACCACCGCCAAGCGAGATGGTATGCTGTTCACTTAGATTGATAATCCAGCCGCCGCGTCCGCCAACCCAAACAGCACCCGAACCGGCAACATTTCCAATCTGTACTACAGGCCCGCCAAAACCGCCGTGAGTAACATCTCCGTCAAAGAGTGTTTCTGTTTGCTGGGCATTTGAAAGGTTTGGGGTTATGCTAAAGAGCAGAAAGGCTGCTAATGCGAATAAAGGCTTGAAAGTGTTCATAAGATTTAAATTAGATTTAATTATCTAAATTTCTCTTACGTATGCCAACCAACACTGTTTCACAAATATCTGACATAAAAAAACCTGATTGTGATGCCACAATCAGGTTTTAGATAAGTGTTGCAAGTGATTATTTTTTCACATCAACCTGCCAAATCTCTTCGGCATAATCACGGATGGTTCTGTCGGATGAAAACTTGCCAACACGGGCTGTATTGAGTATTGCCATTCGGTTCCAGGCATCCTGGTCGCGATACAGCTCGTCCACCTTCGCCTGTTCTTTGCAGTAAGCTTCATAATCAGAAAGAACAAGGAAATAATCGCCTTTGTGTAGAAGCGAATCGATAATTGGGCTGTACAATCCGGTATCACTGTTAAAGAACCCGTCTCTAATCTGGTCGAGCACCTGCTTAAGATCACTGTTCTTCTCATAATACTCCCACGGGTTGTACCCTTCTCTGCGAAGAGCATCAACATCTTCAACGGTATTGCCAAAAATGAAGATGTTTTCATCGCCTACTTCTTCTTTAATCTCAACATTAGCACCATCAAGCGTACCGATGGTTAGTGCGCCATTCAGGGCAAACTTCATGTTACCGGTGCCTGATGCTTCAAAGCCAGCCGTTGAGATTTGCTCAGAAAGGTTCGCAGCAGGAATCATCTTCTCAGCAAGTGTTACACTGTAGTTTTCAAGGAAGATGAACTTCAGCTTACCGTTTACATCCGGATCGTTGTTGATCTTTTCGCCAACATCATTCATCAACTTAATAAACAGCTTGGCCATAGTATAACCCGGGGCTGCTTTTCCGGCAACAAGAATAGTACGCGGCACCACATCCAGCGAAGGGTCAGCCTTAATCTTGTTGTACTGGGTAATAGCATAAAACGTAAGCATCAGCTGGCGCTTGTACTCATGTATTCGTTTGATCTGGATATCGAACATGGAGTTAACATCAACCTTGATGTCGCGCTTTTGTTCAATATAATCCACCATTTGCTGCTTATTGTTTTGTTTGATCTGGACGTAGCGATCCATGAAGTCCTTATCATCAATAAACTCCTCGATTTTCCGGAGCTGACCGAGATCCGTTACCCATCCTTCACCAATTTTGCTTGTGAGCAGATCGGCGAGCTCCCGGTTACACTGACGCAGCCAGCGACGCGGAGTAATTCCGTTGGTTTTATTGGTGAATTTTTCCGGATAGATCTCATAAAAATCACGGAAGAGTGTCTTTTTAATCAGATCGCTGTGAAGAGCTGCAACCCCATTAATTTTTCTGGAGCCAACAATACCGAGTGATGCCATGTGTACCACCGGATTCTCACCTTCACTTACAATGGAGAGACGGCTGATTTTGCCACGGTCATCACCAATTTTCAACTGCACATCCTGCAGAAATCGTCTGTTGATCTCATAAATAATCTGAAGGTGGCGTGGCAGCAGGTTTCTTAACAGTGAGACCGGCCATTTTTCAAGAGCTTCAGGCAGCAGCGTATGGTTGGTGTAAGCCATTGTTTTCTCAGTGATTTCCCAGGCCAGATCCCAATCCAGGCCTTCTTCATCAACCAGAACCCTCATCAATTCAGGAATGGCAAGGTTTGGATGTGTGTCATTACACTGGATTGCAACTTTATCAGGAAGTTTTCTCCAGTCGTCATTGCTGATTTTGAAGCGGCGCAGTATATCCTGCATGGAAGCAGAAACGAGGAAGAATTCTTGTTTCAGGCGGAGTTCCTGGCCAACAAACACTTTGTCGTTAGGGTAAAGCACCCGAGATATGTTCTCATTTAGCTGGGTATCACGCACCGCGTCGATATACTGCCCCTGGTTAAAGCTTTTTAAATCTATGGAAGAAGATGATGTTGCTTTCCACAGCCTCAGGTTATTTACAACATCATTCTTGAATCCGGGGATTGGTGTATCATAAGCAATGGCGAGTACATCGCGGGTATCTTGCCATTTAAACCTGAGGTCACCATTATCGTCGTGTGCAGCGTGTGAGTGGCCGTAAAATGGTACGTTGTATTTGGTTTTCGGGCGTACAATATCCCAGGGATTACCGTATCGCAGCCATAAGTCGGGTTTTTCAATCTGGTAGCCGTTTTCAATGGCTTGGTAGAAAATCCCGAAATCGTAACGAATACCATAGCCTGTGGCCGGAATGCCCAGTGTAGCCATGGAGTCGAGAAAGCATGCAGCAAGGCGTCCTAAACCTCCGTTACCCAAGCCGGCATCCCACTCAGAATTTCGAACTTCATCGTAATCGAGGCCAGCTTCAGCCATGGCTTCTGCGGCTACGTCTTGCAAGCCGAGGTTCACGAGCATGTTATCCATCAGGCGCCCAATCAGGTACTCCATCGAGATGTAATAAACGCGCTTCACATTTTTTTTATGGTATTCCTGCTGTGTATCAATCCACCTGTCGTGCAGGCGGTCCATCACCGAAAGAACTACGCTGCGGTAGTTATCCCATTTGGTTTTTGAAAATTCGTCTTTAGCGAGTGTGTATCGAAGGTGTTGTTTAATGTCTTCTCTGAAGGAATCCACGTCCATACCGCCGCGTGGATTTATAATTTTTGTCTTACTCATAGTTTTTATTTGGTGGTAGAATTAGTCTTTTCTGTAAATGCCCATATCTGGCTTAAAACCGGGGCGTGTTAAATTTATGGCAAACCCAAGCTCATGAAACGACTCATACGCATTAATTGCAACAAAATCCTGCTCAAAAATACCAAATATTGAAGAACCGCTTCCGCTCATACATGCGTAGCTTGCTCCAAAATCAATCAGTTGATCCTTTATGTTGCCAATCATTTCATACGTTGCAATTACCGGCGGCTCAAGGTCGTTCTGAAGCAGATACTGCCACTGATCGGGTTCCTCTTCCGTTAGGATACTTTTTATTGAAAATTCGGGATTGGGGTTAGGCCTGCATTTCTGATAAGCTTCGGCTGTGGATGATTCAAATCCCGGATAAATCGTCAAAATCCATGCATCGGGTTGAATATCCAGAGGTTCAATATCTTGCCCAAGCCCGGTTCCTAATCCGGGTTCACCTTTTATGAAAAAAGGGATATCAGCGCCAAGATCTCTGCTTAGGTCAATCAGTTCATCATCGCTTAGGCCGGCGCCTTCCATTTTGTTTAACATACGGAAGGTGAGTGCTGCATTACTGCTGCCGCCGCCAAGCCCTGCACCGGCCGGTACTTTTTTTGTGATGTTGAAAGCGTACTGATATTTCAGCCCAACATAGCGGCCAAAAGCCTGGTAAGCTTTGGTGATGAGATTGCGTTCATCCACAGGGATTGCACTGTCTGACATGCTCAGCCGATAGCTTTCAGATGGTTTCACTTCGAAACGGTCGTTCCATTCAATAAAACAAAATCCTGTTTCGATGCGGTGATACCCGGTAGGGAGCCGCTCAAGAATATGCAGGCCAAGATTAATTTTTGCGTATGAGTTGGCTATCCAGGTCATAAAGGGAATTAATTTTTAAATCGCAGCTTAAAGTAAAGAATACTGGATGCCAATGTAAGTGATGCAATATTGGTTAGAATAATTGGCAAATCGGAAATAAGTATTCCGTAGGTGAGCCATAAAACAATACCGGTACAAAATATGGAGTACATTCCAAGAGACAGGTCTTTAGCCGATTTGGTTTTCCAGGTTTTAATTACCTGAGGCAGAAATGCAACTGTTGTGCAGAAGCCGGCAATGAGGCCAATAATTGTGTTCGCTTCCATTTTGATAGAATTAATTTTTTATAAACTGATCTTTGATCTCTAAAAGATAGCCGTATGCTGCTTTACGGTTGTTTTCGATTTCACCATCGAATATGGCATTTTTTATTTTCTCTTTTACTCTGCCGATAACAGGCCCGGGCCCGGTTTCTAATACCTGCATGATATCTTCTCCTGAAACAGGATTTTTCCAGTTTCTTATTTTGTCTTTCTCTTCAACTTCCCGAATTCTTCGCTCAACCCTGTCGAAGTTGTTTTGGAATTTTTTCACCTTCCATTCATTCTTACTGGTGATGTCTGCCCGGCAAAGAACCATCAGATCCTCTATCTCATCGCCCGCTTCGTAGATTAGCCGGCGGATAGCACTATCGCTTACCTCATCCGAAACGAGAGCAATCGGGCGGAGGTGCAAGCGAACCAGTTTTTGCACATATTTCATGCGTTCATCAAGTGGAAGGGTTAGCCTCCTGAAAATTTTGGGCACCCATTTAGCACCGAGGGCATCGTGGCCGTGGAAGGTCCAGCCGGCATTTTTGTCAAAGCGTTTTGTTGGTGGTTTGGCTATATCGTGCATTATGGCAGCCCAACGCAGCCAGAGATCGCTGCTAACCTCTGCAACATTATCGAGCACTTCCAGCGTATGCCAGAAATTATCTTTATGCCGCTGGCCGTTTTTCTCATCAACCCCCAGAAGTTTCACCATTTCAGGAAAAAACTGCTTCAATAAGCCTGTTTTTAGCAGAAGTTCAAACCCCTTTGAGGGCACAGGCGCCAATACAATTTTATTCAGCTCATCCGCAATTCTCTCTTTAGAGATGATTGCCAGCCGTGGTGCCATTTTTTTAATAGCGCAGAAGGTACCCTCTTCGATGTGGAAGCCCAACTGTGTGGCAAAACGAACAGTCCGCATCATCCGCAGGGGGTCATCATCAAACGTTTGAACCGGATCGATGGGGGTTCTGATGATTTTAGCCTGAAGATCCTGAATACCGCCAAACGGATCGTGCAGAACCCCAAATTTACCGGGATTCAAACACCATGAAAGGGCATTGATAGTTAAATCTCTGCGAAGCTGATCGTCTTTAAGGGTGCCATCCTCGACGATTGGCTTGCGCGAATCACGCCTGTAGCTCTCCTTGCGCGCGCCTACAAACTCAAGATCCAGGTTTTGATATTTCACCTGTGCTGTGCCAAACTGTTTGAACACAGATATTTTCGTATTTGGCATTTTTTTAGCAAGCTCCTCCGCAAGCCGTATGCCCGAACCAATGGTAACAAAGTCGATATCGGTAATTCCGGCAGCAGGCTTGTTCAGGTAGTAATCGCGAACATATCCTCCAACAACAAAAACTTCCTGGCCTATGCGCTCTGCGGTTTTGCCGATGTATTCAAACAGTTCTTTGTGTTTTTTGGGGATTTCTATCAATGTGCTCAGGCTTTAATTCAGCCTTACAAAATAAAGACTATTTAAGTAGCAATCAGGCTATTGTTGATGAATTGGTGTATTTCATTAAAAACTAAAAAAAATATCTATCCAACTTATGAAGTTTTGAACTGCTGCTTTACTTCTGTTTCAGAATAGAATGATCACCAACATGAATTTCACCTTTTGCGCCGCTTACTTCTGCACTGTTTCCGATGGATGAGTTATCCAAATCAGAATCAATTAGCGTGGCGTTGTGTTGAACAATACTATTTTTGAGCGTGCTGTTTTTGATAATTGTACCCGCTTCAATGCTCACATTCGGCCCAATTTCACTGCCGGTTATGGTAACACCATCAGCAATAAAAACAGGAGGGTGGATGATTGAGCCTGCATAATCCCCGAAAGAGTGGTTCTCCTTATCCAGAATTACTTTTGTAGTATCGAGCCATGCCGGCAGTGTACCACAATCGAGCCATTCATCAACAGTGGCTTTTTTGAACACTTTACCGTCTTTCAGGAGCCGGTCGAGCGCATCGGTTAACTGATACTCATTGCCATGCCCGGTTACATCATTATCCAGCAGGTACTGGATCTCTTTTTTCAAATCTTCCCCTTTTTTGAAATAGTAAACCCCGATAATAGCCAGGTTAGAGATTGGCTCACTTGGCTTTTCAACAAAATCTGTGATGGTTTCACCCTCGTGCACAGCCACACCAAAACGGGAGGGGTCTTCAACTTCCTTAAGCCAGATTACGCTGTCTGCATCTTCAACCGATACTTTCTCTTTTGAATCGAAAAGGGTGTCTGCAAATACAATAATCACTTCTCCTTCAAGGTCTTCACCGGCGCATGATACGGCATGTGCGGTACCCAGTGCGGTTTCCTGCACACGGAAAGTGGCTTTGGCGTTATGCCGGTTGCTCATCTCTTCAAGAGTTGTTTTGATCTCTTTGCCAAAATCGGGGCCAAGAATATAGACTACCTCGGTAATGGTGCGGTCAAGTGTGCGGGCAAATGTCTCGATAATTCTCTCGATAATCATTGTGCCGGCAACAGGCAGAAGTGGTTTTGGTGTTGTGTGCGAATGCGGGCGAACTCTGGTGCCACGGCCGGCCATTGGGATAATTAATTTCATGCTAAAATTTTCTTGTTCGTTGTTATTTGCAGATGATGTTTTGAATGAATCAACAAAAAGAAGTTTCTATAACCGGGAACATCTTTTTGTTGATTGTTTACTATCTTTTGGATCTTTGGTTGGACCAATAAACAGCACGGTAAAGATAACAGATTGATTACTCAGATTCGACCTGCCTGCGGCTGAATTAACTCAAACAATAGTTTTACATTGCAAATATACTCAGTTATTACAAACGCCCTTCTGCTCTTAATGATCGCCGTATTTATTCGGCATTCGCTGCATAGGTTGCGCTTCTTCCTGCACATGTTTCAACAGCTTGGCTATAAAACCAACGAGTTGAGGCAGTGGCTTTCTTCTAACCTGATTGCCAAAGTATTTACAGTTGAGCATCTGCTATACAGCTTTCTGCTATTGGCGATGTACTTTTTTCTGGCAGAGAGAATTACACTAACTGCCGGTGCTATTACCATGAGCGTGTTCACCATTTTTTGGTTTTTTGGCACATCGAAGTATAAGCCTGAAAAAGAGAAAAAGCCGCTTGTTTACACACCACGTATGAAAAGGCTTGGCGGCACACTTCTTCTGTTTTTTTTCGCACTTTGGTTTTTTCTCTTAGATTCAGGTTTTGATTTAAGGCAGGTACAAGATTTTTCAGAAGCTTTTATAATTGCAGACCCTTACTTCATTGCCTACACACTGCTCTTTACAGATGTTTTTGTGCCGTTTATTCTGTACATCGGCGCATGGCTTTTAAAGCCTGTTGAGGCAATTATTCAAAACGGATTTAAACGCAAAGCGCGAAAGAAACTGGCATCCATGCCGGATTTAAAAGTTGTTGCCATTACCGGCAGTTATGGCAAAACCAGCACAAAATTTGTAATAAATGCTTTTCTGAAAGAACGGATGAACGTTTGCGTAACCCCGGGCAGCTACAACACCCCGATGGGCATTTGCAAAGTGATCAACAACGATCTGAACGCCCAGCACAATGTTTTAATACTTGAGATGGGTGCACGTTATGCGGGCAACATTAAAGAACTGTGCGATATAGCCCAGCCCGATATTGCCGTACTTACGAATATTGGCGTAGCTCACCTCGAAACGTTTGGATCGAAGGAAGTGATCGTGCGGGAAAAATCAACACTTGCCCGAGAGCTTAAACCGGGTGGTACGCTTATTCTGAATGGCGATGACCCAAATTTACGACAGCTGAGTAACATCAATAGGGATGATATAAAAATTGTACTTACAGGCGAAAGCGGAACCATAACCGCAACTGATGTTGAAGTGAGTGCCGCAGGTACAGAATTTTCTCTCAACTGGCTAAGTGAATCAGGAGTGGTTAAACAATCTGAAAAGATAAGAACCAAACTGTTGGGTGCCCATAACATTCAGAACTTCCTGCTTGGTGCAGCGGTTGGCAGTGAGTTTGGTATTCGTCCGCAAACAATCGCACTCGCAGCCTCTGCGATAGAACCGGTAGAGCACAGGCTTCAGCTTAAAGAGCGCAACGGAATGCTGATTATTGATGATGCTTTCAACTCAAACCCCATCGGTGCACAAAATGCTGTGGATATTCTTGTGTCGTTCAAGAAAGGGAGGAAAATTATCATCACACCCGGTATGATTGAGCTTGGTGACCTTGAGTATGAGGAGAACAGAAAATTTGGTGAGCACATTGGGCTTGCAGATATCGACCTGGTGATTCTTGTTGGAAAAGATCGCACACGCCCAATTCTTGAGGGTATTACATCATCAATAAAAGGGAATAACAAAGAGGTACTGATTGTGGATACCCTCTTTGAAGCAAACGATATTTTGAACGATTACGCCCGTGCAGGCGATATTGTTCTTTATGAAAATGATCTTCCCGATACGTTTTCGAACTGACCTGAAAATAGTATAAACTGCCAGCTAAAATTTCAGGGGAAGTTCAAGCTGCTCGCCAATGGTGCCGCCTTCGGTTAGATTTAAGCTCGAAACGGATATCCCAAGCAGGCGAACTTCGCGGCTCCCTGCCTCTGTTTCCGTGAGCAGTTTTTTCGCTATTTCGGCAATCTCTTCTTTTTGATGGGTAAAATGAGTGAGAGTCTGGCTGCGGGTAACAGTTTCAAAGTTTTTGTAGCGCACCTTTAGTGTAATAGTTTTGCCTGCGGCCTGTAGCTTTTCCATGGAATCTGAAATTTTTGTGGACAAATCATCCAGGAACTCGTGAATCCATTGCAGGTCGGAGATATCTTCAGAAAATGTTCTCTCTTTGCCTATTGATTTTCTGATGCGATGTGGTTTAACCATACGCTTGTCCTGTCCGCGCGCAATTCGGTAATAATGATGCCCTGATTTGCCAAACAGTTTCACCAGCTCAACCTCGCTCTTCTTTTTTAAATCAGCCCCGGTTTTAATGCCCAGCCCCTCCATTTTTGCCTGAGTTGCCTTGCCCACCCCATGAAATTTGCCGATTTCAAGTTTTTCAATGAAAAGCTCAGCTTCTTCGGGGGTAATCACGCTTAAACCATCGGGTTTGTCGAGATCGGAGGCAATTTTTGCAAGAAATTTATTGAAAGATACACCGGCTGATGCGGTAAGCCCGGCCTCTTTTTTGATCAGCTTTTTTATGCGAACGGCGATGATAGTGGCTGATGGAATCTGAACATGATTCTCGGTTACATCAAGATAAGCTTCATCAAGAGAGAGGGGCTCAACAAGATCGGTAAACTGATGGAAGATCTCCCTGATCTGATTCGATATCTCTTTGTAAACATCAAAGCGTGGTTTCAAAAAAACGGCGTGAGGGCATAACTTCACTGCTCTTGAAGCGGGCATTGCAGAATGGATCCCAAACTTACGGGCTTCGTAACTGGCTGCTGCAACCACGCCACGCCCCTGAGGAGAGCCGCCAACTACTACCGGCCTGTTTTTGAATTCAGGAAAATCGCGCTGTTCAACCGATGCAAAAAAGGCATCCATATCAATATGAATGATTTTTCTGATGATTTCGGACGGTTTTCTCATAAAAGCTGATTCAAAAAAGGGAAAAATTTGTATCTTAGCCCGCTGAATAAAGTACCACAATTAAAACTTTTGATTCATGGAAGAATTAAACAGCGTAACAATTTACTGGTTAATCTCAATCGGGCTTTTTGTTGGATTTATCATTGATCTGATTATGATAAAACGCGGTATTGGCATGATTGGAAATGTGATCGGGGGCGCTGCAGGGTCAGTAATCATTGGTGTTATTTCCATTCAATTAAACCTATTTGCTCCATTGGTTTATGCGGCTATTGGTTCCATCGCTTTCCTTTTTTTAATCAATGTTTTCAGTTTCCATACAGAAGACAAAGTAGATGCTAAATCTGTTTGATCTTATAAAACGTATCGTTTTTTGAGCTTACCACCACTTGATGGATACGTTCTTTGGCTGCTGCCTGACGAAAAATCAGCCTCAAAACTCAGGCAGCCCATTGAGAAGATCAGCAAAATTTTTGATTCGTATCCGTTTCATCCTCACATAACCATCGGGCGGGTGCCGCACTCAGATCCCGAAAAACTTACATCACTTCTTCCAGCAATAGCGGCTGGTATAAAATCTCTAAACGTTGCACCCGATGCTCTTGAGTGCAGGGATAATCCATATCAGAAATTGATATTCACAATCAAAGACGAGCACCAATTTACAGGAGCAGCTGATTCTATAGATAGGGTTTTTGAAGGTGATTTTGGCAAGAGAGATGATCATCACATATCTGTTCTGTACGCAAACACCTCTTGTGAAAATCTTGAAGAAGAAAAAATATATCTGAAGAACTATCTCAACAAACCACTTCTGTTCAACAAAATAGCTTTGGTTCACCTGGAAGGCTCACCCAATAAATGGAAGATTGTTAAAGCATGTGAGCTTCAGGCAGAGTGAGTTTACATTTGTATGTATTTAGCATATTTACGACAATAGGTGTACTAACTACCATAATGTAAAAAGGAGGATGATGAGCGACTATAAGTTTTATGAACAGGTAAATAAAGCGTTCGATAAAGCCGCTGCCTACACACGATTTGATAAAGGGCTGCTTGCGCAGATGAAATCTTGCAATGATGTACTGCATATTACATTCCCGTTGGAGAGAGATGACGGCAGTATTGAAGTAATTCATGCATGGCGGGTAGAGCACAGCCACCATAAGCTGCCAACAAAAGGGGGTATCCGGTATGCCATGACTGTTAATGAAGATGAAACGATGGCCCTTGCCGCTTTGATGACCTATAAATGTGCGGTTGTGGATGTGCCGTTTGGTGGGGCGAAGGGAGGTATCCGAATCAATAAGAACAACTATTCGGATGAAGAGCTGGAGCGCATCACCCGGAGGTACACATTCCAGCTTTACAAGAAAAATTTTATTGGGCCTGGATCTGATGTGCCGGCACCCGACTATGGCACGAGTGCCCGTGAGATGGGATGGATACTGGATACTTTCAGACAGATAAGCTCTGATATTGACGCAGAAGGGTGTGTTACCGGAAAGCCGTTAAGCCAGGGTGGCATTCGAGGCAGAACCGAAGCAACCGGACGCGGTGTTTTTTTTGGTATTGAAGAGGCATGCTCGAACACCGAGGATATGAAAGAACTTGGCCTTGAGCCCGGTATTGAAGGGAAGACATTTATCGTGCAGGGGCTTGGTAATGTAGGCTATCATTCTGCTAAATATTTGACTGAAGCCGGAGCCATTATGGTTGGTGTAGCTGAGATGGACGGCTCTATTTACAACAGCAATGGTATAGACCTTGAAAAGTTGATGGAGTACAAAAAGGAGACGGGTGGTGTAACAGGTTTTGAAGGTACTACGAAGCTTAAAGACAGCTGGGCCGTACTTGAGGAAGAGTGTGATATTCTCATTCCGGCAGCTCTGGAAAACCAGCTGAACATGAAAAATGCCAAAAAAATTAAAGCAAAAATTATTGGTGAAGCTGCAAACGGGCCAACCACATCCGATGCCCACGAAATTATTAAAAGCAGAGGGGCGCTGATTATACCGGACAACTATCTGAATGCCGGTGGTGTAACCGTCTCATATTTTGAATGGCTCAAGAACATTCAACATGTTCGTTTTGGCAGAATGGGCAAGCGTTTTGAGGAGGATAGCTTCAAACGAATTCTTACTGTGATTGAAACCATTTCTGACAGAAATTTTACACAAAAAGAACTCGAAACGCTTGCGCGCGGAGCAGGCGAACGGGAACTTGTTGATTCCGGTCTGAAGGATACAATGGTAAACAGCTACAACGAGATAAATGAGCTGAGAAAACTTCACAATGTTGACCTCAGAACAGCTGCATTCATCAGTGCAATCAACAAAGTTGGCGGTATCTACGAGCAGATGGGAATATTTCCATAGTTTAGATTACATAAAAAAATCCTGCGCGTGTCAACGTGCAGGGCTCAATAGTATGCATTTCTTTTAACCAAAACATTTATATACTACTACGCCAAATGTGAGAGAAGGTTTCATTTTTTCTCATCTTTTTTAAAAAAATAATAGGCACTTAATCACTAATCCCACATGCATGTATTAAAAAATATCTCCACCCTGTATACATGCCGCAGGGAAGGCTTGCAGAAGAATGTTCATCCCATACAAAATGCTGCTGTAGTTTGGGCTGAAGGTAAATTTAAGTGGGTAGGGAAAGAAGAAGGCCTGCCCGAAGAGTATCATTCGGCAGAAGTTGTGGATGCAAAAGGCAATATGGTAGTGCCCGGCCTGGTAGATTGCCACACTCACCTCTGTTTCGGCGGATGGCGCCCTGATGAATTTGAGATGCGTATTCGCGGAAAAAGTTATCTGGAAATTGCCAAGGCGGGTGGCGGAATTCTTTCAACGGTGAAACAGACACGTGCTGCAACTTTTGAGGAGCTTTATGAAAAGTCTGCATCACTCCTGAAGAAAATAATGGCACGTGGAGTTACAACAATTGAGTGCAAAAGCGGCTATGGGTTAGCATTACAGGACGAAATTAAACAGCTTCGGGTTTATAAAAAGCTCCAGGAACACTTTCCTGTTGAAATAAAAATCACTTTTTTGGGAGCACACACAATCCCGCCTGAGTTTAAGTCAAATCGAAACGGATACATTGGCCTGATTCTTAACGAGATGATACCGGCAGTGGCCGAAGAGAATCTTGCTGATTTTTGCGACGTATTTGTGGAAGAGTCTGCTTTCACGGTAGAAGAAGCCCAGAAAATTCTGGAAACAGGGAAAAAGTATGGCCTAACCCCAAAACTTCATGCAGATCAACTCAGTGATGGTGGTGGGGCTGAGCTTGCCGCAGAGGTTGGTGCCATCAGTGCGGACCATCTTGAGCAGGTTTCTGATGAAGGCCTCAAAAAAATGGCAGAGCATGGAGTTACAGGGGTTACGCTTCCACTTGCATCGCTTTACACCCAACAGCCCTATTTAGATTGCCGCCGCCTTGTTGAAGCAGGCGTGCCTGTGGCAGTGGCTACCGACTTCAATCCCGGTTCAGCTCCAAGTTTCGATCTGCCCCTCGCCATGATGCTCACCTGTAACCACGGCCGCCTTACGCCCGCAGAGACATTAAAAGCTGCCACCATCTGTGCGGCACAAGCAATTGGTATGGAGAATGTTGTGGGATCGGTTGAACCCGGCAAAAAGGCTGACTTCCTGATCATCAACTCGCCTGATATCAACTTTTGGATGTATCATTTCGGTGGGAGTGAAATAGAGAGAATTTATATAAAAGGGGAGATCTTACGCGCCTAAAATGCTATTTTTTAAATGATTTTTTCATAGCTATAAAATAGGTTTCAGTGACAGCACCCATTATTTGGTTTATCATCGGATTAATTGCCCTCATCGGCGGGGCTGAAGTGCTGGTGAGGTCTGTTTCGAAACTTGCGGTAATTTCCGGCATACCCAAGCTTGTAATAGGTTTAACAGTGGTTGCTTTTGGTACAAGTGCGCCTGAGCTCGCCATCAGTATTCAGGCAGGTATTGAGGGTAAAACCGATATCATGCTGGGTAATATCATTGGCAGTAATATCTCAAACACCCTGTTAATTCTGGGGATTTCTGCACTTTTTATTCCACTCAAAGTGAATAAATATCTGATTAAATGGGATGTGCCCATTATGATCGCTATCACTCTACTTGTTTACGTTTTAGCACTGAGTGGATCCATCTCGTTTTTTGAGTGTCTGTTATTATCCGTCATCTTAATTGTATACCTGATCTACCTCGCCCGCAGAAAAGGCGGTTCAACCCCTGAAACGGTTGAAACTGTTGACCGGTCTGTTTCCACAATAGTGGTTAATTTGCTTATTACAATCGTTGGTTTCATAGCGTTAATTTCCGGCGCAAATTGGCTGATAGAGAGTGCGGTTATTTTTGCCGAAATGGCCGGAGTAAGTGAGCTGACTATTGGACTTACTATTGTGGCAATCGGAACATCACTTCCGGAGATTGTAGTTTCGCTTGCTGCTGCGATGAAGGGAGAACGAGACATTGCTGTTGGAAGCGTAATTGGCAGCAACATTCTTAACCTCTTAGCAGTGCTTGGTGTTTCCGGGCTCTTTATACCCGGTGCCATTCCGGTTCAGGATGTTCTTGTTTCGTTTGACCTGATTGTTTTGATAGCTGCTTCCATACTTTGTGTGCCAATTTTTTACACCGGCTACAAAATTGTGCGCTGGGAGGGGGCAATGTTTCTGTTTTTCTACTTTGCTTATCTGTTTTATCTCTATCTCTCATCCGCCGATCACGATTTTCTTACCGTATTTGTGAATATGCTAATCTACTTCATTATACCGGTGGTGATTTTAGCCATACTTTTAAATACTGCATTAGAGGCTAAAAAGAGATACCGGTTCAGAAATTTTAACCCAAACAACGGCGATGGATAACGATCTAAGAGTAAGGGATTTTATCGGAAGGCTACCTGAGGCTGATTCGAAAGTTCACATCCTTGAATTTCCATCAGATCATGGGGTATTTACAAATGGCGGCAGGCCGGGGGCATCAAAAGCACCGGCGCTAATTCGTGCTGCACTTGGCAACCTTACTCCTCATGCTGTTCACTACCAGAAACACACCGATACTTTGGAGCGAACCACATTTGCCGGAACAGTTCCCTGTGAAAATGATGTAGAAAAAGATCAGCAACGTCTTGGCAATGAGATTTCTAAACGGCTTAAGGCCGGAATTCTCCCAATTATCCTTGGAGGTGGACATGAAACGGCATTCGGCCACTTTCTTGGATATGCATTATCCAAAAAGGAAGTATCCATCATAAATATCGATGCGCACACCGACGTGAGGCCGCTAAAAGGTGGGCTGCCACACTCAGGGTCACCATTCAGGCAGGCTATTGAACACAGTTCAGTGTGTTGCAAAGGGTATCACGTTTTTGGGCTGAATACATCGGCAGTTTCATTTCAGCATTTCAACTATGCGAAGAGTGCCGGCACGGCTATTTTTGATAATGAACTGACTCCACAACTAATTTTGGATCATTTAGAAAAGCTGGAAAGCCCGGTTATGGTAACGATGGATATGGATGTGGTGAATCAGGCTGAGGCACCCGGAGTTAGTGCGCCCAACGCATCTGGCATATCAAAAGAGTTGTGGCTTGAGCTTGCCTTCGAGTTTGGCAAGTGCAGCAAGGTAACATCGTTTGATCTTTGCGAAGTAAACCCGCTTTTCGACCGTGATAACCAAACTGTAAAGCTTGCCGCACTTACAGTCTGGCATTTTCTTCTCGGATTTTCACGGAGGTAAATTGCAAATCTGCATCAGTTAGAACACACTAATTGATGTATTTTATCTCTGTGTAGCGAGAACAGGTGGAATGTGATCGCTCATCAATTATTATAGCGAGTGAAAACACAATATCTCGTCTTCATCCCTCCTGAGAAGCGTCGGGATTGCCACACAGTGATCCCTTTGGGGCGCTCGATAAGACGGACTGGAGTAAAAAAGTATCTTAATATCGAACTTCGCTTCCAAAAGGGATGCTGTACTTACTTTTCAACAAGTATCCAGCCGTCTTCATCCACCATTTTTTTGGCGTACTTCCACTTAACTTTCTTCGTCTGATTGGTGCTCAGGTTCTGAACTTTCACGAAATCGTTACGGCCCGGTTCGTCTTCAACGGTAACCGGCTGGCGTTTCTCGCCGGGGGCTGATGGCCTTGCCTGATTTCCATTTTCGCCGCTTGGCGCCCCTCTGAAGCCCATATTGGTGGAATCAGCGTGCTGGGTTTGCGCTTTGGCCATATCGTATTTGCCCTGAGTTTTCTGTGCCTGCTGCGGTGCGCCAGACATTTCAGGTATCGCTTTCCAGATAAGTGTGATGGTCTCTTTGTTGATCTCATCAAGCAAGCCCTTAAACATCTCAAATGCTTCGCGCTTATACTCAAGGAGGGGATCTTTCTGCCCGAATGACCGCAAGCCGATACCCTCTTTCACGGTATCCAGCTCGCGCAGGTGTTCCATCCACTTGTTATCGATGGTTGCGAGGATAGCCGTACGTTCAAGTGCCCGGGCAACTTCGCGGCCCTGATTCTTCTCAGCTCTTGCAACATCTACAATAATTCTCATCCTGCGGATGCCGTCACTGAAAATCACTTGGATTTTGGTTGGTTTCTTCTCGGCATCAGAAGCTTGTATTTGCTGAATTATTCGATAAAGTGGTTCAGCAATGAGCTTCTCTTTCTTTCTGTACACTTCAAACGAGCGTTCTATGATGTGGTCTGTCAGCCCGTCTTCACCCCAGATTGCCCATTTATCGCGGTCAATATCAATCTCAACGGCCAGAAGCCGCAGAATTTCATCTCGAAGTTTTTCAAAATCACCACTTGGGAAATGCTCATAAACTACATTCTCGATAAGGTTCTCAATCATGTCGAAAATGTCGCTCTGTAGCTGGTCGCCTTTTAGCGCGTGTTTTCTTCTTGAGTAGATTACTTTTCGCTGGTTGTTCAGAACATCATCAAACTCAAGCTGCCGCTTTCTGATGCTGAAGTTATTCTGCTCAACTTTTTTCTGCGCTCTTTCGAGTGATTTTGTAACCCATGGGTGCTGAATAACCTCACCTTCATCGAAATTCAGTTTGTCCATAATATTGGCAATACGGTCGGTACCGCCAAAGAGGGTCATCAGGTCGTCCTCAAGAGATACAAAGAACTGAGTTTCGCCGGGATCTCCCTGTCGCCCTGCACGGCCACGCAGCTGGAGGTCAATCCTTCGGGATTCGTGCCGGGCTGTACCTAAAATGGCAAGGCCGCCATTGGCTTTTACCTCGTCGGTTAGTTTAATGTCGGTACCGCGGCCCGCCATGTTTGTTGCAACAGTTACAGCGCCCGGACGCCCGGCTTGCGCAACAATCTCACTTTCGTGTGCGTGCTGCTTGGCATTTAATACGTTGTGCGGAATTTTTGCCCGCTTAAGCATACGGCTGATGCTCTCCGATACATCAACACTGGTAGTACCCACCAGCACAGGCTGCCCTTTTTCGTGGTATTCACGAATCTTATCGATCGTTGCCTTGTATTTTTCACGGCTGGTGCGGAAGATCAGATCCTCTTTATCATCCCGGATTATAGGCCGATTAGTAGGTATAACGGTAACATCAAGGCTGTAAATCTCGTTGAATTCACCCTCTTCCGTTGCGGCAGTACCCGTCATACCGGCAAGTTTGTGGTACATACGGAAGTAGTTTTGCAGCGTAATGGTGGCGTACGTTTGTGTAGCTGCTTCAATCTTAACATTCTCTTTTGCTTCAATAGCCTGATGGAGCCCATCAGAGTAGCGCCGGCCGGAGAGTACCCGCCCGGTGTGTTCATCTACAATCTGTACTTTACCGTCCTGAACAATGTACTCTTCTTCCCGCTCGAATAGCGTGTATGATTTCAGAAGCTGATTAATAGTGTGGATACGGTCGCCGCGCTCAGCAAATAATCGGTGCAGTTCGTTGAAACGTTTTTCACGCTCTTGCTTAACTTCTTCTTTAATCTCTTCAATCTTTTTCGACTTGTAATCATCACTGAACTCGCTGTTCGCTTCAATCTCATCGATTTTCTCTTTTCTTAGCGTATCGGTCTCTTCTTCGATGATGGATGTTTCAAGCCCGAGGTCAGGAATAACAAAGAATTCATCTCCCTCTTTATCAGTGGTGATGAAATCTCGGCCTTTATCGGTCATCTCTATCGACTTCTGCTTCAGGTTTACCGCGTAGTAGAGGTACTCATCAACAAAAGGCATGTTTTTGGCGTTATCTGCCAGATATAAACTTTCGGTTTGCTGTACCAGGCGCTGGTAGGAAGCTTCCTGCATCATCTTACGGAACTTCTTGTTTTTCGGGAAGCCCCGCTCTGCACGGAAAAGGGCAAGCCCTGCAGCTTCGAAGTTTTCGGCTTCGTACTCTTTCTCTGCTTCGCTAACCAACGAAGCAACAAGAGCTTTTTGAGCTTTTACAAGTGCTTCAACCCGCGGCTTCATCTCCTGATATTTTTGCTGCCCCGTTGATTGTGGTACCGGGCCTGAAATAATCAGCGGGGTACGGGCTTCATCAATCAGAATAGAGTCCACCTCATCAATAATGGCAAAGTGGTGATCGCGCTGTACCAGCTGCTCCTCTTCAACCACCATATTGTCGCGAAGGTAATCAAAACCAAATTCGTTGTTGGTTCCGTAGGTAATATCAGCACGGTAGGCTTTCCTGCGGGCCTCTGTATTTGGAGAGTATCTGTCGATGCAATCAACATGGAGGCCGTGGAAGTTAAAAATAGGCTCATTCCACTCTGCATCACGCTGTGCGAGGTAGGTGTTCACTGTAATAACGTGAACTCCGCGCCCGGCAAGTGCATTCAGGTAGGAAGGGAAAATGGCAGACAGGGTTTTACCTTCACCGGTTTTCATCTCGGAGATGCTGCTCTTGTGCATAGCTACAGCTCCAACAAGCTGAACGTCGTAGGGAATCATATCCCAGATGATCTCATTTCCGGCAACTTTCCACTTTTTGCCAACAAACCGGCGGCAGGTATCTTTCAGTACAGCGTAGGCTTCAGGCAGAATCTCATCAAGTGTATCTTCAAGAATATCCAGCCACTCCTGTTCGAGCTCGCTGAGTAGCTCAGAAAATTCCCTTCTCTCATCAAGTGTTATCGACTCATCGTTGGAGTCCATCTTCTCTTTAATCTCTGCGATTTGATCGCTCACTTCCTGTGTTCTGTCCTTAATAAGCTGCTTAAACTCAACAGTTTTTTGTTTAAGCTCGTCATCGGATAGGGCTTTAATTTCGTCTTCGAAGCTCTTTATTTCGTCAACAATAGGCCATAATTTTTTTAAATCTCTTGAACTTTTGGTGCCAAAAATTTTGGTAAGGAAACTGGATATCTGTTCTAACATGAATAAAAAATCGTTTTTTGATTAGTGCAGTAAAATACGGCTAAAAAGTGCGCTGTTCAACAGATATGAACAGCTGCCGCAGTTGCTTAATAATGTTGTTGCAAATAGAGTGCCACGCTTATCATTTGAAAAATTAACGCAATATTGGCAGAAAGATTGATTTGGCAGGCACTATTTTTAATAAATTAACCATTCGGTTTTATGCTTTTTCTTCTTATTTTTGGGGTCTATCTAAAAACAGGTAAACGAATTTATTTAATTTAACAGATCATGAAACGTACATTTCAGCCAAGCAGACGTAAGAGAGTAAACAAGCACGGCTTCAGAAAACGAATGAGTACCAAAGACGGCCAGGAAGTAATTAAACGCCGCAGAAGAAAAGGAAGGCACAAGCTTACTGTGAGCGATGAGAGAGGAGGTAAGTAGGCCTGGCTTACATACCACCAATCAATCTCTTCCCCGATCAAAAATATTGCGTGGAAGGCGTAACTTTGAGCGCCTCTTTGAAAAATCTACCGTGCTGAACACCGACTCCCTCCAATTTCGATACCGCATCTATCAGGACCCTGCAGAAGGTTGTCTCGTTGGTTTTATAGCTCCTAAAAAGAGAATAAAAAAAGCAGTAAAACGAAATAAAATTAAGCGGTTCATGAGGGAATCCTACAGGTTGAACCAGCACATTCTTCAGGACTTGTTCTCTCAATATGATGTTGGCTTTCACGGAGCTTTTTTAGCCGGAAGCGATCAGCTCACCTTCGAAAGCACATCAAGCCAGGTGATTGAACTTCTTCAAAAAACGAGAGAGAGGCTGATGAGGTATTCATCAGAAACGAAATCCGGCGGCAAGCCATCTGACAATCAAAAAGTTTAACTGAGATAGAATTTTGGACAGAAATACAGTTACAGGACTCCTACTCATTTTTGTTATCACCATTGCCTGGGCCTGGTCTACCATGCCGAGCCAGGAGGAGTTAGAGCGGCGGGAAGCTGAACGAATTGCCGCGCAGGACAGCATCGCTGCATTGCAGGCGGAGCAACAAGCGGCTATGGAAGATCCTGATACTTTGGGGACAGAGCCGTCGCAACAAATCCGTGAAATTGGTGAAGAGCCGGAATCTGAGCAGCAAACAGTTCGCTCATTAGGCACCTTTGCAGAGGCTTCTTTTAGCGATACGCTTACCACAATAGTAAGAACGCCTCTCTATGAAATGGAGCTCTCGAATGTGGGAGCCGGCCCTGTTAAGTACACCCTTCTCGAACATAAAACGTGGGATCAGTTCAATGTGCAGATGATTGCAGACACTCTCCGATCTGCATATTCATTAGGGTTTCTGTCGCATCAAAACTATAACATTGAAACAAACGAACTGGTTTTTGAGCCTCTTCATGAAACGGGTGTTTTTGAACTGGCTGAAGATGAAACACTAAGCATAGCCTACAGGCTCGCTTTGGATGATGATTCAGAAATCCGTTTTGTTTACACGTTTACCGGAGGCCAGTATGCTTACTCTATTGATGTAGAACTGGCAAATATGGAGCCGTACATCAGCGGTACCAATGTTGATTTTGGCTGGACAGCAGCACTCAATTTAACAGAAAGAGATTTTGTGCAGGATGCCCAGAATGCTTCTGCAAATGTGTTTTTGGGCGGCAGCATGGAGAAGCTCCAGATTGGAGAGCAGGGTGCCAGCGAACAACGGTTTAACGGTACGATTGATTGGGTAATGACTAAAACCCGGTTTTTTGGGCAGTACATTCAGCCGGTAACACATTCTAATGCCGCTATTTTATCAGGTGAAGTTGATGGTGACCCATCCCAGCCCGGAACCATACACCGGTATCAGGTAGCAGTACAATCCAGTTTTGCGCAAAACCCAACTCTTACTTATGAGTTGTATGCCGGCCCCCTCAGATACTACGACCTGCGCGATTTCCATCCCAACGCTTATGATGTTATTGAGATTGGCTACGCACTGATCCGATGGTTTGCCGACCCGCTGGTTCGGTTTCTTGTGATTCCATTTTTTGCGTTCGGCAGTATGTTTATCGATAATTATGGGGTGTTGATTATTCTGTTTGGTGTCATCATCAAGCTGATTCTGTTCCCGCTTACACAGAAGAGTTTCAAGAGTATGGCTGCCATGAAAGAGCTGCAGCCGCAGATGAAAGAAATACAGGAAAAGTATAAAGATGATCCGCAGAAGCAGCAGAAAGAGACCATTGCACTGTATAAACGGGCAAAAGTAAACCCATTGGGCGGATGTTTGCCGATGCTGCTTCAGTTCCCGATTCTTATTACCCTCTTTTTCTTCTTCCAGAACTCGATGTTGATTCGTCAGCAGTCGTTTCTCTGGGCGAGTGACTTATCGGCACCTGATTATGTGTTCAACCTACCGTTCGCAATACCGTTTTTAGGCGATCAGATCGCGGGCTTTGTACTGCTGATGTCTGCCGCAATGTTCCTTCAGACAAAAATTTCAGGTGGAATGAGTGGCGGTGCCGCACCGAGCGGCGGCCCAAACATGAAGGTGTTTACCTACATTATTCCGTTCATTCTTCTGTTTGTGTTCAATAACTTTGCATCCGGATTGAGCTTGTATTATCTGGTTTATAATGTTCTCTCTATTGCTCAGCAGGCAATTATCAACAAGCAGATGAGCAACAAAAAACCGGAACTGGCACCTGTTGAAGAGAAAGGAAAAAGAAAATCATCAAGAAAGGGTAAAAAGAAGTAGCAGATAATGCAGAGGTTAAGTTTAAGGTTGAAATGAAATCTTTTCTGAGCCTCTGAACTTTGCTACTTTTCCTGCCTGATGAAGAGCCCTGCCCAAAATCATTTCCCCCAGGTAATTATTGAAAACGGCCACAAATGGCTCTATAATCCTGTTTTGAAAAAGCGGTTCAGAGACAGGCCCGAAGAGAGAGTCCGCCTTGGCTGGCTGGAATACCTTCTTCATCAAACCGGCGTAAAAAAATCGCGGATAGGGTTTGAAAACCCTGTGAAACTTCCTCAGGCTAAAAACGATCTTAGGGCAGACATAATCATATACAATGAGGCGATGAAGCCATCCATTCTTGTAGAGTGCAAAGCTGAAAATGTTCGGCTGAATGCATCCGCTGCTGAACAAGCCGCACGATACAACCAGGCACTTGGTGCTGATTTTCTGGTGCTCACAAATGGTGTTGAAGATTTATGGTTTCAGTGCGGGGAAGGAGGCACTAATCCGGTTTCAAGCCAATTCGATTATGATGAAAATTTTAAAGCGGATAAAAAAACGGATTACTGGAAGAAACGCGGGTTTTTAAAATCAACCGAAAATCCAATACTATCAGAATTTACAACGGATCTGCTGAACAATTTTTGGAAAAATAAGATTGTTGGAAGCAGGCGATATCTGGCTTTTCAGGGAAGCATAGATGGCCTGCCAATGAGCCACTACTACAAAATTGCTGAGATCAATGAACAAACCAAACTGGCAATTACCGTTGCCGGCAGCCGGAGTTCGGGGCAATATCTTATTGCAATTCGAAATGAAGATGGCGTTGCTACAGGTATGATTAGTGTTGATCTTGAGATGATTTTATCAAAAGAAAACCCTGCTGTTACCGTGTACATCGAAGGCGACACAGTGGAGAGAGGTGCAGATATGGAGAGCCTGTTTTTAGATAAAAGCAAAAAAGGGTATCTCAAAAAACTGCCTGAATCGCTCCTGAACTTTTTTGATTAACCAAATCAACTGCTACATTTCAGGAAAGAATTAAACCTGCAGAAGTTGCCGAAAACCGCACTGCATCAACGAAATATCTAAACAGGCGCATATTATGTCATCAGCAAAAATTCATCGCGAAAAACTACTATCACTCTTTGAAGAGAATCAGGAAGGGCTAATTTATCTGAGGGGTGCCGAAATAATGTACCGATACGGAACCGATTACGAATTTCCGTTTCGGCAGGAGAGCAATTTCTGGTATCTCACCGGTGTGAATGAACCGGATTATCATGCTGTGATGGATATAAAATCGGGCGAATTTCACTTGTTTAGCCCGAAAAGAGATGCTCAGTTTGCTGTTTGGCATGGCCGCATCAAAGAAAGTGCAGAAATTGAAGAGCTTTACCAGCCCGATTATCTGCATTTAGACAACGAACTGCTTACTGTACTGAACAATAGAAAGCCCAAAATTATTTACTGTCTCGACGAAGAGCAGGCAGAGTTCATTGAAGATCTGAACCGCGAATTCAGTGTTGATACGGAAACCCTTGCAGACGCAATTACCTACTGCAGAAGCATAAAAACCGAGTATGAATTAAACTGCATGCGCGAAGCAGCAAGGGTAAATAACATCGCCCATATTGAAGTGATGAAGGCACTGAAGCCGGGAATGAATGAGTACGAAACCAAAGCTCTGTTCGATTATCATCAGAAAAAACACGGCTTGTTGCAGCCTGCTTATTCGGGCATTCATGCCGGTGGTGTAAACAGCGCTATTTTACACTACACCGAGAATAATCAACCTGTTAATGATGGTGATCTCTATCTGATTGATGCCGGTTATGAGTACAATGGATATGCATCGGACGTGACCCGAACATTCCCTGCAAATGGGCGATTTACCGGCGATCAGGCCGCGATTTATCAGGTTTGTCTTGATGCACTGAACAAAACCATTGATGCAGTTGCACCGGGCGTGAAAATGGAGGAGCTGCACCTTGCCGCTTGCAGAATTATTCTGCATGGCCTTAAAGATATCGGTATCGTAAAAGGAGATATCGAAAGTATGATGGAGGAGAATATTTTTGCCCTGTTCTTTCCACACGGCCTTGGCCATTTTCTGGGCCTCGATACGCACGATGTTGGTGGTTATCCCAAAGGCGTTGACAGAATTGACAGGCCGGGAATCCGTTTTCTTCGGGTTAGGAGAGAGCTGATGCCGGGTATGGTAATTACCATTGAGCCCGGAATATATTTTATCCCCGCTCTGCTGAAGCCGGCACTTGAAAATGCAACACAGGCACGCTTTTTGAACCGCGAAAAAATTGAATCACTCTACAATTTTGGCGGTATTCGGATTGAGGATAATCTTGTTATCACAGAAGATGGTTATGAAAATCTTACCGATGTACCGAAAGAGATCAAAGATATTGAAGAGATAATGAGCAGTAATAGCTGAGTGCAAACTATAGATGAGGTGAAATGGCAACCTACTTTCAAATAAATATCAATTATCGGTCAAGGCAGCGTCAGTTGCTGAATGCGGTTCTGGCAATCAGCACAGGGGTACTCACCCTAAGCTACCCCGGGTTTCTCTATCTGATTGCCGGCGGATACTTAATGGCGCTCGGCCTTCTGATGATCTATTTCCGGTTCCCGCCGGTTATCGCCGCGCTCCCAATTATTACCGGCATTCTGATTTTCACCTTCCCCAACCTCATCCCATACACCTTTGCCGCATTTTTAGGCTTCTTTGGGTTGATTCTCCTGATGGCTCTTCAGTTTTCCATAATGGGATTTTTGACACTGATTATTGCCGTTTTGATTGTAATGAATCCCGACTCTGTTGCGCTTTTCATCGCTATTTTTCTACTGCTTTATGGTGTTTCCAATATCATTAAAATTGTTCAAAGCAGAAATAACAAACAGTATCTCTCCGGTTGAACTTATCTTACTTCACTGTTAAACTTTCAAATCACTATATTACAAGTTTAGATCTAAGAAGAAATGGTTTCTTCTCACTTTCTATATCGTTATCCTCAAAGGGATAACCCGTTATTGTTTTGATTGATTTTGCCTCGGAAAATAGTGAGGCTGTAAGTTGTACGCGTGATGATAGATAAAATTCAGAGACAGAGGTTTGAACTCAAGTACAGAATCTCTGAGTCGAAAGCTTTACAGATTCGCCAGTTTGTTCAAACTTATCTTGAATGTGATTTGTATGGACAGACCCAACCGAACTTATCTTATCGGGTAAACAGTCTCTATCTTGACTCTCCCAACCTTAAAACTTATCGCGATACCATCAATGGCGACAGAAACCGCTTTAAACTAAGGTTGCGTTATTACGATGTAAACGAAGGGCCGGTCTATTTCGAAATCAAGCGCAGGCACAACAAAGTTATCCGAAAAGAGCGGGCGAGCGTGCAGCGGGAATTGGTTGATGATCTATTGAATGGCGGTGTGCCAACATACAATCATCTTGTGCACAAAACTCCCAGCCAACTCCATTCGCTATTCAATTTTATATACCTCCACAACATGATTGGTGCTTCTCCAAAAGTACAGGTAACCTATTTAAGGGAAGCCTACGAGAGGCCGAATGACAATTCAGCACGGGTTACGTTCGATAGAAACGTTCAAACATGCTCCCGCTATAAAAAAAGCTATGGCCTGGATGTGCGCTACGATAATCCCGTAAGTGTGTTTGGAAATACTGTTATTTTAGAACTGAAATTTACCGACAGATTCCCCCACTGGATGCAGGAACTCATACAGGTTTTTCATCTCAGGCAGCAGTCTGCCGCAAAATATGTGGATGGAATCATCAGAATTAAAAACAAACGATTAACAACCAACTTATAAAGAGAAAGTACACCACATGAACGATTGGTTACAATTTGGTGATACGGCTCCACTACCAACGGATCTGCCTACATTGCTTTTAGGGCTTCTTTTAGCATTTATGTGCGGCCAGCTGCTTGCATGGGTCTATATGTACACCCACAGCGGCCTTTCCTACTCGCGCAACTTTGTTAGTTCTCTAATCATCATACCCATCACCGTAGCACTTGTGATGATGGTGTTAGATAACAACCTGGTAACCGCCTTCAGTCTTCTCGCTGTTTTTGCTATTGTACGGTTTAGGAATATTCTTCGGGATACACTCGACACAGTTTACATTCTCTCCCTGATTGTTGTTGGGATGGCGTGCGGTACCCAAAAGTTTACAACAGCTGTTATTGGGGTGCTCGTGGCAGCGCTCGCCTTAATTTTTATCTGGTTTACCAACTTTGGTGCCAGGCAGCGATATGACCTAATCTTAAACCTCAGCTGGGCATTACCGTTATCAAAACTTGATGATCTTCAAAATTTTCTAAAGCGTCACACGCTGAAAACGAAGCTCGCATCACAGCGATCGGGCGATGGTTCTGAGGATATTCACCTGTCGTACAGG
>SLLL01000058.1 GCA_007134085.1 Balneolaceae bacterium
CGTTTTTCAAACTCTTGGAATAACCGGCCAGAAGTACTGCCGCATATTACTATACCCGGGCAATATTTACGTACTCCTTCAAAAATATCTCTATAAACAGCAGCTTTGTAATCTGGTATTCCATCTTTATCCCTTGCGTGTAAATGTGCAATGGTTATGCCAAGCTCAAAGGCTTCATGAGTTTGTTCTATTATCTCCTGTGGTAATATAGGTACATGAGGTGTTGTGTGTTTCGTGGGAATCATCCCTGTAGGGCAAAAATTGATAATTATTTTCTTCTTCATTAACTACTTAGCTTTTAATTTCTTTTCTGTGACAATTCAATTCCGGCAATTACTTCTTCATATAAACCAGGCAGCATTTCTTCAGCTTGTGCCATATCTTCAAACCTGAAAATAAGTACCCCTATTAAGGAACCGGGCTCAGAATATGGTTTAACAACATCACCTTTATTAACATAAATATGCTCTTCCAGAATATATTGTTTAAGTTGATCTGATAAATTAACTCTCTCAAAAATACCCCATTTGTTTACATGTAGTGCAAAACAAATAGTGGGCATTAAAAAGGCTTCTTTTTGCAGTATATACTTGTTCTCAAAAAGGTCGAATAGAGTTTCAAGCATATTGAAACCTGTAGCAGCCGCAATGGTTTGCGGAGTGAGTGTACCACCGGCTCTTGGCCCTATTTCCATCACATATATATCTCCATTCGAATCTATTCTGGCTTCAATATTTATTGCACCAAATGTAAAACCGCATTTTCTCAGGATGTCAGCTGTAACTTCTTCAACTTGTTGAACCATTTTTTTTGGCAACCTGCTTGGATAAAGCTCAGTACTTGGTTTTAACGGTGCTGACACTGAACTGAAGATACGATCCCCAAGCATACAGAATATCATTTTCCCATCATGAATAAATGCATCTCCATGCAGGTTTGCAACGCTTCCATCAACGAACTCTTCTATAATTGCCTGGCCGGATTTAGAATATTTGAGTGCTTTCTGAACAGCACTCATTAGTTTTATTTCACTATTAACTTCTGTGACGCCTTTCGTGTCGGAAGAGTCTACCGGTTTAACAATCCATGGCTTTTTAAGATGAGAAAGTTCAGCAATTGTAATATTACCACCGGTTACTACAAATCTTGGTGTATTAAAACCATGTTTTTTTAAAAACTTACGGAACTGTTTTTTGTTTGAAAGCAAGGATACACTGTCAAACGAACTCCCTATTAACCCAAGTTTTTCTGCGGCGAAAGAGGCAATTGGAGCCGCAGGGTCACTGGCATAAGCAAGTATTATATCCACATTATTTTCTTCAGCACATGCTTTAACAGCCTCGTAATCTGTAGTACTTATGCAAAAATATTCATCTGTATGGTTTTGTCCGGGATTATCAGGCAGGTAATCGCACAGTATCGTATAGAAACCACGCCTTTTTGCTTCAAAAATTGCCGGTAGCTGCCCGTGAGAACCTCCGAGTAGTAAAATCTTCTTCGCCATCAGGTATTGCTCAAAACCTTATTTAACTGCCCTGGCCATGTACTTTAAGCACATTATCCCAACGTTCATATTTTCTTACAACCCGGCAAGGGTTCCCAAATGCAACCACACCATCAGGAATATTTTTTGTTACTACACTACCTGCACCAATTAAGCTATACTTGCCAACTTTAATATTGTGAATGATTGTTGCCCCGGAACCAATAGTAGCTCCTTCTCCTACATCTACATTTCCGGATAGAATAGCACCAGGATTAATAGTTGAAAAATCTCCCAGCGAAACATGATGCCCGATTGAACTGTTGCGCTTTATGGTAACACCAAACCCAACCGCCGATTCAGAAGAGATAACTGCCATTGGCTCTAAAAGCAAACCGTTACCCTGTTTAACACTACTCGCTATGAATGATTTTGGGTGAATAATACTCGAATAGAACACTTTCCCTATATTATATTTTTTCTGAAAATGATTAAAAACTGCATACTTCAAATGTGCATCCAAAACACCAAAATGAATATGCATCGGGTTCAAAAATTCATAACTATCTGAAAATCCATCATTTACTTTTATCCCAAACCTTTTTGAAAGGTTATCAGGTACATCCACAGTCACATTTTTCACAATATCCACCTCTGTAATGTGCATTGCATCTTTAGCGATATCCATAACCAGCGGCGAATTTCCTGCACAAAACCCTAAGAGAGTCAGCTTTTTTACTTCGTCAGAATCTGATTTCATTATTAACTCATATCATAAATTTAATTGAAGCCTTCCGGTTTTCTGTACGCCGGAAAATATGTGTCTTTGCTTAGGTTTTGCGTTCCGGTTTTTCTGCATAATTTTTCATAGATATCATCTCTATATATCTGCTTTACACAGCAAAGAGGATAAATATCTGTTCCGAAATAGGTTTTAAACTTTGCAATTCCTTTGCTGCCGCCACCTAAATTTAATGACGATATACCCATAGATTTTAATTTTAGAGCACCATACCAAACTAAATGAGCAGAGTAATGTTCAGCTCCCGGCAGTGATGCGTGATATAACGCAATTCCCATAACACTGGTGTAGCCAAATAATGATGCAGCCACACATTGGCCCGATTCAAATGCACCAACTACAAGTATATTATTCAGATCAAACAGAAAAGTGATTGTTTCTGATGAAAAATAGTAGAAATTTTTGGCGTCTCTTCTTTCCAGAAATTCATTATAGTGGGTTTGGAAAAAACTTCTCAGCATCTTCCTGTCTTCAGAAAAAGAGGCTGAATATCCTTCAAACTTATTGAGTTGATGCCTTCTGCCACTACTCATTTTATTCAGTATCTCATCGTGATCAGGTTTTAAATCCAGGATAAAAACATTGTTATAATGGTGAATTTCGTCTGCACCGAAAAGGCCGTTAACATTAAATAACGGGTGTAAACCTAAGTAACCACTTACATAGCTTTTCTCTGAAACAAAAATTCGCCATTCATCGGCAAA
>SLLL01000200.1 GCA_007134085.1 Balneolaceae bacterium
AACTATCTTGAACTTGCGTCCGGAATTCGCGAGCAGATTGAGATGCAATTAGAAGAGATCGAATCTCCGATTCCGCTGGTGCGAGGTGAACATTGTTATGCAAATTTTGAAAACGTAAAACTGCTTGAAGAACGGGTTTTGAACCGTTTTCAACGTGACAGAGTGCAGTATAGAGAGCTTGGTTTCGAAGAACAGCTGAGTGGTTTTTTAGTGATAACTGACAGAAGAATCGTGCTTACCGGGCGCGGCTCGCGGGAGTACAGGCTCAACCGAATTGCAGATATTATTACAGATCTTGAAGCCAATGTAATTGAGCTGATTTTAACGAACCGGAAAAATCCCATATTCCTCACGCACCCTTCAGTTATTCTGCTCGCAGCCAGGCTTGAGAAAATCAGGGCGGAATTCACCTGAGTTTGGGCTAAATCCGGTTCCCTTTCCATTCCAAAAGCGATACCTTTTAGCGTCTCAAAATAATCCCTTTGCTGCAATTTCAAGCATATTTTAACATTATCGAATTATCATGAAATCACCGTTATCATCAGATTTTATTATTGGATTTTTAGGCGCGGGCCAGCTCGCAAGAATGTCGGCACTGCAGGCATTTCGGTTTGGAATGCAGGTGGCGGTTTTTTCCGACCGCACTGAAAACGAACCCGTACAATTTATGACACCACACTCTGTATCCGGTTCATTTGATGATGTTGATTCGATGCTGGAATTTGCAAAAATGTGCGATGTCATCACCCTTGAAAATGAGTTTATCGATTCTGAAATACTTAAAGAGCTTAGGGACAAGTCCGGCACGCCCATCTATCCATCTCCCGAAAGTTTTACACTGATTGAAAACAAACTGATTGAAAAACAGACGTTTGAAGCAGCCGGAATCCCTGTAACGCCCTATTTACTTATTCGCAATCAGAATGATCTGAAAACATTCGGTGAGAAGTACGGCTGGCCTTTTATTCTGAAATCTTCGAAGGGCGGTTACGATGGTTACGGCAATAAAACAGTGCATAATCCCGAAGATGCAATGAGCGCCTTTGTAACCCTTGGCGGAGAAGCCGGACACGACATTCTCGCAGAGGCTTTCGTTGACTTTACCCACGAACTTGCCGTTCAGGTTGCGCGGAATGAAACCGGCTATATGGTGTATCCCTGTTGCGAAACTGTACAGAAAAATCATATCTGTGTTGCTGTTAAATCACCGGCACCCGTATCGGCGCATGTCAGAGAAAAAGCTCAGGAATTGGCACTAATGGCAACGGAGGCCATCGATGGGAAAGGGATATTCGCCTTCGAATTTTTTCTCACAACGGGGGGATCATTGCTTCTCAACGAATCGGCACCACGCCCTCATAATTCTGGCCACTATACTATTGAGGCGTGCATTACCTCACAATTTGAAAATCATGTTCGGGCTGTTTGTGGCTTGCCTTTAGGCAGCAGTGATATGATCAAACCGGCTGCGGCTATGATCAATCTTTTAGGTACGCACAACCGCCCTGCCGTTACTGAACATGCCCATACAGCTATATCGCAAACGGATGGGCACCTCCACTCCTATGGAAAGATCACATCAAAAAAAGGGCGCAAAATGGCTCATTATACCCTGCTTGGAGATGACCTTGAGGCAACCTACAGCCGGGCGCTGCAACTTACTGATGGGATAGAAATTTAACCGGATCTTGGTGAATTGCCACAGAGGCTCAGAGATCTTCTGTGCTCCGTGGCAATAAAACCAACGTTGTACCGGGCATTGCCTTAATGAATGGGATGAATGACACAAGCGAGACGTACTGTAGTGTTGCCAGGATGGGTTAAACAGCACAAGCGAGACGCTTGCGGTAAACAGAACTTATGCTCTACTCATCAATGTGCATCCAGCCAGTTATCTGCCAAGCCCATTTCCACATCAAGCGGTACGGCAAGTTCAAATGCATTTTCCATCAGCTCTTTAATTTTGTAAGGCACTGTTTCCGCTTCCGATTCCTCAATTTCAAAGATCAGCTCGTCATGAACCTGCAACAGCATTCGCGACTTCAGGTTTTCACTTTTCAAATAGTCCTGAATGGTAATCATCGCAAGTTTTATGATGTCTGCCGCTGTACCCTGAATCGGCATATTTATAGCCGTACGTTCTGCAAAACCACGAATATTCCAGTTGCCCGAATTGATATCAGGAATATACCGGCGGCGCCCCATCAGAGTAGTAACATATCCGTTCTCCTTCGCAAACTGAACGGTATCATCAATATAGTTTTTGATGCCCGGAAAACGCTCAAAATACTGATCAATCATCTCCTTCCCTTCAGTATTGCTTATACCCAGCCGGGAAGCCAACCCGTACGCGCTCACACCATAGGGAATCCCAAAATTAACCTCTTTTGCTTTTCGGCGGTGATTCGGGTCCACATCCGCAAGTGATGTCAAACCAAAAATCTCCTTAGCTGTACGCGCATGGATATCCTCACCGTTCTTAAAAGCGGCAATCATATTCTCATCCCCAGAGATAGATGCAATCACACGGAGCTCTACCTGCGAGTAATCTGCAGCCAGCATTCTATAGCCCTTTTCGGGCACAAATGCTTTTCGGATTTCACGACCGCGCGCAGTTCTTATCGGGATATTCTGTAGGTTAGGGTTTGATGAAGAGAGCCGCCCGGTAGCTGCAACCGTCTGGTTAAAATCGGTATGAACTCGCCCGGTTTCCGGGTTGATCAGTTTTGGCAATGCATCCACATAGGTTGACCGCAACTTACTCAGGCTACGATAATCCAGTATAAGTGACGGTACCTCATACTCGCCTGCAAGCTTTGAAAGAACATCTTCTGATGTGGAGTACTGCCCGGTTTTTGTTTTCTTACCCGCAGGAAGCTTCATTTTTTCGAACAAAATTTGCCCCAGCTGCTGCGGTGAGTTCAGATTAAACTCTGCTTCGGTTATTTCAAAAATTCGCTCTTCAAGCTGTATCAGGTCTTCAGTCAG
>SLLL01000083.1 GCA_007134085.1 Balneolaceae bacterium
CCTTTCACGTAAGGCGAAATCAGAATAGGAATCTTTTTCAAGTTTCGTAAATGCGATGAAAGATCTTCATATACCTTCATGATTCCGTCATTGAACGTGTTAATCTCATGTGAAATGTACCAGCCTTTAAACGCCTTACGGCTGCCGTAGCGCTCCATCACCTCATCACAAAATGCTTTGTTGATGTCGGTCTCTTTTTGGTACTCACCATTTATCCAATACCGGCCGGAGTCGTACGTACCAAAGAAAAAGTCCATGCCACATCTTTCGGCTTCCGTTAAAAACAGATCCACCAAATCGGTATATGCCGGAAAAATATCCATCTCCCGTTTTAGCACCTGTGATGCAAACGTTGCATGCTGCTGATACCCCGCTCGTATCAGTATAACCGTATCAATGCCGATTGATTTCATGTGGTCAAAATCTTTCAGCCACTCTTTTTTGCCCCAGTTTTGTGATGGTATATCGTGTGTTATTTCATCAAGAAAGGTTCCTGTTACTCCAGTTTTCATCACTACAAAGTTGTTGTCTTTAGACTTTCAGTTTATCTCAGTTCCGAAACACACCACTTAAGTCGAAAGGAATAGTATCTGTAAAACTAAACCCTTCAATTTCTGCACCCACATCAGCCGAACCTGTTAGTTTATAATCGAAATTGGTTGAGCCCCTCATCATCTCAACCAGAACATTGCCCATTTGTGATGCATTAAGGCTGATTGGTATAGTGAGTTGCGAACTGCCCGACTCACTTAAACGAAGCGGCTCGCTTAGGGATGTATCCAGCCAGTTGCGCCCGTTTACCTCAAGCTGATAATTTGCTCTGTTCAAGGCAATAGGGAAAGAGTTGGTATTTGTGATGTTTAGGTTCAGCTCCATTTCGGCACCAGTTAATGAAAGATTTTTTACATCAAAACCGCCAAATTCAATACGCGGTACTTTCGGGATTGGCAACGTACCCGAAGCGTTTACAGGAAGGCGTTGCATGCCCAGTCCCGGTATATCGAACTGCACTTCGGTATTTATGGCGTAGGCGAAAGAATCATCCCTGAAAAGAGTGCTGAATGTGTTAAACATCTCTGAAAAGCGGAGTGTTACAGGCACACTTAAAGTGCTTACTGATTCGCGGCTTATTCGCAGGTTTTCATCCTGAGTGCCCGACAAAAACGAATTGTCGTTCACAAAAAACTCGTACGTGTACCTGTTTGCGGTAAGCCCAACAGGGTTGGGATTATCCACATCGAAATTAAACTGAAGTGTAGCACTGCTGAAATCAAAACCCTGGATCGACATGCTGTTGTACTGAATGGTTGGGCGCTGATTTTCTGCAAAGTCACGTAATGCAGCACATCCCGCTATTAAAATTGAAATGATCGAGAATAAAATTACTTTTTTTACCATAAATATACTCTGTGTAGAATTGTTTGTGTTAGTACAGATTGATGGAATCGCTAAAGATAAGAAATGATCCCTGATTACTAATTTTCTGACTGTAAATTTTATCTGTTTGAAAGTGTCGCCAGCTGAGCCCTGAATTTTGGCGCACCGCCATTGGCAGGATGCCTTACCCCGATGTGCTCCACCCCAAGTTCTGTAAGGCTCTGCTCACACTTTTTGCCAACAGCAATCACTTCAGCTTCGGGGTAAAGAGCCAGGAAATTTTTTAGGTGTCTCAGCCCCGCCTGCATCTCACCGGCAAGAGGTGTTCGGTTACTCAGCAGGCCTTTGTCCGGATTGTACGGATGCCAGGGTACAGAATTCCAAAGCACTACTTCATACGGGTCAATACCCAAATCAATCAACGCACCCCACATGATGGTTGCTGTAGGCTCGCTCATCCCCAGTTTGTTTACCTCTTCACTGCTTGTTCGGCGTGGTTTTTCCGACTGAAAAACGTGCGATGGTTTTATGCCATAATTTTCAAACTGATGCCCAAGAAGTATCCGCTCAGAAGTCATCGCTATACCTGTAAAGTGCCCACCCTGATAGCCCAGAGCCTCCGCTATAAACAGGTATTTCGCGCGGTTTTGGCGTTCCTGAAGGTAGGCCTCCAGCTGTTTTCTGCGAATATCCGGGGCAAGTGGTGAGGCATCATGCTTTTTATCTGCATGAAACCATGGATTAAAAAGGCCTTTTGGCGTTCGCTTCAGAGAGTGGACAAATTCTTTAATCACAGGCTATTATTCTTGACTTTATTTACAATTTCTTGATCCGAACCTGATTTCTTATTCAATTATTTTCAGCTAAGTATGCCAGTTGGAGAACTCTCAGCTCATTATAATCTACAGCTTTGTCAAGATCTTCATAAATGGGCTTAAGCAGTTCCGGCCCCACTTTTTTCATGGATGCATACACTTCATCAATCTTACGGGCAGAAAGTTCTGAAGCTTTCAGAATATTTGCTGCATCGAGTGAATTGCCTTCATCATGATACTTTTTGAGGTTGCTCAGAATTGTTACCGTTTTTACACCGAACTGCTCCGCAAGATGGTCTATCGACTTGCCCTTTTCAAACTCTTCGCCAATCAACTCAAACTTTTGTTTTGATGCACTGCTTTTGACCTTCTGCCTTACAACTTTTGAGCGCGTTTTCACATCATTCTCTTCGATAAAGCTTTTCACTATATCCAGAAAAGCCTTGCCATATTTTTTCATTTTTACGCTTCCAACCCCATAGATACCTAGTAAACTTGTTTCATCTTCAGGGAAATAGTACGCCATCTCCATCAGGGTAGTATCCGGAAAAATGGTGTATGGCGGCAGCCCCTGTTCATCAGCCAGTTCTTTTCGCTTCACTCTCAGCTGTTCAAAAAGAATTTCATTGTACTTATTCTCCACATCGCTGCTTGTTCGCGTTCTTGCATCGTCAGTTGCTGCTGTCTGGGTACGGTCAAGCACACCAAATACTTTCTCATCACCTTTCAATACAGCAGCTGTATCATCCGTAAACTTCAGGCTGCCGTATTTTTGATCTTTTTTGAGATAACCCTTCCTGATAAGCAGCCTTGAGAGCTGAATCCACTGATCTTTTGTCCAATCTTTTCCTATTCCGTAGGTAGATAGTTTTTCATGGCCGTTTTCTTTCACTTTTTTGGCTGATGAACCCCTCAGCACATCAACAATATGGTGTGCACCATACATCTGGTCTGTTCGGGCTACACAGCTCAAAAACATTTGTGCCTGCACTGTAAAATCTTGTTTATCTCCCGCATCGCGCAGGCAGTTATCACACATGCCGCACTCTTTTTTACCGTAGGTTTCGCCAAAATATTCCATTAGCGGCTTTCGGCGGCATGCATCATATTCCAGATAATTGATGAGTGCTTTCAGATGCTTTTCTGCAACTTCTTTTTCATTTCCCTCTTTTTGATTGATGAAGTATTGAATTTTCTGCTTATCAGAGTAGCTGTACAAAAGCAGGCAATCCGATTGTAGCCCATCGCGGCCGGCTCGGCCAATCTGCTGATAGTACGATTCAATATTCTGCGGCATATCGTGATGAATCACAAACCGCACATCCGGCTTGTTGATGCCCATTCCAAATGCTACTGTGGCCACAATAATCCGCACGTTATCACGAATAAATGCATCCTGATTATGGGACCGCTCCTGCTCCGTCAGGCCGGCATGATAAGGAAGGGCAGAATGGCCGTTATTTTTTAAATCGGCATAAAGTTCATCCACCTGGCGGCGTGAAAAACAGTAAATAATGCCCGACTGAGACTTGCGTGTATAGAGAAAATCCAGAATCTGCTCGAGTGGATTCTGTTTATCTGCCACTTTCAAAAGCAGATTTTTACGATCGAAACTGGCAACAAACCGGGCAGAATCTTTCATCTCAAGAATCTGCTGGATGTCGTCTCGTACCCGCGGCGTAGCTGTTGCCGTTAAGGCCAGGCAAACGGCATTGGGGAAATTCTTTCGCACACTGGCAAGCATTCGGTACTCCGGCCTAAAATCGTGCCCCCATTCCGAAATACAGTGTGCCTCATCAATCGTAAAACAATCTACCGTTAAGGTTGATAGCAAATTTTGGGTTGAATCCATCATCAGCGTTTCAGGGGCGAGGTAGAGAAGTTTTGCCCTGCCAGACCGCAGCCTGTTTACATTTTGCCGATACTGCTCCGGAGTTAACGAACTGTTCAGAAAAAGCGCAGGTACACCAAACTCTTCCAGCTGTTCAACCTGGTCTTTCATCAAAGAAATTAGCGGGGATACTACAATGGTAAGGCCATTAAAAATAAGTGCCGGTATTTGATAAATGAGTGACTTCCCGCCGCCGGTTGGCATTATCACCAGCGAGTCTTTCTTGTGCAGAACATTATTGATTGCGTCTTCCTGTAACGGGCGAAATGAATCGTACCCAAAGGTTTCTTTCAGAATCTCTTTTGCTTGTTGAATCATACTGTGCTAACTGTTTTCATTATAATTTGATTCGAGCCTCTCTTATATGAGTACCCTTTTCGGAAAACCTTACAGTTTTTTCTGCAATCACTATTTCCACGGTCACTTCTGGCGGGGAATAAGATAAAACTCTTCCATGCGTCCATCGATGTACCATACACTCTCTCCGTCAAAAATAGCATCCTCCTCAAGCATCACAAGAATAGAGCGGTTCCACTCCGGCACAAAAACCTCGGCATTAAGTTCGATGGAATGGGCTGTGTTTGGGTAAAGCGGATAATCGCCCTTGCCAGGCACACCACCCTGCTGATCCCATAAGCCAATGGTTGGGCCGGCACCATGTCCGTGATATCCCAGCGGGTGGGTGTAGATAGTAGCTTTGATTCCCTCTTCTTCTGCTTTTTGCAATGCGGCTGCAAGAATTTCATTGCCGGTTCTGCCGGTAACAAATTCGTTGGTTAAAATGTCCTGCAGGCGGTTACCAGTGGCGAGTGCATCCCGCAACCCTTGAGGCGGCTCCGTTTCGCCTTCACGTAAAACGTATGCATTTCGCTGGGTATCGGTGGTTAACCCAAGGTATTCAATTCCAAGGTCCATATGGATAATATCACCCGGCAGAATAACACTGCTTCCTGCCGAACCGGAAAAATCACCGGTGTGCTCGGGAGATTCACTTCTGTGTACCGCTACTGATGGATGAAACCACGTGGTGAGATTCAGATCTCTGATGCGTTCCCTGAACCACCACTGAACGTCTTCCGTTGTGGTGATACCCGGAGTAATTACCGCTTCAGACAGCCCCTCTGCGATGATATTATGAGCTATCCGATTGATCTGCCTGTACACAACCATCTCCTCTTCTGTGCGCGTTTCGAGCCATCCAATTGAGAGGTTTTCTGCAGACACGATTCGCTCAGCGAGATCGCCAGACAGGCTATTCCGCAGGTTCATGTAATCGGTGTGGCTTATTCCATCAGCCAAGGCAAAATGTTCCGATACATTTATCCCGATTTTTTGAGGATTTTTTTCTTCGATAATCTGGCCAAGCCGTTTCCATTGATCGGGTTCTTCATCTGGAAACCACTGTGTTTCAAAAAAGCCGATATTGTATCTGGATACTGCAAGGCGCTCAAACGGCTCACCATTTCCCGGATCAAAGAACATCAGAATGGTGGTTCTTCGGGACGATTGCCATGTTGCCGGCAGCATGGTTAACAGAACGGGATCTTCGTTATACTCCCGTGCAATGAGTATCCACATATCTATGCCTTCACGGCGCATCAGTTCGGGCACTAAATTATCCAGGCGATACTCTGTCCAACTGTCCATAACCTCAGCCCGCTCACGCATGGTTAAGATATGCGGGGTGATATCGTTTCTGGTTTGAGAATAAACAACATCAACCAAAACAAAGAGTATTATAAGTGATGTTATAAAAGATTTTCTGTTCGTTAAAACTTTGAATAATAGAGAAGGCAGGTTCAACTGTATCATAAAAATCGCTTATCTTGGGTTTCTAAACATTAAAACACATTCTCATGAAAATAACCATTACAAGATCAGATCACAGCAGAATAAACGAAATAGATTTTGATAACCTGCAATTCGGGCGAATCTTTTCAGATCACATGTTTGAAATGCGTTATAAAAACGGCAAATGGCACCAGGGAGAGGTGAAGCCTTACGGCCCGATTACGTTTGAGCCATCCATGATGGCACTTCACTACGGGCAGGCGATATTTGAAGGGATGAAAGCATACTACGCTGATGATAACACTATTAACTTGTTTCGGGTGAAAGACCACCACCAGCGCCTGAACAACTCTGCAAAGCGGCTTTGCATGCCGGAAATTGATGAGGATATTTTTGTATCTGCTCTCGAAGAGCTCATGAAAGCGGATTATGCATGGGTACCCAAAAAACACGGGCAGGCACTCTACCTGCGTCCGGTAATGTTTGCATCAGAAGAGTACCTGGCTGCAAAGGTGGCTGAAGAGTATTGCTTCTACATTATTTCCAGCCCGGTTGGTGCGTATTACAGTGAAGGTTTCAACCCGGTAAAACTTACCACATCAGAAAGCTACGTACGCGCAGTTAAGGGCGGCACCGGTGAGGCTAAAGCGGCAGGTAATTATGGCGGCAGTTTTCTCCCTGCAAAAAAAGCGCAGGAGACCGGCTATACTCAGGTTTTATGGATGGATGCCATTGAGCATAAATATATTGAAGAGGTTGGCACCATGAACATTTTCTTCTTTTTTGATGGCAAACTGGTCACTCCGCAGCTTAGCGGAACGGTACTTCCCGGAATAACCCGGCGTTCCGTAATTGCACTTGCCAGAGAATGGGGCGTTGAAGTTGAAGAACGAAAAATTTCTATTGATGAAGTATTTGAATCCGCTGAAAATGGCTCATTGAAAGAAGTATTCGGTTCGGGTACAGCAGCTGTAATCTCTCCTGTGGGGCTGATTCATCATCAGGGAAAAACCGTAACGTTTGATCAGGAAAAAATCGGCCCGTTTGCCAAAAAAATGTTCGTTACAATCACAGGCATTCAATATGGGAAAGTTGAAGATGGGCATGGCTGGGTGCATCCTGTTAGTGTTGGGTAATTAAAGGGCTTGAATCGCAACACCGGCTATTACAGTTTGTCTATACGCAAAATGAATTCTGCCCGTTTTTCGTATATTACTTATACAAACAGGAGCTATTATGAAAGCCTACACCTTCCTACTCATTTTTTTTGCAGCTTTTTTAGCAATGAGCTGTGCTACATCTGATTCAGCAACTCAAACTGAACTAAGGCAAGTTAACACATCTTCCGATGTTGTGAATGATGATAAGGATTACTTCCGCGATTTAGGGGATTTCCTTCGCCGTGTTCCCGGTGTTAATGTAGCAGGTACGGGCAACAACCAGCGGGTAACAATTCGTGGTATCTCATCTTTCAATTCCGGAATTGAACCACTCTTTGTTATTGACGGCCAGATTGCAGGTACATCATACATGGAAGTTAATAACCGTGTAAACCCCCGGGATATCGATCACGTACGCGTTCTGAAAGGGCCTGATGCAGCTATTTATGGCGTTCGCGGTGGTAATGGTGTTGTGCTTATTACTACTAAAAGAACCAATTAAAAACTAATCAGATACCAATCTCTATCTGAAACCGCAGATACCAGTTGCTTCTGTCTTCACGGGTAGTCCACGTCTCTTCTGTATTTGTGATTTCCGCCTGAACCTTTAGTGCATGCTCCCAAATGTATTTTGTGATACCAAAGCTATATTGTTGCATTTCAGGTGCAAGATCCCGGATTGATGACGAGGGAGTTTGTGTAGAATAGCGGCCAATTAACTCAAAATTTGATGGAAAAAGGTAGCTTAACTGAAAATCTACCCCGCTACCAGTGTAAACAAAACGTTGATCCATTTCATCATTTGGATTTACCGTAATCGGGTTATCTGATGTACGGTTTAAATATGCCGTTTGGAAAGACCATCCGTTGTACTTTAACATGGCATCCAGATGAAGGGAGGCTAAATCACGCCGTTCAAAGAGTTTATTACCAAGCTGGCCTCTTGCCCGCTGCACATTATTATTTATGTGATACGTTCCTCCGAGCAGCAGTTTGGGAGTTTGCTCTCGTGCAAGGTCGCCTTCAAACAGCATGCCGTTATTTTTGAACACTCCGAAGGGGAAAAATTCAAGCCTGCCTGTATATGCGAGATTAGCATCTGGATTGCGGGTCCAGTTTCGCCCGTTGCCCGTACTTATGGCCGTTTTAATGTTATATGAAACCCTGTTTTCATCTTCATTGAGATAGTAGATAAACGCCCCAAAATCCCTGTCGATAGTAAATCGGGCATTGTTTATGGAGCGGTCAGTTAGCTGAAGGGCGCCTGATGAATTTACCCGCTGCCTGTTTCCAGGCAGTTTGGTTTGGCCAAAGCCCAAGCTCCAGTTGTTATTCGGCTGATAAAACATCACCGCATCCCGAATGATGTTAATGTTATCGCCTTCAACAAGTTCACCCACATCACCGGGTGCAAACGAGAGCTGAATAGCATATAGAAACCTGGGATCGCCCACAAATCCATCGAATCGAAGCCGTAGTCTGCGAACAACACCTTCAATGGCATCATCACGGTCATCATAATTTAAATAGGTAACCCGGTTCTGCATTCTGAAACGGATATTGAGGCGAAATGTACTGTCGGGAGTAGTTAAACCAAGCCCGGACCCGTAGCTGTAAAATGGCAATGCAGGAAAGCGGAGGTCATCACCAAATTGACCGGTTGTTTCTCTCTCTTCAGTTTGGGCGTAAGTTGATGTGGCACATACTGCAAAAAAGCAGATGATTAAGCCTGCTAATCGAATTCTCATTTACTCTTTTTTGATTACAAATAACGGTAAAAATAAAGTAGTGATAAGCCCGCCAAATGAAAAGAGTACCGTATTAAGATAATGTTAACAACAAGCCACCTTGGCGGTTAAAAAAAGTTTAGGCTTCAGAATGGGATGATTCTCAATTTAGGGGTAAAAATAATGCCATAATCTTTTGCATTTTGCTAAGAAAAAAGATTCAACAAACTGCCAAATGTGTAAAGAAACGCTAAGAATTACTGATATTGGAGCTTCATACCGATTCTAAAAAACGATTTTAGCATGATACAAAAGCTATTCGGAAGTGCTTGTTATTGAACTATTACGTCAGCGTTTTCTTAAAAAAAACTTTAATCAAGGCGGCCAATAGTATAAAATTGGCTACTTACTATCGGTGAACTGTCATTATCAGCTGGAGTTACATCCAGCCTTCCAAGCCTTACACCACTATGGCCCATCTGTGTTATCAGGGTTTTTCTGCCTGATGGATTCTCTACCTCAACCGGGGCATCAAGAAAGGTGTGGGTATGCCCCCCAATAATCAAATCGATGCCGCTTATCTGTTTAGCAATTTTTCGATCGTCGATGCGATCATCATCATAATGATAGCCGAGATGACTCAAACAGATTACATAATCGCAGCGGTTATTTTCCCGTAAACTTTGCACCATTCTTTCGGATACTTGCACGGGATCAAAATATCGAACACCTCCATATAGTTGCCTGTCAACCACTCCCTGCAGGCGAATTCCAAGCCCAAAAATTCCAACACGAAATCCTTCAAAATCCTTAATCAACTGCCGCTGTACAAATGGGTTGAGAGGTGTATCCCTTACAAAATAATTAGATGCCAAAATTGGGAAACCAGCTTTTTGTGCTGCCTCTGCAAATCCATCTAACCCACGATCGAACTCATGATTTCCAATAGCCATGGCATCGTAATTCATTTCGGTCATCAGTTTTAAATCTACAGTGCCGCCATACACATCAAACCAGGGCGTACCCTGAAATACATCACCTGCATCAAGCAACAGAACGTGTCTGTTTTGCGAACGAATTTTTTTTACCAGTGATGCACGCTCTGCAATACCTCCCAGCCCGGCAAATTCTCTGGCATTCTGTGGAAACGGATCGAGCCGTGCATGAGTGTCGTTCGTATAAAGAATGGTAAGCGAGGGCCCTGAAAAACGTTCAGATACATAGCTTCCGAACGGCCTCGAAATCATCGCCCCGGCTGATAATAAAGACGCTTGTTTCAAAAACTCTTTTCTTGAAATCATAGGCGTATTCTCCCGTCAGTAATATCATAAATTTCCCTGAGCGAACTGAAGTAATCCACAAAGAGTTCGCGCACTGAAAGATCTAAATCCTGCCGGCTCACAGGTTCCCAAAGCGCCGGGAATGCATCTCCCCCATTTGCAGCCCAGCTTGTAGTTGCCACTCGGTAATGTCTGTCAGGATCCACCACTTCAGCATTCACAAGTATTCCGCGGGCTCTCCCATCAGGTGTGATGGTGTACCGCACACCACTGATAGGTGCCCCGCCCAAAGATGCATTTTGCTGAACCAATTCTGTTACTTGTTTGCCGGTGAGGGTCAATATCACAAGGTTATTCTCATAGGGCATAAACTCAAATATATCCCCTACAGTGATCGGGCCGGGCTCAAAGAAAAGCCTGAAAGAGCTGTCGCCAATTATGCCAATATGTACTTGCTTGCCAAGCTCATTTGCGCCGCGAATGCGTAGTGCATCAGAAACTATATTTCCAAGTTTACTATCGGGCTGATTAAAACGAAGGGTGTCTCTTGCAATAGCAACCTGCCTGCCCATTTCTCTGTGCAGGCCTGCTCTGTATCCATCAAGCAGCATGCTAATTTCGCTATCAGGGTTGGGATATTCAAGCTCCGGCTCTTCCTCAACTACCGCTGGACGGAACATTGTACAGCCGGCAAAAAGTATCGCGAAAAGAAGAACCGGGATTAATCGCATGGTTAGGTTATCGTTGCTGCCTGAAGAAGTTCATCATCAAATCGGTTATACCGAGCAGCTTAAAATCTGAAGAAAGCGATGTTTTGGACCTATCAAACCCCGAGCGATTCACCGACTGAGCTTCTGCATTCATTACTAGTGTGCCGCCTCTGTACACCTCAACAAGTAGCGGAAAGCTGTTGCTGTTCATCACCATTTCAACGGGAATTTCATGATCGAACTGCATGGTTCCGGTTGTGTACCAGGCTTCAAGCAAGAGACCCCAATTAACTTTTATACCATCGGTTAGCCATACAGAAATGTACTCATCATCAGCTTCGCCTATGAGCTGAAACTCGTGCGTTGTATAACCATGGAGCTGCCTGGTTTGGCCAGTTTCTGTTACTTTTTCATCCCAGAGGAATGGTTTTTTTTCAACTGCTTCCTGCCTTCCCTGAATTCTGTTCATTAATGTCACAAGATTGTCAAGCTCTGATTTCGCAACTTTAAGCCCTTCTTTCTCATCGGTAATTAAAATGAAATCCTGCAGGTCATTACGAACAAGAACACCACGGGCACTTAGCCCTGCCATTACATTCATGGAGATATTTGAATCAACAAATATGCGATTGTTGTTGAAGGTAAGGCTAAGATGAGCGGTTTCGCCAAGTGCACTTTCAGGGTTTTGAATGAGGTACGTAATTTCCCCTTCAAATAGATTTCTATCGACAGAAAAAGAAAGCAAAAGTGCTAAAAGTAAAGCCTGTACAGAGAATAATTTCATGTTTACCCGTGATTCAAATTAAAAAGTAGTATTGAAAAGATGTATCTGATTCAATTTCTTTTTC
>SLLL01000068.1 GCA_007134085.1 Balneolaceae bacterium
AAAGATGATTACAAGAAAAAGGTGAGCGAATTAACCCACAAGTTTAAAATTGCCTGCAGCGAAACCGGCGTTGATTTTGAAGAGATCGACACCCAAAGCCCATTCGACCTTGCCCTACTTGCCTACCTTAACAAGCGAAAGCGTTTGGCTTGATTGTTAGCTTTTATCTCAGTGGTGAAAGAGGTTAGGTTAATGAAGCTCACGTTTTCTTTTCTTCAAGAGTTTCGTAATACGATTGATGTTTTTTATATACATATCGTTTTTTCGGCTCTCCAGAGATTCATTAATTTGTTTCACAACAGCAGCATTTTCAAAAACCGAACTATCTTTAAGTTTTCCATTGTTTAAAAACCACTCTGTAACTTCATACCAACTCCAAAGCATTGTTTTTGCTGTTATACCGGCTATCGGTAGTGGAAAATCACCCTCACCCCTGTCACCGGAAATAAGTTGCTGAATGGATTGGCGGCTTCTGGCCAATCTTCTGGCTATTTCTGCACTCGTTACCAAATCCGATGGCTCAACTCTTTTCACCCATAGATTCAATCCTGTATTTTCAACTTGTTGTATTGCTGAAATGATTGCCGCTTCAAGGCCCTCAGCCTCTCGGTCAAAATCCAGATAAGCAGTTCCTTTTCTGAACGATAAAGTAGCATCATCACAACCGGCCTCAAATAGTGCGTCTTCCATCCGGCCGGAATTCTCAATTTGTGAGTCTATGATCAATGTAAATTCATAAAACTTCATAATCTTTAATTCAATTTTGCTTGTGTGGACATTTATCTACTGCTCGAATTATCTGACGTGCGTGATTCTCTGGAACTCGCGGTGTACTCCAAATCGATATCATACATCCCTCACGGCTTGTTTCAGGGCATTTTAACCTTGCCCATGCATGCGAGGAATTTCCGGCATCTTCAACGCGCCATCCTTTGGAAACAGCATATTCAACTGATTTCCGAATGTCTTTGTTATGATGTTTTTTCGTCAATTCGGGTTATTCTACGGGTTGTTCAAAATAACAATATTGTTGACTTTTGTAAACACTATTGTTTGGTTTCTAAAACCGAAAGCTCTTAAACATCTCTTAATCTCTTAATTCCACAAGGTCGGTATATTTCCAAATTCGGCGATATTAGAATTTGGCCTGTTTGTGAATGAATAATCAAAAATTATCCCGGCATCTCACTGAGCAAAGTTACCAATCCACCCCATTTCTAATAGCAGCCCAACTTCTTCAGGGCTGATTCCCCAGTTTCTAAGCAGATTAATCACAATCCGGTGATCCTGATTATCCCACTGTAGCCCGTTTGTCCGTTTTGCCATTTCAATTACAGCATTCTGAATCATTTCACTATCATCATTCAGGCTCTCTATCGCATTCAGTGCAAACTCTCTCACCATAGATTCATCATGTTCCAAAAACTCTGCCAGTCCCTCCGTTGCCGTTTCTTTTTCACCCAACAGATAGAGTGTTTCCCACAGAATAGTTTTTGCAAAAGGTGAAGATTCCTGTCCTGCGGCATCTTTGAGGCTTGTAATTTCGGATACTCCATCTTCACCAAGAATCCGGAAGGCCACAGCCGCCCAATATCTCTTAACCGGATCATCAGAAATCAGCAGCTCTTTGAATACAGGTATAACATCAGCCGTTGCAGTTATTGCCTTATCGGCTATATCAATCCATTCTTCTACATCTATACTGTTACGTCGAAGATAATCATAAGCCGACTCCCCACCCGTCAATTGCAATAGATCATATTCAGGTATCACACCGGTATCTTTTATATCTATCATCCATTGCCTGTTTGCCGCCCGTAGTTCTTCGAGTATTTTTCTATAGTTGGGATCTTCGGCCAGGTTGTTCACTTCCCAGGGGTCGTTTTTTGTATCGTAAAGCTCTTCTACCGGCTTGGTATTCCAAAATCTTTGCTGGATTTCGTTGCAGCCTCCACTTTCACAGGTTTCCTGCCAGCTACGCGCCCCGGAAGCCAAAAACAGAAAATCCACATGCTGCCCGTACATACGGTAGGGCATATAGTTACGGATGTACCGAAACCGGCCATTCCGAACTGCACGGCTCATGTCATATCGCTCATCCATTCTGCCCCGATACATGTGTACATATTCCGGTGCTTCTGTTTTCTGGCCGCCAAGAAATGCACGCCCCTGCATAATCTCCGGCACAGAAATACCCGCAAGGCTAAGAATAGTAGGCGCTAAATCCACAAAACTAACAGGCCTGTTGATCTTTGAACCCGTTTTCTGCTCAGGCCACAGATGGCTGAATTTTTCCGGAATATGCACAATCAAAGGTACCCGCGTTCCGGTTTCGTAAACAAACCGTTTGCTGCGCGGCAGAACACCGCCATGATCTGCATAGTAAAAAACGATTGTGTTATCCGCTTCTCCGCTCTCCTCAAGCTCACGCAGCTTTTCACCAACCCAGGTGTCCATCTCTTCCACTGCATCATAATATTGCGCCCACTGCCTACGCAGTTCCGGCGTATCGGGGTGGTATGGCGGCAAATCAACTTCACTTGGGTTATGACGCAGTTCTTCCTCTGCTTTTTCATGAAACAGAGAAATTTCATGCGTAATCATGGTGTTAAACACAGCAAAAAATGGCTGCCCCGGGGCACGGTTTTTATAGTGAGCATCATTGCCTGATTCATGCCAGATGCCATCTGTCTGCTCCAGAGCAATATTGTAGTCCTCTTTGGGATTGTTGGTTACGTAATAACCGGCTTCCCGAAGCAGTTCAGGAAAAAACTGAACCATTTCTGATGCCCTGTTATTACTTCTCATATGCTCATTTCCGTTCGATGGCGAATACATTCCTGTAATGATGGCGTTTCGCGCCGGAGCGCAAACAGGTGCATTAGCATGGGCATTGGTATAGAGAAACCCACCTTCTGCAAGCTTATCGATATTGGGTGTTGTGGCAAACGAATCGCCATAAGCACCAATCATCGGGCTGTTATCCTCACTTACAAGCCACAAGATGTTTGGCAGCTCTTTGTTTTGCTCAGATGTGTGGCATGCTGAAAGGAACAGAATCAGCAATGGTGAAAAAAACAGAACCGGAAGAGGGTGTTTGAACATAAAGTTGATATTCAGGAGAGCTATAGCGCTCAGAAATTTTACGTAACCTTCGTTCGCTTTAAAATTTTATTGAGCAAGCCGGGGAAAAGGCGCTTCACATAAACTGATAGAATTTCATACCCACCTATGTACACCTCCTCTTTCTGTTTAGCCAGTTTTGGCATCAGTTTTCGGGCAAATTCCTCAGCGCTCATCGCCGTTTTTTGGGCATCATCCATTTTGTTGTATGTATCGCCATCAGCGGTGAGCGCGTTTACGGTTACATTCGTTTTCACAAAACCGGGGCATACCAGGGTAACGTGAATATCGTGCTCGTACATCTCCTGGCGCAGGCAGTCGAACCAGCCGTGCAACGAGTGTTTTGATGCTGCATAAGCCGACCGGTGCTTGGTTCCAAGTTTGCCCATCACACTCGAAATCACAACGATATGTCCCGATTTTTGCTCAATCATACCCGGGAGTACGGCTTTGGTAAGAGCTACCGTCCCGAAAAAGTTTACTTCCATCACCTTACGGATTGTCTCCATAGTTGAATCTACGGCATATGCCCGCTGGCTTATTCCGCCATTATTGATAAGCATATCGATGCTGCCAAAAAGCTCTTTTGCCTCCTCGGTTTTTTTTGTGATAGAGCCTTCATCGGCAAGATCAAGCGGTAAAATTTTTACCGTTTCTTCATGATCTATGCATGCTTCCTTCACCCGCTCAAGCTCGCTTTCCCGGCGGGATGACAGAATGATTAATGCACCCCTTTTGTTAAATTCGTACGCAAGTGCTTCACCAATCCCGGATGAAGCACCTGTTATCCACACAACTTTTTTCTGGATATCCATCAAAGAAAAATTTTACCTGTTTCAGTTACTAAATCGTTTTACATTCAAATAGATACACGAATCTACAGATGGTAAAAAATTTGGCTGTCAATTCATTATTTTAGATGAAATTTATAGAATCCTACTGTTTAAATCAGAAAGTCTCCTTTTTATGATTCCGAAACATACTGTACTGCTGGTTGAAGATGAAGTTGAACCCGCAGAGATGCTTGCCAACTTCCTTGAAATGAATGGATATAATGTTCTGCTTGTGCACGACGGCAAAAAAGCCCTGGAGACAATCGAAAGCCGAGCCGGCGATATCCATCTTGCTGTTCTCGATATCATGGTTCCACATGTTGACGGAAAGGAGATTTGCCGTGTAATTCGCAAACACCCCGTTTTAAAAGATATCCCCGTTATATTTCTGACGGCTAAAGACAGAGAGATAGATGAAATTGAGGGGCTTGAACTTGGAGCTGATGACTACATATCGAAACCCGCCAGCCTGAAACTGGTGAAGGCTCACATCGAATCCCTGCTGCGCCGCCAGCAGCCCCAAAATAGTAAATGGATTCAGCACAACGATCTCCTGCTCGATGTAAACGGAAAAGATCTATACTATAAAGAGAACCGAATTGACCTTACCTCAACAGAGTATGCTTTGGTTGAGCTCTTCTTCCAGAACCCGAAACGTGTTTACAGCCGGCAGGAAATTCTGGAGCACATCGGCGGCGAGGATAAATTTGTGTTTGACCGTACCGTGGATGTACACATCAAAAACCTGCGCCTGAAACTCGGTGAAGCGTCAGACCTGATTAAAACCTTCCGCGGTATCGGCTACGGCATGAACCGTGACCTGCTGCCGGCATGAGTATCCGCGCTAAACTGGCATGGACATTTATCCTCCTGCTGATTTTTGGAATCACGGCAATCAGCAGCTACTCCATTCTGTTTATACGCAACTACCTCATCAGCGATGGCGAGCAACAGATCATTAATGATACGGAATGGCTCGCCATAACCATCCAGAACCTGCGGGTGGATGAAGATTTTGAGACCAACCTGAATGAGGCTGCACGAACATCGGGTTATCGCCTGGCTATTTACGATGAAGACGGCATCCTTTTTGCCGATGTACCTTATCACCAGGAGATGCAGGCAGACGAAACCATTGATGCAACGATCGCAATCCTCATCCGAAATACTGAAGGCTCCCTGCTTCTGAACGATCCATCCGGCGAGAGGCTAACCAGCTATGTCAGCTTGAGCTCTATACATAATCCTGCCCGCTATCTGCAGGTTAGTATCTCCAAAGAGCAGATTTATGAACCGATCAAAACCATTCGCTGGATTATCTACACTGGTATGTTTATCTCCATCGCCCTTGTGTTGATTGTGAGCATTTCTTTTTCGCGATATATATCAAAGCCAATATTACAGCTCGAAGCAGCCGCAAGGGAAATTGCAGGAGGCAACACCAACCAAAGCCTGAACCTCGATCGCAAAGATGAATTCGGCACCCTTGCCCAGTCACTCAACCGAATGGCTGAAAAGCTGCGTGCTGATAACCTTGAGCTAAAAAAACTCAACCAAAAGCAGACACAGTTTTTTGCCGATATTACCCACGAAATCCGCAATCCGCTGCATACAATTGCAGGTTCTATCGAGATGCTGCAGCTGGGCAAACTTGATGAGGATCAAGAGAAAAAGTATCTCCTAACCGCTGAAAGGCAGACTCACCGAATCAGCCGCCTCTTTAAAGACCTGGTAACACTGCAGCGGTACGATTCGGATGATCAGTTCATTCAAAAAACAAGGTTCGACATCAATCAGGCCATTCAGATGATTGCTGAGCTGTATGAATCGGAAGCTGCAGAAAAAGGATTGGAACTGGTGGCAGGTAATGAATCTTTTAAGGTAGTTGCCGACCCTGACAAAATTGAACAGGTGCTGGAAAACCTCGTTTCGAACGCAATTAAGTTTACCAATAAAGGCACCATACGAATGGGTGCACGTGAGCATGACGGCAGTATCCTTGTTGAAGTTGAAGATACCGGAATCGGAATCTCGGAAGAACATCTTGAGCGGCTTTTTGACCGTTTTTACCGTACAGATAAGGCGAGGTCACGCGATAAGGGGGGCACTGGCCTTGGGCTCTCTGTTGTGAAAAGTATTCTAAGCGCCCACAATTCAGAAATTCAAGTTGAGAGTACTCCAGGCAAAGGTTCAAGGTTTTGGTTTACGTTGTCGAAACCAGGCTGACTAACTTTCATAAAGAATGCATACTCCATCTAATTTAGACAGAATCTAATTTCTATTGCTTCACTCTTCCTTCATATAAAAATTGTTGTTTTAAACGCTTTAGAACATATTTTTAGAGGCACAAAATTATCGATATGAAAGTAGGAGTTGTTTTAATGAATCTCGGTGGGCCTACCCACGAGAATAATGTTCGAATTTTTCTGAAAAACCTCTTTTCTGATGAAGATATCATCAAGCTTGGAGGCGGAGCTTTTCAAAGAGCTTTTGCCAATGTAATCTCAAAATTCAGGGCACCAAATGTAGCTGAGGATTACAAAGAAATTAATGGCTGCCCGAAAGGCTGCACAGGCAGCAAGCACTGCTTTAACCGGCAAAACAAAGAAGTTTCAACATGTTGTTCACCCATAAACGGCCTCACTGAAGCACAGCGCCGCGGCCTTGAAAAGTATTTCAAGCAGATTCTACCGCATCACGAAGTAAATGTTTACACCTGCATGCGCTATTGGCTGCCATTTGCCGATCAGGTGATGGATGACATGGTTGAAGATGGCATTACACATGCCGTTTTGATGCCACTTTACCCGCAATTCTCGTGGACAACAACCGGCAGCAGTTTCCGCGATTGGGAAACGATGCTAAACAAAAAATTTCCGGAAGGCAACAAGCCCTGGAAAGAGTTTCATGTAAAGAATTATTATCTTAATGAGAGTTACCTCAAGTCCATCAATTCGCGGATTGATGAGGCTCTTGAGGAGATGGACGAGGATACCCGCCGTAAAACGCATTTTATTTTCAGCGCTCACGGTACCCCTCTTCTTGAAGTACGAAGCGGCGACCCCTACACTGTAGAAATTAAAGAGACGATGGAAGCGGTGATGGCCCGCAGAGAAGAGAAAAACCCATACTGGCTCAGTTTTCAGTCGCGAGTTGGCCCACAAAAATGGACCCAGCCAAACACTGAAGAACTGGTTGAAAGGCACCTTGAATATGGAATTAAAAACTTTTTGATGGTTCCGATTGCCTTTGTAACCGACCACATTGAAACTCTCTACGAACTGGGTGTTGAATTGGTTGAGGATATGGAAGAAGAGGGTTTTGAATTTGAGAATTACAAGGTGATGAATGGGCTTAATGATCATCCGGACTATTTAAAAGCTCTCGCAGAGGAGACTTTAAATTGTCTTAAGCACGAGATTCCGGATGAGTCCGTTCAATGGGAACAGAAAGACACAAAAGAAGCAGTTACTGCATAGAGGATGGTTCATCCAACAATTCAGGATTTTACAATTATCGGCATAAACCACTGGGATGCCCCGGTTGAAGTACGAGAACGGTTCAGCCTTGATGCTGCCAGCAAACTAAAAATGCTTGAAGGTGCCCGCAGAGAAGGTATCGACAGCATGTTTGTTGTTTCAACCTGCAACCGTACTGAGGTTTTTGCCCACAAAGCTACCACAAGCGAACTTATTCGATTGCTTACCACATACAGCAACGGCAGCCTCGATGATTTTCATGAATATGGCTTTGAGCTGGAAGGCCAGCGTGCCATAAATCATCTCTTTAAAGTGGCAACCGGGCTTGATTCACAAATTCTTGGCGACCTCCAAATTGTAAAACAGGTTAAAGAAGGTTACGAACTCTCAGCTGAGAAAGAGATGATTTCCGGCGAGCTTCACCGCCTTATCCAACATGTTTTTAGGGCACACAAACGCTCCCGCAATGAAACTTCACTTGGCCATGGTGCCGCTACAGTTGCATACGCTGCTGTTAAATTTGCCATGCGAACATTCGACAACCTGATTAACAAAAACATTCTCCTCGTTGGCACGGGTAAAATCGGCAAGGTTACCTGTAAAAATCTTGTGAATCTCGGGGCAAGTAAACTAACCCTTGTTAACCGAACACGTGACCGAGCCGAGTTTGTGGCAGACAAGTTCAACCTTGAAGTTGCCGATATGGAGAACCTGCCCGAGCAGATTGCCGACGCAGATCTTGTAATTGTTGCAACCGGAGCCAGCGAGCCAATCATCAGGCCTGAACATATGCAGGTTGCCATGGAAAGGCCAAAATTTAAAGTAATGCTCGACCTTTCTGTACCGAGAAACATCGATCCGAAAGTAGCCGCTCTCGATTTTGTTGATGTGGCCAACATGGATATGCTGAGTGATGTTACAGATGAAGCGTACAAAAAGAGAGAGGAGGAAGTGCCTCTCGTTAAGAAAATCATAGATGATGAGTACAACAACTACAAGCTATGGCTGAATGAACAGCGTGTTGTACCTACAATCAAAGCCCTCACACAGCGGTTTGAATCGATCAGAGAAGATGAGCTTAACTTCTTCAAGAACAAGATAGAAACAAACGATTTCGATAAAATTGACAATATGACCCGCAGAATTGTCAATAAAATTGCCGCTTACAGTATTGAACATTTACGCGATCACCACGAATCAGACGAAGTGGCGGAAATGGTTGCAAAAATGTTTAAACTCGAAGCTGCAAACGGGCATGAGTAAGCCAATAAAAATTGGTACCAGGGATAGTGAACTGGCCACCTGGCAGGCAAAAACGGTGGCATCCAAACTACAAGGGCTTGGCCACGAAACTGAGATTGTTTTCATAAAGTCTGACGGTGATCTCGACCTTACTACCCCACTGCCCGAAATGGGCGGAAAAGGTGTCTTCACCAAGGCATTGGATGACGCACTTTTAGACGGCAGAATTGATGTTGCCGTGCACTCCTACAAAGACCTTCCTACAAAAAATCCGCTACCGTTGGTTGTGTCTGCTGTTATGGAACGGGAAGATCCGCGCGACTCTCTTGTGGCACCAAAAGGAATCGAGTTTCTTGATGATGAATCCGTTTCTGCAATTATAGCAACCAGCAGCAACCGCAGAAAAGCGCAATGGCTGCATCGGTATCCAAATCATCAGATCACAAACATTCGTGGCAATGTAAATACACGCCTTAGAAAAACTGAAGAGAATAACTGGAACGGGGCCATTTTTGCAGCAGCAGGCCTTAAGCGGATTAATCTCGATCATCACATAGCCCAATATCTCGACTGGATGGTACCGGCACCGGCACAGGGTGCTATGGCTGTAATGGTGAGGGATAGCGATGAAGAGATGATCACCATCACAAAAAATCTCAATCACCGTGAAACAGAGCTCTGCACCCGACTGGAGAGAGAACTGTTAAATGAAATGGAAGCAGGTTGCAGTGCCCCTGTTGGTGCATTCGCACAAATTGAAGGAAAAGATATAACACTTTATGCCGTTGCCTTAACAATAGATGGCTCCCTTCAATATGATATAGAGATTACAAAACCGATTGAGGAGGCAGAAGGCACGGGCAGAGTAGCCGGCCGCAAGCTATTGGAACAGGGAGCCGCTAAACTTGTTGAAGAGTTACGAAAGTAGCACACACATAACTCTATAAATATTATGGACAAATTAGCCGCACACATTCTCGTAACCCGCGAACTTACAGATACTCAAATTAAAAAAGCCGAAGAGCTTGGGTTACAGGTTACCATCGAACCTGCAATTGACATTGAATTTCGAGATGACTGGTTTGCGCTTGAAACCATCCTGAAAAATATTAAAAAGCCTGTATTTGCCTTCACAAGCCGAAATGGTGTTGAGGCATTCAACCGGTTCAAATCATCAGGTACAAAATTCCCGGATGATATTCGTGTTTATGCTGTAGGAAACCGAACGGCAGCAGCACTCGAAGAGTATGGGCTCAAACCGATTGTAGCAGATCAACAGGACGGCACCGGACTTGCCAAAAAAATTACGGATGATTTTTTAGCTGATACCGAGTTAAATGATGCAACAGTGTTACATTTTTGCGGAGATAAACGGCGGGATGAGTTCCGCCAGTATCTCGAACAAAGTAAAATAAAAGTTCGCGATATGGTAGTGTATAAAACCATCCTGAAACCGATGAACCTGCCGGACATCAACCCTGATGCAATTTTGTTCTACAGCCCAAGTGCTGTGCAGGCTTACAGAGAAAGCGGTGGTTTCATTTCCAAAACCAGTGCAGAGCTTTTTGCCATTGGCAATACAACCGCAGAAGAACTGAGCATTGAATCGGGCAGGCATGTACATATTTCACCCGAACCGGATACGGAAACACTGCTAACTTTTACAGCACAAGTTTTAGGTATGGCAAAAAGTTCCCCTTCGAAGGGGGATTAAGGGGGACTTTTTTTAATTTCAAATAATTTCTCAAACTACATGTCACACAACTTCCCTGAACTAAAGAACGATCTTTTTATACGTGCCTTAAAAGGCGAACAAGTGGAACGCCCCCCTGTATGGATGATGCGGCAAGCCGGGCGGTATCTGCCTCAATACATGGTTCTACGCAGGAAATACACTTTTTTTGAACGCGTAGAAACCCCCGAACTGGCATGTGAAATTACCATCCAGCCGATTGATGAACTGGAGCCGGATGCCGCCATCATATTTTCCGACATCCTTACTGTACCTCAGGCACTAGGAATTGATGTACAGATGATACCCGGCAAAGGCCCGGTAATGGGGAATCCAATCAAAACGGAGGATGAAGCGTTTGCAATTCTTTCTGAAGATGTAGCTGAAAAATTAAGCCATGTGATGGATGCGATTACCCTAACACGAAAAGAACTGAACGGGCGCGTTCCACTGATTGGATTTGCGGGTGCACCGTGGACCCTCTTTTGCTACATGGTACAGGGTGAAGGTTCAAAAAACTTCGATAAAGCAAAATCTTTCCTTTATCAGCATCCGGATGCATCGCGCCATGTGATGCGAGAGCTTACGAATGCAACCATCGAATATCTTAATGCCCAGGTTGATGCAGGTGCACAGGCTGTTCAGGTTTTTGATTCATGGGCCGGTCTGCTTAGCCCGGATGATTTTAATGAGTGGGCACTTCCCTACCTGATGGAAATAACCGCAGCTGTAAAAGATGTGCCCGTAATACTTTTCGCAAAAGGTTCATGGTATGCACTTGAGCGCCTTGCCTATAAGAGCGGAGCGTCTGCTCTGGGATTAGACTGGACTACCTCACCAGAGTTTGCCAGAGAGAAAACCGGGAATCAAATAACCCTTCAGGGAAATTTTGACCCTACACACTTGCTGGCACCTATTCCGGAAATCCGGAAAAAAACCAAGCGTATGATTGACCGTTTCGGCACTCAAAGATATGTTGCCAACCTTGGCCATGGAATTTTGCCGCATGTACCTGTTGATCATGCCCGTGCCTTTGTGGATACCGTGAAGGAGTATGGTTCCTGAGCCCTGAGCCCTGAGTCCTGAGTCCTGAGTCCTGAGTCCTGAGTCCTGAGTCCTGAGTCCTGAGTCCTGAGT
>SLLL01000189.1 GCA_007134085.1 Balneolaceae bacterium
ATTCCCCGTAAAGGTGGTGTTCGTTACCAGGGGGGAGGAAGAATCATTCAACATCCCGCCGCCATTATTAGCCGTATTGCCCGAAAAGGTGCTGTTCGTTACCACGGGGGAAGAATCTTGATTGAACATCCCGCCGCCAAAATTACGGGCCGAATTCCCCGAGAAAGCGCTGTTCTTTACCGTTGGAGAACCGCCGGAGTTGTACATCCCGCCACCGCTTCGGGTGGGGCCAGTAGTTTCTCCCGATGAAGCATCAGCACTACCCATCGTGATGGTAAAGCCATCGATCACCGCGGTGTTGTTGGTGCCGGAGCCGGTTACTACCGTATAGCTGTTGTCAGCTAAGCTGTTCGACTCATTAATATCCCCGCTGAGGATGGTTTCGTTGGCAGCCAAGTCGCGGGCTTCAACGGAGGCCTCGCTGCCGGCAAACCCGCCGTAGATTTCTACATGATTCACCAACTGGAAGGTAGCCTCGCGGTCCTCATCATCGTCGGTTGGCAAATATAATCCTTCGGCCACCCATATTTGTAAAGTGCCGTTTTCTGCGGCATCCCAGTCCTGCACCAGATTTAACGCATCGCGCAGTTTGGGGATTGCGTTTTCCCAGGAGTTACCAAACCCATTTCCCCCTTCTACCCCCTGGTTTACAAACACCACATTATCTGCGTTTGGAATGATGCCCAACAACCCGGGAATGGGGTTTATCTCCGGCAAGGCGCCGGGCTCATCGTATGAAATATCTCTGAGGTAAGGGAAAGATGTTAAAGATCCGGTTTCGATCTGCCAAACATCATCAAAATCAAACCCGGTAAACGAGGCCGCCTGGCGCATCTGTTCGGTGGTTATGCCGAAATCTGGCGCATCCGGCATACCCGGGTTCAGTGTTTTATCGAAAAATGAATTCTCTATGTTGCTGTTTCCATCGTTTAAACCAACAAGACCCCCGACGTCATCACCGCCCGTCACTTCTCCGGCAGCATAAGCGTTAGAGATTGCTGCACTATCATCTAAAATTCTACCTATTAATCCACCAACAGCACTGGCACCTTCAGCATTTACATTACCGTATGAATAAACATCCTTTAATGTGAGATTATCACCTCTATAATCTCCTATATAACCAATAAAGCCGCCTATACTATTAAAATCTGCATTTTCATCAGATGTGTTTGCAGTGATGTTACCTGAAGAAAACACGCCGGATATAAATGTATCATCACCCAAGATGGTACTATTGTTCCCAATAAAAATTCCAAGCCCAAAAATTTCACTACCGGCATTGGCAGTTATATTACCGAGTGCATAAGAATTTTCAATGGTCAAACCCTTTGACATATCTCCAAAATAAACTCCAACACTAAATATGTTTCGGGCTGCAGTAAGATCAATATTACCTTTCGCATAGGTATTTGTAAACGTTGAATTCCGCGCCTGATCACCGACAAATACACCAATTTCGTATACGTCTCCTGCGGTACTTACAATGGTAATATCACCTTCAGCATTAGAGTCAATAACATTCCAATCTAAACTGGAGTCTCCGGCAAATATGCCAACCTCTCTTACATCCCCAGAATTTGTGATTGTAATATCACCCCTTGCTGTAGAACTATTGAAGTTATAGGTGCCTTGGGGATTTCCTGCAAATATGCCAATATCATCTACCCTACCCGATGAGTGTGTTCCTGCAGTGATATTTATATCACCTTCTGCGCTTGAATCGGTTATATCCCATCTGCTGTTTGAATAACCCAAAAAAACGGCCACTTCACTTACTTCACCACCGGCATTGATCGTAACGTCTCCTTTTGCATGGGTATTTAAGATTTCCCAATCAATACCTGCACCACCGGTGAAAATTGCAACCTCATCCACATCACCCTCAGAAGTGGTTATTATCAGATCACCTTCGGCTTCTGTATTTTCGACTTTCCAGTTTCCAACCGCTTTACCTGCAAAAACAGCCACGTTTTCCACATCTTCTACAGTATCGATGGTGATATCTCCTGTGGCATAAGAATTTGCAACTACCCAATCACTACCTGTATCTCCGGTGAAAATGGCTATCTCTTCTACATCTCTCTGCAGGTTTTCTATACGTATATTTCCCTCCGCCCAGGAATCGGTCACAAACCAACCACTTGCAGATGCTCCCGCAAAAATGGCTACTTCATTCACATCCGAGTTTGAACTACTTTGATCTAGCCCGGCAGTTATGTTAATATCTCCTTTGGCCCAGGAGTTTGTAAGATTCCAATCCCCACCGGCACTACCGGCAAAAATTCCTATTTCTTCAGCATCTTCGCCTGCTAAAATTGTAATCTCTCCCTCAGCATGAGAATTGGTTACTTCCCAAGAGTTCGCTCTGTCTCCGATAAAAAGCCCAACGTCATCTGCATCACCATCCGAAGTTATATTTATAGTTCCCCGTGCCCACGAATCGGTAATGGTCCAGTCTCTATTGGCTTGTCCAATAAAAAGCCCAGTCCGGCTAACATCACCATCCCCATTTATTATAAATTCGCCTGTTACTCCAGAATTCTTTATTTCCCAATTATAACCGGCCTCCCCAACACCCAATGCATTTTTATTAACTCTTGCACCACCATCATTGTCTGTTGAACTTAGCTCTAAATGTCCGTCTGTAATTGTAACATTATCAAGATGCCAAATTGTTGTTATACGCCCCCCCAATAACCCAACTTCACTTGGTCCATTACCACTAACATCTGCCCTTGCCTGATCAATATTAATATTGGTTAGCTTCCAAGTACTTAAATCAAAATTGTCATCATTTATAATAGGTGAATTAGAATTGGTGGCATCTGCAAACAATACTGACAGGTACTGTGTCCGCCCATCTACATCCACATTCAGTGACCCGGTTGCTTCAACATTTTCGATAGTCCACACATTTAAATTTTCACTAAATCTATCCCCGGCTTTTCCTAAAAGTCCCCCAACAGCAGCAGCATCATACTCTCTAATATCAGCGCCATCGCGTTTTACCGTTACTTTAACATCTACATCAAAATTTAGCTGGTTGATTGTAATTTCATTATCAACATCATCAGGTACAAATGCTACAAGACCACCTATTTGGCTCACAGCTATCCGGTCATTCTCACTTATAAAATCTGTTGTTGCCGTTATTTTACCGTTTAATGTGAGATTGTTGATGATGAAATTTAGACCCTGACCTGCCAAAATGGACACGTTTGCTACCTGCTCATCCTCTCCATCGGCGTTTACTTCTGCATCATCAATCGTGAGGTTTTGAATAGTTGCCCCGTCTATTGCAGAGAAAAGTCCCACAAACTCCTCAGTTCCGCGATCTATTTGAAGACCCGTAATACTGTTGCCTCCACCATCCAGTATTCCGGTAAATGGATTGTTTGTATCACCAATGGGTTCCCAGCCATTTCCATCATTCCAGAAAGCGCCGGTGGGTTCTCCCGTTGCTTCGGCTAAGTCTATGTCGTTCATTAAAATATAATCCGCGTTAAGATCATTGCGAATATCATGAAGCTCTTGTGGGGTTCTGATTTCAATTATGGGTTGTCCAAATAACGTAATGAATTGTCCGGATAATAAAAGGATGGTGAGTGTACATAAAACGTACTTTAGATCTGTGCGCATCATAGAGCAGAATAGCTTAGTTAGGTTGTAGATTGATATTTTTAGCCAGTTTTTTGCTTTTTTGAATACTCTCAAAATAAGCACGTACAAACATAATACAATACCTTAAGAAAAGAAAAATTAATACTTAGATTACTAAGTATCATTATTATATATATTTTAGAAGAATTTCCTTATCTATAATAAAAACCATGATATTATCTTTCTTTTCATTCTTTTTTAGATTGTTTTTAAAACACAAAATCTACGTACCTAAATAGAGCTGCAACAAAGAACTGCCTGCAATTTAACGCCCCCTGGCAGAGTTGTTTTCGGTTGTTTTGACTCACCCACATTCAGCTGGCCTTTTCTATGCGTACTGTGGCATCGTGAGTACCTCTTGATGCTTGCTTTAGGACATGGATAATGAATCCGGATTTGATTAAGGCATGACGTTGATAGCGCATCGTCTACACCACACTGTCATGACCTGAGGGCGGTGGCAAATTAATTAACAGAACCGGCAGGCTGTACGTCGAATTACTTACGAATCACACTCATGACAAAGAAAACCCATCCCAGAATAAAGAGAAAACCACCGATGGGTGTAATCATACCGAGCCAGCCTGTATCTGTGAGGGTTAGGATGTAGAGGCTTCCGGAAAAGATTAGGATTCCGCCAATTAAACAGGCTGCACTACGGCTCATCCATTTTGATTTACCCCATACAGAAATCAGTACTCCAACTATCAACAGGCCGAGCGCATGGTAGAAATGGTATTGAACGGCTGTCTGGTAAACCCCAAACCGTTCAGCTGTAAGCATATCCTGAACAATATGGGCACCGAATGCGCCAAAACCCACTGCAAGGGCCATGAAGCATGCTCCCGCAATCAATATGATTTTTGCAGATAACTTTGGGCTATTATCCTTCAAAGCCATTGTGTTTGTGGGTGCCATCGCAGAATGGTTTGGTGGTGGAGCCGCCACAACGGCACAATGCCACACCTTTATCTGATGTATGATCACCGATTGCAGCCGATTCCATCGTGTAGGTGCCATCGAGAATTGCAGGGCCATCTTTCATCAGTTTGATGATCAGCTTCTCACCACCTGCGGATTCCGCCTCTGGCATTTTAGAAAGATCAGCTTTTACATCTGCTTTCCACTTCATCTTTTGGTGAGAATTATCACAAGCAGGTTTATTACCGGATGCCCCGCAGCGGCAAAATGCAAAGCGTGTATCCTGCAGTACTACATTGCCCTCATGATCCTGTACTTCAATATCACCAAAGAAATAGACCGGGCCATTGGGGCGCAATACAATTCTGTTTTTTGATGCCGGCTTTTCTTCTCTTCCAGCCTTTTTCATTTCGTAGTGAAGCGCTCCTGTCGGGCATTTTTCAATCACATCCGCAACCTTATCAGCGGCGGCTTTTCCGGGCTGTATCCAGGGTTTGGCTTTTACATCAAATACTTCAGGGAGGCCACGTACGCACTCACCGGCATGGATACACCGCGTAAGATCGTACGTTACTTTAATATCGTCGCTTTCGTAGCTGTGAATTTTTTTCTGCATAAATAGGCCTGTTTTCTTTGCGTTTGCTTGAAAGTAACGCATTTAAACAGTCAAATTAAAACAGAATCACAATCTTCGTATCACTTCTCCGCAGCGCATCATTCTGTCGCCGTGATATGGGTTGGCAATTTGCTCTTCCCGGCTCAGCCAGTCGGCAGATCCGCCGCGTACCATCGGGCAGGACTGATGATAAATATCATATCCCACTGGCCTGAAGAGATCCACCATCTCAATCATGGTGTCTGAAATGTATTCAAAATGGTAGCGCTGGTCATCAACATCATCTTCAGCAATCAGTGCATCACTGCTGTTCACCATCACCTCGCTGAAGGATACCCAGATCGCTGTGGTTTCCTCATTCAGGCCTTCAGGGCTGATTTGAGAAACTTCGTCGCGAAACGTTTCGGCATAAGCTGCGGTTTGCTCTGCGTCTGAAGCCACCAGTGCATCTTTCAAGTCAAAATATCGTTCCAGCACTTCGGCCATCTGTTCATTGAACTCGGGAGTACTCTGCACCACCTGCATTTGCATTTGCTGCTCGCGCTGTTGTTGTTGTGCACGTTCCTGTTCAGACGGGCCGCACCCCACAATTGTTAACAGAATTACTAAAACCGGTAGAAAAAAAACTTTCATGATGTAGTTTTTTAGATTGTTGATCATTTGCCTTCAAAGATACAACTCCTGTGATTAATTGTTAGTTTTCAGTTTTATGAAATGCTGATTTTGCATTATTCCTATCCTCATTAATCACATGCACGTTGAGATCCCTCGATTTCGGCCTTTTACGCTATCGCTGCAAAAGCCTCTTCTCGGGATGACATACAACCCAGTAGAAAATAAGCGGCGCAGAACAAACCCAGCAAGACAACTATCTCTGTGCGCCGCAATATGTAAAAAACGCCTTTGTCATCCCGACCGAAATCCCGTCAAAATTTTCTCGGCAGTGCAACTAAATAGAGATAAACGGGATGAAGAGGAGGGATCTCTGTCAATAATTGTTAATTCTATTACTATAACCCAAAAAAGGCTGTGGTTCTTTTTATGAAGTGCATCTTTTCGTAACCTTAAGGCTAATCAAAAAACATAGCCCAACTCAGTTTTAAACAGATTCAATCCACATGAAAAAACTACTTCTGCTTTTCACCGCTCTTTTCTTTACACTGCCACTTTTTGCGCAGGATAACCCGCTCTGGATCCGATATCAATCCATCTCACCAGATGGGCAAAATATTGCATTTACCTACAAAGGCAATCTTTACAGAGTTTCTGCTGATGGCGGCCAGGCGCAGCAGCTTACCTTCCACCAGGCGCATGACTTCATGCCTGTTTGGAGCAATGATGGTGAGCGGATCGCTTTCGCATCCGACAGATACGGTAATTTTAATCTGTTTGTGATGGATGCAGACGGCGGCCCGGCAGATCGCCTGACGTTCCACTCGAACGATGAGCATCCTTTCAGTTTTTCGCATGATGATGAATATGTATTATTTGGCGCAGTACGGCAGGATCTTGCTTCGAACAGGCAATTTCCGGCTGCATCACAACCCGAGCTTTACAAAGTGCCGGCCACGGGAGGGCGGATAGATCAGATATTTACCACTCCGGCGGAAGATGTTCAGGTGAACAGTGACGGATCACTCATCGTCTATCACGACAAAAAAGGGGGCGAAAATGAGTGGAGGAAGCATCACCGTTCTGCCATTGCAAGGGATATCTGGCTCTACAACGCCGCTGAAGATACACACACCATACTAACAACCTTCGATGGCGAAAACAGAAACCCCGTTTTTTCTGCTGATGAGTCGCACATTTTTTACCTGAGCGAAGAGAACGGAAGTTTTAATGTGCACCGGATGAATCTTTCTGCTCCGGGCGAAAGCGAGCAGGTTACGTTTTTTGAGGATCATCCCGTGCGGTTTTTAAGCCACGGTAATGGAGTTTTTGCATTCGGTTATCGCGGAGAGCTCTACACCATGCGGGAAGGTGAGGAGCCTGTAAAAGTGGAGATATCCATTCGCACACAGGCATCATCCAACCCCGATAGCTTTATCAGTATCAACGGTGGTGTGCAGGAGATGGCAATTTCACCCAATGGCAAGGAGATTGCCTTCATCGCCCGGGGAGAAGTTTTTGTAACCTCAGCTGATGGCGCATTAACCAAACGCATCACAACCACACCCGAACAGGAGCGTTTTGTAACCTTCACCCCCGATGGCGACGGCGTAGTATATTCAAGCAAACGAGATGGGCGATGGAATATCTATAAAACCACCCGCCAACGGGAAGAGGAGCCTTTCTTTTTCGCCTCCACCCTGCTGAATGAGGAACTGCTTGTTACCGCCGATGAGGACAGCTACATGCCGTCGTTCTCACCCGATGGCAGCAAACTTGCATACATCGCGGGCAGGCGTACTCTCAGGGTGAAAGATCTTGAATCCGGAGATACCACAGACCTGCTCACGCCTGATGATCTCATCCACATGCGCGATGGCGACCAGTATTTCACCTGGAGTCCCGACAGCAACTGGCTGCTCGTAGGGTGGCGAAAATATCTGCACAATGCTGAAGTACTTTTACTGGCAGCTGATGGCAGCGAGCGCATCAACCTTACAGAGAGCGGCTACTCGGAGTCTACACCAAAGTGGGTGAACGACGGCAAGCAGATGATCTGGTTCAGCAACCGCGACGGACTTCGCAGCTACGCCACCAGCGGGCAGACAGAGCGCGATGTTTATACCATGTTTTTCTCGCAGGAGGAGTGGGATAAGTTCAACCTGAGTGAAGAAGATTATAAGCTGATGCAGCAAATTGAAGAAGCGCTCAAAAACAACAACGAAAATGACAACGGCGATGCAGAGGACGATGACAAAAAGCTCACGTTCGATTTTGGCGGAATGAAAGACCGCATCTCCCGGCTTACCATCCACTCCAGCACACTGAGTGATGCTGTTCTCTCTAAAGATGGTGAAACGCTCTACTATTTATCCCGTTTCGAAAACAACTACAACCTCTGGGAAACCAACCTTCGTACCCGCGAAACCAAAACTACCATTCGCCTCAATACCGGCCCCGGCCAGCTTGTTTGGGATAACGACATGGACAATCTCTACCTGCTAAGCCGAGGTTCCATCTCCAAATTAAACCTTTCTGCAGGCAGCTCTTCGCCGGTTCAGATTCGCGGTGAAATGCAATATGATGCTGATAAAGAGCGCGAACAGATGTTTGAACATGTGTACGTACGCACTAAAAATGCGTTTTACGAGCCCACATTCCATGGCAACGACTGGGATGCACTCTACGAAGAGTACAAACGATTTGTACCGCATACCGGCAACTCATATGAATTTGCAGAGCTTCTCTCCGAAATGATCGGAGAGCTCAATGTATCCCACGCCGGAGCAAGATTTAACCGAAGCATCGACAACCCCGATCAAACTGCTTCTCTCGGTATTTTTATGGATTACAGCCATACCGGAGACGGCATTCTGATTGAAGAGGTGATACAAGGCGGCCCGCTAGACAGAGCAGCGTTCAACGTTGAGCCGGGTATGATTATTGAAAAAATTGATGGTGAAATGATCTCAGCTGATCGGGATGTGGCGAAGTATCTCAACAGAAAAGCAGACCACTTTGTGCTGCTCGATGTGGTAAATGGAGATGGCGGCAATCGGCAGCAAATCACCGTTAAACCGATTACACTGGGGCAGGAGCGCCAGCTTCTCTACAGGCGCTTTATCCGCATTAACCAAAAAGAGGTGGATGAGAAAAGTGATGGCCGCCTCGGTTATGTTCACATACCCGGAATGGGTGACGGCCCGTTCAGAAACGTAATCCGCGAAATGCTTGGGAAATACAGCGATCGTGAAGCGGTAATTGTGGACGCACGCTTCAACGGCGGCGGGGATCTTGTTGCTGATCTCGCCATGTTTTTTACAGGCGAACCGTTCAACACTTACGCAACCGCAGATAAAGATGTTGGTGGCGAGCCAACTGCCCGCTGGACAAAACCAACACTTTCCCTCATCAACGAAGCGATGTACTCCGATGGCCATTGTTACGCCAGCGCCTATTCTGAGCTTGGAATTGGCACAACGGTTGGTATGCCTGTACCGGGTACATGCAGTTTTGCCGGATGGGAAATGCTTCCAGATGGTACACGTTGGGGCATTGTGCCGGTTAGTGCCCGAAATATGTCGGACGAATGGATGGAGAACAATCAAACCGAACCGGATATTAAAGTTCGAAACGAGCCGGGAGTGGTGGACAGAGGCCGCGATCAACAGCTGGAGCGTGCCATTGAGGAGTTGCTGAGGCAGGTTACGGAAGAGTAGAAAGTATGCCAACAGCATTAACCCGTGCCCTTAGCCCGCTGCTTGGTGAGTGTGAACTCACTCACCTTCAGCGTACTGTGATTGATATTGAAAAAGCACAGAAGCAACACAAAGAGTACGAAAATGCCCTCGAAAAAATGGGCTATACCATTCGCAGAGTTGCTGAAACCCCGCATCTTCCGGATGGTGTATTTGTGGAAGATGCAGCTGTTGTTTTTCCCGAAGTTGGTATTATTACCCGTCCCGGTGCAGAATCCCGAAGGACGGAAACGGAGAGCGTGGGCGCTGTTTTGTCGGAATATCGCGATTTGCAAACCATCACCGCGCCGGGCATGTTGGATGGCGGCGATGTTCTCACTCTCGGAAAAGAAGTTTTTGTGGGGCTATCAAAAAGAACCAACCGTGAAGCGGTTCAGCAATTTGCTGACATTCTGGAGCCATTCGGGTACACCGTTACCGGAGTGCCGGTTACAAAGTGCCTCCATCTGAAAACTGCGATAGCAGTGATTGATGAAGATCTGCTTCTCATCAACCCGGAATGGATAGACGAGTCTCTTTTTCCCGGCTATCGGTGCGAATATGTGAGCGAAAACGAGCCCTATGGCGCTAATGTAATTCGCAAAAAGAACATGGCGCTATGCCCAAAAGCATTCACCAACACCGCAGAATGGCTGCATAAAAAAGGGTATGAAGTTCTAGCGATAGACCAGTCCGAACTCGCAAAAGCCGAGGCCGGACTAACCTGCTGCAGCATTTTGATTGAGGATTAATTTCTTTATTAAGTTCGAGATAGCTTTAAAAGATTCTCAATTAAAAGGCTATGGAAGTATTTTCAATGAAATATATCATTGAACCTATTTCATTGGGCCACGAAGACTCAAAGCCTCGAAGATTCACGAAGGTTAAAAAACTGAAATTACCTGTCAATCTTTGTGTGGATAAACTGGCGGTGGGTTCTCATCTGGAAAATGTTCCCATCCTCATCGCGGTCAAACTCCATGGTTTCGCCATCTGATCCATCACTTCGAACCCTGGCGAATATATCTCCTTCAACGTGCCTGTATAGTGTGAGGTTATCTCCGGGATTATCTGTTGGCAGTGAAAGTGATGCCAGTTTTTCGCCCCAGGGTGTTACATACACTTCACGGTTGTTAAACTCAAAATGGCCGGCAAATTCAGTCAGATGACTTCTGTCTGATTCCTCATCAACAGAAGGAACATTGGTTAGAATGCTGTGAATGCCCATAGCATACTTATTTGGGTTAACACCATTCGCGTTGATGATGACAGAGTAGGCTCGTTCGCTTGTTGGGTTCATTCTCCAAACTGATTGAAACCCTGGGCAATACCCGCCGTGGCTAACCCAGCTTGTGCCGTCGCCACCCTGGCTCACGGCGAAACCAAGCCCCCAGGTTGTGTCCCAGCCGGGATCAGTGTAGTGTACATTATGCATGTACCGAAGTGTGGATGGCTTTAAAATTTCCGGTTCTTCTGAATTAAGCAACCGTACCTGCCAGCGTGCGAAATCTGCAAGATCCAGTACGTTTGATGTAAACCCGGCAGCCGCCATCATACCATTCCCCTGAAAAAAATTTACCTCGCCGCGGGTACCATCGCGCCGTACCGGTGTGTATCCGATAGCCAGATCGGTGCCGTGCAGATCCTCCGGCATATAGGTACGTGTATCTTGAAGGTTTAGTGGGCCGAGAATTTCACGGTTTACGTAATCTTCAAACGGCTCACCGGAAACTTCCGCCACAATCTCGCCAAGCAGCATCATACCGAGATTGCTGTATTGGAAATAGGTAGCCGATGGATAAAGCGTTTCCTGATTTTGCAGCTCTTCGATGATCTCTTCCCGCTCCGGAAAATGATACACCGGCCCAACCCAGTATGGCATATTCCCCTCTCTCGGCAAACCCGCAGAGTGTGTGAGAAGGGACCGAACCGTAATTGGCCCGCTTGCCGCAAAGCGCTGTTCAAGATTATACCACGGCAG
>SLLL01000216.1 GCA_007134085.1 Balneolaceae bacterium
GGGGCGAAAGGCAAATTTCTTGGTGTACGATAGGTGCCTGTTGGGAACCAGCTGTCGATAGAGGTTACACGTTTAAACACATCATTTTTCTGTTCAGAAAAGTAGAATGCAACACTTTCATTGCGTGTAAGATTAATGTTTTGATAAATCCAGATATTCAGAGTGGAGGAGAAGGGGTTCATATACAGATATTCAATGATATGATCAGTAGTAATATTTACACTCCTCCAAATTGAGGCGATAGAACCACCTCCCCGTTCGAGATAGAAGTTTTTCACAAACTCCTGTATTTCGCCTCTGTTGATATTAATCGGGCGATCGATAATTTGGTCAGGCTCACCATACTTTATGTAGATCAACCCACGGCCATCAACTCCAAGAACCGATTCTTCATCTGCATACATTTTCCGCGCTTCATGAATTCTGACACGGTGTTCAATAAGGCGCTCATTTGTATTAGTGAGTGGTGTGGGATCAAGGGTTTTCCAGAGGCGCCCGAAAAGCTGCCCTGCTTCTTTAGGATTTTCTTTAAACACTGATTCCAACTGTTCTGCTTGATCAGGGTTTAGCAGCTCCCTGAAGAAAGAGATTTCATTTCTTAAGAGGTTGATATCTGCCTCAGTGTGGAGGCTGCTCGAAAGTGAGCTAATATATTGATTGGTAGCTGACTCAAAGTGCCCTTTTAAATCTTCTACAGCAACTCTATCAATATATTTGGTTGCATTGATCAAAGAAACCTGCCTGTTTAACGGGCTGGTTTCGGCTGAGCGTTCTGCCGCCAAGGCTGTAGGAGCATCACAACGGTACATTGAGGATGGCAATCTGTCTGCTACTCTTCGTGCAGCCCAGTCTCCATGGATTGTTATTTCCTGAGGGTTCATCAGATCTCCGTAGCGGTTTACCAGCAAAAGCGGAAATTCCGGCAATTCGAGACTTGCTTCAATACGGTTGTTAAATTTGATCCGCAGCGGTTCGTTTTTCTCGGTTTCAACCAGAAATACCAATTGCTCTGTTGTGATTGAACCACCGTAGGCGGTTGCACGCCGGTTTGCGATGTGCGTAATGCTACCATTTTCAAGTGTAAAAATATCACGTTCTAACCCGTTAATTAAACAACTTATAAAGTGGTTAATTGAACCCAGAATTGCACTCTCACGATTTTGCTTCCAGACAGCCAGCTGATCCTTATCATCAGCTTCCATCTCAACAAAACGGGTTCTGTGGAAGTAGGAGCCTGTGTCGTGCCGGGTATCCACATTGAACGAACCGAGGCCGGTATAAAGCTCATAACCTAATGCGTTGTTTATGATGTGTAGTTCAGAAACAGCAGTGGCAGAAAGTATTTGAGAACGCCTTGAATACTCAAAATCCAAAAATTCAGGATTAACTATCTGTGTAAGTTCAGCATTTTCTGATTGGCCAATAAATGAGCGTTCAAACATCCTCAGCTGCCTATACCACTGCCGGTCTCTGTCAGACTCAACTGTGATTTCCCCCAACGAAAAAAGGCCAGGGCGGAGATGAATATTTTCGATAAAAACTGTGCCGTTACTTCTCATCTCAAAAGGCATCACTATTTGCTCGAAGCCAAGAAAACGCACTACCAGTTCATAAATACCGGGCGGAACATTTCGAAGGATAAAGTTTCCCTGAGCGTCAGAAACAGTGCCTATTGTTGTTCCTGAAAGAAAAATCGTAGCTGAAGGGAGGGGCTTTTCAGTCTTTTTATCGAAAACAGATCCCTGTACAGTACCTGCACGCTGTTGTGCAAAAACGGAAGTGTCAATTACGGCTGTCAGTAAAAAAATCATCAACATTAAAAAGCTGAATAGCCTTAGCTTTTTGATAAAACAAGATGTGTATTTATGTGAATGTAACATGGCTATGTTGATAACGTAATATTTTTAAAGAAATAAGATTTTCTTGTATTTGCAAATTGAGAGTGTGCTTATGATTATTAAAGAGATTGTCACGAATTCAAGCCAACGCATGTTTGAAAACGCATACTTTGAATGATTTGGTGAGATTAAATTTTTCATTACCCAACACATTCCTGATCTTGATTTCTAATTCCAATCACAAACCATCATAAATCTAAAATGAGTAAGTCAATTCTCTCTCTGTTTTTATTGATCTCTTTTCTAACCTTGCCTGCCCAAATACTAGGGCAATCGCTAAAATTTGGTATCAAGGCTGGGTTGAATTCATCATGGATCAATGATATTGCAGACAGTGAAAGTGTGCGAGGCGTAAATGTTGCGGCGTTTACCGAGCTGCAGTTTTCAGGGAGAATTAGTTTGCTGCTCGATGCCGGTTTAAATCAGCGGGGGTTTGAACGTGAGCAGATAGAAAGAAGGTTTGATGGCACCGTTGTTGGGCCTGTATCAGCCAGAACCCGGCTCAATTATTTAACTTTATCCCCGCAACTGAATGTTCACTTTTCAAAAACGCACTGGTGGCCATATTTGGGAGCCGGGCCGCGTTTCGATTTTCTTACCGGCCGAAAACCGGGTGAATTTGAATTTTCAGAGGTTACCACAGTTGATGATACTGCCGATGCAATGAAAAGTACAGTTATTGGTGGAGTACTTGCCGCAGGGATTAAGCACGGTAATCAGGATGGCTTTCAGTGGAAACTGGAGATTCGGTTCGACAGAGATTTCACCGACTCCCTGCCCGATTCACCGGGACTCTTTAGAAGCAATTCATTAGCACTTCTGTTAGGGATTTCGTTTTAAGTATCGTCGGTTCGAGCGCCCCGAAGATATCACTTTGTGGCTGTCTCCGATGTTTTTATCCCCTAATAACCGTGACAGGCGGGGCGTAGACGAGAACCTTATTCAGTTACTCATAGCGGCTGTTTAAATCTAAAGCAGCAATCTCTGTTATCAGTCCGCCTACTTTTTGAGTCACCTCTTTAAAAACCCGCTCA
>SLLL01000158.1 GCA_007134085.1 Balneolaceae bacterium
GAAAAAGATGTTTTTTTAGGTATGATTGAGGAGGAGTTCAATCAGTTTGGTAATGACTTTCTTTTTCAGCAAAAAAAGTGGCTGCGCGACGGTGAGTATAAAAAAGCCGCTGAGCATTCCTTACGCAAAACGCGAATTTATGGTGTAGTAGTTATTTTCTCGATCATTACCTTCTCTCTTTTAAGTGTGTACCATTTTATTCAGTACGGTACTAATGGTGGTACAACCACACTTATTCTTGGCATTTCTACATGGGCTTTTGTGATATTTTCGACGATTATTTACACGAGAGATGTACTTGTAAGAAAGCGTAGTATGCTCAGAATTTTAAAATTGTTAGAAGCACGAAAAGAGTACCTAAATAAAAAAACCTCAAATCAATCCTGACTCTTATGATGAAAAAAATGATTTCGGCAGCACTTGTAGTGGGCGGTTTATTGCTGCTCTACTTTGGATACCAGGAATCGCAATCACTCGGCTCTGAAATTGAAGAAGCGATAACCGGTTCGCCCGATAGCAGTGTGATGTGGATGATTATCGGCGGAGCGGTTGCAACGATTGCCGGGTTGGTAGGGTTATTTTATAAGAAATAGAAAACTCTGTTTATAAAACGTCAACATCATGTCTGAAGGTAGTTTCTCAGGCCTTTTTTCAAATACAATTTGGTTTCCCGCAATCTTGCTGATTGCGGGGCTCTGTTTACTTTATATGGGTAATCGCGAACTGGCCCTCTTTCAGGAGACACTCCCTGCTTATCTCTCTCTTCGCCCCGAAACAACCACAATCTGGCTCTTGATTTTCGGAACTGCCTCCTCTGTTGCAGGCATAACCGGTTTGCTAAGGGGGAGGCATTCTGCCGGTTAAAAAATTAGGCCAGTTTTGTATTGAAATGTCAAAGAAAAAATACTCATTTTAGAAAGACCATTCGAGGCGGGAGAGCCAAATATACCCATATGAGGCAGTAAACTAATATAATACTCATCATATTTTTGAAACCTCAAAGGACACCCCTCTTCCCAAAGGGATCTAGGTGTGGAAATCTAACCTTATTAGAGACTGTGAAATTTTGCCACTGAGGCACGGAAATACACTGAATATTCTGTGCTCTGTGTTTTCGTGGCAATAAAGCATATTTGTTAAACCATGTTTGTTTATTGATAAGTAGTTTTACTCACAATCTCGTTTGGGTAGACTTCATTAAATATTTCCGCCCAAAATTAAAGCACCTATACCTTTTCAATTCTTATTCTGCTTCAGCTTCTCCACAGCCTCATCCATATGGCGGAGCAGCTCCCATTTGTACATACCGGCATTATGGCCATCGTCCCATTTTATACGTAAAGCGTGATTTCCCACCGGCTCAGCTGATACAATGTTATACCGTCTGGCCGGTTCAACCAGAAACAGTTGAGGTTCATATTGCCCCATCTGCGAGTGCCCGCCCCTGCAGGTTACACACGGGCAATTTTTGCGCAGGCCAAAAAGTGATAGCTCGGTTTTATGCCCATCAGCCCACTCTATGGTAAACAGCTGTTCTGAATTTCCAACATCAACAGAAGCGGGTGTAAATTTCATATCCATCAGCAGATTCTTTATTTGTTCGTTGTGATAGGTGTTCTTAGTTTTTCAATCAATAAAATACGTTCTATTTATGTGGTTGTTAACTCTTTTTTTGATTGTGTCCGTTCTTTTTGGCGCATTTGCAGGCTCACAAAATTGGCTGGTTTTTGAAAAACTTACAAAAACCAATTTGCTGAATGGCTCCCTGATTATCCTCTCCATCTTCACTCTGTTGATGGTACTCCACTCATTCGGGCTTTTTCCGCAATCCATCGCTGCGCCGTTTATGATGACAATCTACTCGCTCATTGCGGGCTTCTTTGCCGGCACAGCAAATAAGCTGATCCAACAGCGTCAAAAATCGGGCAATATACTCTACCAACATCGCTCTTTTTGGGTTGATCATGCCCCGAACCTTCTTGCTGTGGCCTTAATCATATATGGAATTTATAGAACAGCTGTATTTACTGCTGAACCGGTTACGGGTATTCGAATAACATCGGGCTTATCACTGATGTGTTTTGGATTTTTTACGTGGACACTGAAAGCCGTGCCCGAATTTCGGTCAAAAGGCATTTTTTTTCTCGACAGGTTTATCCTCTGGAAAGAGGTGATCGCCTGGAGATGGCAAAGCGAAACTGTTATCGCCATTGAGTTTGTAGCTGATAATGAATCTGCCAATGAACGCATCAAAGAGCTATACACAACCATACCGGAAGATGAAAAGAAAGAGATCGAAATCGTTCTCAAATCAAAAATGGAAGAGTATGCGGACGACCGTAAGAAAATTCTGTTCAGGGATGATGAGTAATCACCCCACTCTCTGGTGCTCAACCATAATGCAGCGGTTCTCTATATAGCCCAATCCGTTCTCTTCAGCCAGCTGCTTCGCATCGGGAGTGCTTACGTCGAGCTGAGTCCAGACTGCAGGTTTTTGCCCTGTTTTGCCGCTCCATTCTACAATCTCTTTTACTTGTTGAAGCGTGTATCGCTTATTCCTGAAAATGTTAAACAGATCAACCTGTGTGTCTTTAGGAATGTCGAAAATTGAGGGATAGCAGTGAATTCCAAACACCTCTTTCTCATTTGGATTTACAGGAATGATCCTAAAACCGGAATTCATCAGATACTCAGCAATATGGAAACTTGTGCGATACGGTTTGGATGAGCAGCCAATCACGGCAATGGTTCTGGCTGATTTCAACAATGTCTGCATAGAGTTTCCGTCTTTGATTGATAGGGGCTTTCTATTCAAATTTCTGCCCGAAAATGGGTATCTTTAATGATCATTAAATTTACAAATTAAACAACAGGAATATTTTGTCTATTGCAAAAGATGGTGATACCGTAAAGGTACACTACACAGGAAC
>SLLL01000215.1 GCA_007134085.1 Balneolaceae bacterium
TCCGCCTCCGAGCTTAATGCGCTCTTCAGAAACAAAAATCATCGAAATTATCAGCCCGCGGGTGATCAGGTGCTGCGCTATTTTCTGAAAGGCTTAGCTATGACATATCGTAAAGAGTGAGTATGAGGTTGCTGCAAATTTTTACCCTGAAGCAGGCTTTAACATCAGCATCCTTTCAAACCTAAACCCGTAATTTCTGATTGATTGTACGTAGAAAACCATCTCTTTGATAGAATTAAAATCGGCACTATAGCAGCAAATATTGATGCCCTTCCGGAACATCATACACTGCTTGAAGAGCGCCTGTCTGAGCTGCTTCAGTTACGCAGAGGCCCACTCAGTGAGAGCGAAGATGCCTTCAGAAAGGCTTGCCGCGATATGATGAGAATTGGCAGCTACAAGCCCACAGGCCGCAGCAAACCGGCATCTGAGTATCTGCTAAGAACAGCCTCTGAGGGTAACTTTCCCAGAATTAACAGCGTGGTAGACATCAACAACTACATTTCGCTGAAATACCTTGTACCCATTTCGTTGTGGGATACCGATAAGATTGATGCTGATTCGTGGCTATTCCGAACAGGAAATGAAGATGAGAATTTTGTATTCAACAGTACTGGCCAGGTTATTCAGCTCCACGATTTAGTTACAGGTTTTGCCGTTAAAGGTAGCAAAGAAACTCCCATTGTAACGCCAGTAAAAGATTGCCAGCAGACCAAAACCGGTGCGGGTACTTCTAACATTATGGCAGCAGTCTATTATCCGGCAAACTGGCCCGATTCGCCCAGCCTTGATGAGATACTCGAAGAGTTCAACGAGCTATTAACTGCTTAATATTTTTTGATGACTGACTCTGTTTCTATCATAAATGTTCACGGAGAACAACTCGAACCTTATGTAAAGGGCCTTGCGGAATTGCGAATTCGTGTATTCAGGGAGTTTCCGTATTTGTATGATGGTTCGGCCGCGTATGAAAGAGAGTACCTTAAAACCTATCTCAATGCACCGAACAGTATAGTTATACTTGTACTTTATGGAGATTCGGTGGTTGGTGCGTCAACAGGTTTACCGTTGTCTGATGAAACCGAGGAGTTTCAGAAACCTTTCAGAGAAGCAGGCATCGATATATCAGAGGTTTTCTATTGTGGTGAATCCATTTTGCTGCCTGAATTTCGAGGCTTGGGTATTTACCAAACGTTCATCAGCGGCCGCGAGGAGCATGCGAGAAAACTTGGCGAATTTAAAACCATCTGTTTTTGCGCTGTTTCGAGAGATGAAGATCACCCGTTGAGACCAAATAATTACACTCCACTAGATACAATCTGGCAAAAATACGGCTACGTGAAACGCCAGGATCTGTACACAACATACCGCTGGAAAGATGTCAACGAAAATGAAGAGAGCGATAAGAAAATGGTATTCTGGGTAAAAGATCTTTAAACAGTAAACATTGTTAGACATTCAGGTTCAAATAGCAGATTTTTGAGGCATGCCAAATCAACTACCCTTTGCATTCGATGTACCCTCCGTTTCCGAGCTTACACAAAACATAAAATCTCTGCTGGAAAACAATTTCCGCGACACACTGGTTGAAGGGGAAATCAGCAATGTAACGGAGAGCAGAAACGGGCATTTCTATTTTACTGTGAAGGATGATGGTGCCCAACTGCCCTGTGTAATGTGGCGCAGCACAGCTGCAAGAATAGATACAGAACTGCGCGATGGACAGCAGGTTGTGCTTGGGGGCGACATTCAGGTTTATGCACCTCACGGGCGATACCAGATGATTGTTAGCCTTGTTCAGCAGGCCGGTATAGGTAAATTGCAACAAAAGTTTGAAGAGCTAAAACAGAAGCTCGAAAAAGAAGGGCTTTTTGATACCGCCTTTAAAAAACCTCTGCCCGCTTACCCCTTTCGGGTGGGTATAATCACATCATCCACCGGAGCTGCATTTCATGATATCTACTCAACGTTTGAACAGCGCTGGCCGGCAGCTACACTTTACCTGCATCATGCAAGCGTTCAGGGGCTTAATGCTGCTGGTGAACTGTCAGCAGCACTGAACTACTTTGCAGAGCAAACCAATCCGGTTGATCTGATTATCATAGGCCGGGGTGGTGGCTCGCTTGAAGATTTATGGCCATTCAACGAAGAGATTGTGGCGAGGGCTATATTCAATTGCCCCATTCCTGTGGTTAGTGCCGTTGGGCACGAGGTAGATTACAGTATTTCTGATTTTGTTGCTGATGCCCGGGCTGCCACACCCACGCAGGCGGTTGTAATTGCCACACCTGATATAAACGAAATGCGCTGGCAGATTGAGGACTACGCGGCATCAATTGAGCATGTACTGCAGCTGAAGATTGAAAGGTATCGCGACTATGTTCATCGCCTGGCACATTCGCATGCACTTCTTGTGGTGCAGGAAAAGCTTAAGTTTTTTACCAACAGAGTTCAAAATTACACCGATAAACTGCAGTCCAGAGTAAATGTGTTGCTGGCATCCAAAACTTCAGCTTTAAAACAGGCGGAGTACAGCTTCCACGCCTTCAGCCCTAAAAGCAGTGTGGAAGCTTATTCAGGCAAAGTTGAAAATCTGGCTGAAAAACTGCGCAACCGGTACGAAAGAGTTCTTTCTGCAAAATCAATTCATCTTCAGAAACAGATAGCCAGTCTCGAAGAGCTGAACCCGAAAGCTCCCCTTGAAAGAGGCTTTACAAGAATTCTTCAAAATGGAAAGTGGGCGCGAAGCTCAAAACAGTTTAATGAGTCAACATCCTTCGAAATTGAGTGGAAAGATGGGCGGAAAACAATTGATAAATAATGTAACTCGGTTACTTACACCCCGGATTTCAAAGCCATCTATGCCGTTATTTTAGTAATTTGTCACAATTTTAAATGATCACTCAGCAGTATGAATTCATTAA
>SLLL01000122.1 GCA_007134085.1 Balneolaceae bacterium
GATTTGAAGTTATAAAGTATTTTAAAACTTCTAATACAAAATTTTCAGATTGGCCCACTGAAATTCATGCATTGATTTTACTTACATACCAAGAAAATAATGCAATGCGCAATGCGATTTGGAATGCAGTCACTCATTTGTTGAAGGATATTAGGTTTATTGTTTTTACCTCAAAAGAAGGAAAGGTTTTAAATTTCCAGAAAGATAGCCTCACGATAGATGAATTATCAGAATTGTTAACTAAATTTAGGTTTCAAAAGAATGTATATGACTGCTTCACTATTGATAGGCATATCATTCTAAATCAAGAACTCTACCGATATCCAGACCATCACGCTGCAAAAAACAGTATCGACAAAAAAGATATTTCTTCGGCTCTAATACAAAAACTTCGCTCGTACCTTTCGGATAGATATTTAATAGGAATGGGTATGGTTTAATAGAACATTAAATATCAAAATGTTAGGGATTTGGAAATAGTCAAATTTCTTATTTCCAAAACCATTTAAATATTTCCATAGAGATTTATTGCAGTCAAAGTCATAATTCTTATGACTGTAATTAAAATTAAAAGTAAATCTCTATTTAAATGCACATCAAACACTACCTCACTACAGGAGAAGCTGCGGAATATTTGTCCCAGCAGCTTAAGCAAAAGGTAAATTATTACGACCTGGATAATTTACTTCGATCCGAATCAATTGAAGAGCCTGAAAAAATTGGTGGTAGACGGGTTTGGTCTTCAACAGATTTGCGGAATGCCGCAAAAGCATTGCGCATTCGAAGAGCAAAAAGACCAGTTTTAACCAACAAACGATCTTTACTCTCGGGGGAGGTACACAATGAAGAATAATATAATCAGTCTAAATGTGTATCGGGTGCGTTTTTTAATTGAGCTGCCAAGTCATCAAGTGGATTTCGATTATGCAGTCGAAAAAGATCAATCTTCGATGGGTTCCATTCTATTATCTCATTACCCATTAGATCCTGCTGAGAGTCGTAGTTTGATTTCCGTTCAAAATATTATAAACCATTCTGGAGGGCAGAGATGAAATCACCTGAAAAGAACAATCCGCAAAATTCAGCAAATGAACACCATCAAACCGATTTAAAAGAAGCGATATGGTATTTACCCAGAAACTTTGATCAGGATGTATTATTCCGCGCGATGAAGGAAGTTTATCCGCAAGAAGGGTTCGAAATGGCCCTTGAATGGTTATATGATTCCAAAAACAAGGTGCCACTACATTTCAAAAAGAAATGGGAAGAGTACACACTCACCAAATTTCAGAAACACAATTTGGATAACTGGCTGAAGGATGAAATCTATGATGTGGCTGATAAAACGGGATGGATTCCAAAGAGCTTGAGGCATGGTAATCAGACGAAAAAACCACCTTTAAAGCGCAAACAGAAACAACTGGTTGCGGAAATTGAGTCGAAGAACAGTTTACCAGATAAATTAACCATGGCCAGAGAACAGAATCTGCCAGATGATGTCAAGTCGCACATTTCACCGGGGATTCAAAATATGTTTGGTGGCTGTTATCTGCATCCGTACCTAAAGAAAGATGAAATTCCGCAAAGTGAGGCTGAATATAAGCGAAAACTGACCAAACTGGTCGATTGTGAAGTTCGAATTCTGGAAGCCTGTGAATATATCGTAGAGAAATATGGGCGTGAACCTGATGAGATTCAGGTAAAATATCGGATCGAGCTAAATAACCGCGATGATAAGTATGTGGTTGCGCAGGTAACACATGAGGAACTGACAACGAAAACCCGGTTTTCCAGCTTTTTGGTTTCCAAAGGCTTTGTGAAGTTTCAGGGTGATAACGGTCAATTTGATTGCTTCCATCATTTCTTGCTTAAAGAACAATCGTATCCTACAGTACAAATTCCCGCAAGTTGGGGTGAATACAAACCGGGTGTTTTCCTTTTTGAAAACGGGATCTTTTGCATCCATTCCGGAACATTCTTTGCCGCTGATAATGAGTTACGGATACCATATGAAAACAAGTTAATCGTTTGTCCCACAGGCAGCCAGCAAGTAATGCCTCCGCAATTACGACAGGTTGAGCCTACTACAAAACACTTTCTCACGGAAACGTTTCGATTATGGGAGTCATTCAATGGAGCTTTGAATATTCGAACTACGATTGGTTATGCGGTCGCTTGTGTATTTAGCCGCGAAATCATGGAAAAACTTCGTGGTGTTCCTATGCTTTTTAAGTTTGGTGTTAGGGGGACCGGTAAAAGTACCAGTATGGATTGGTTTATGGCCCTGTTTGGCTATCGTGATGGAAACCGGCAATCGATATCGAAGCAAAACACGATAAAAGGGCTGAATCGAAGAATGACATTGCCCCGATCTTTCCCCTTTTTTCTGGATGATTATCGCAACAAGGAGGGGAATAGTAATGTGCCAGATATGACCAGCTCATTTTTGAACTGGTATCAGCGCATCGGTACGGGAAAAGCGGAGTTTTCGAATGATCAGTCCACCATCGATACGCATATGAAAGCGTGTGTGGTGATGACCGGAAATGATAAACCGATCGATCCTGCTGCACTGAGCCGTTTAATAATCCTGAATTTTAATCGGCATATCAAAAACGAGCAGCTTAAGAATGTGCGCAATATAGCTGATTACACAGAACGGTTATCCGAGTTCTTAGCGCTGCTATTGCAAAATTATGACCAGGTACGAAAAACCTTTTTTGATTTTGTGGAAATCCACAGAGATTATTTGTCGAGCAAGAACTTTGAGGGCCGTACAGTAAATAACTGGTCAATCATTCTTGCGGGCGTTGAATGCATGAAGATGCTTCTTCCGGACTTAGGATGGCATGAGGAGATGGACTCATATCGAGAAGAGGTGTACAAA
>SLLL01000028.1 GCA_007134085.1 Balneolaceae bacterium
AGAATTCACGCCATAACATCATTCCCATTAAGTTGGATTACCGGCGCTGGAAATGGCGAATGCATGGCGATTCGGTGAAGCTGGCTGAAATGTCAGCTGAAATAAATGAAGAGATCGACCTGTTGCTGGTAAGCAGCATGGCCAACCTTCCTGCTTTTCTTGCACTCACAAATCCCCGCTTTGCACATACGCCCAAAGTGATGATGATGCATGAAAATCAGCTTACACAGCCGATGCCCGAAGGGGAGGAACGCGATATTACCTACTGCTATGTAAATTACATCAGCATGCTCTCGGCGGATAAACTGCTCTTCACCACCAAGTTTCACATGAACGATTTTCTGGAAGAGCTGCCCCGCTTTTTGGATAATTTTTTCCCCGATGATAAACACTACAAAACCGTAGATCAGATTCGCGAAAAAAGCATGGTGATGTACCCGGGGCTGAACCTCTCCGTGTTTGATGAACAGCCCGATACCCGCCAAAACAATCGCAAACCGGTGATTGTTTGGAATCAACGGTGGCAGTTCGACCGTAACCCCGCCTTGTTTTTCAAAGTGCTGAACCGCCTGAACGATATTGACCTTGAGTTCGACCTGATTCTGGCCGGTGATACCCAGCACAAAAAACCTGAAGAGTTTGAAAGAGCTTGGAAACGGTTTGGCGATCAGATAACCCACTTTGGGTATGTGGAGAATGTTGAGAACTACAGTAAACTGCTCCACTCCGGCGACATAGTGGTTTCAACAGCTACGCACGAATTTTTCTGTGTGGCTATTATGGAGGCAATTTACTGTGGGTGTCATCCGCTGGTACCAAATAGCCTTCACTACCCGGAATTGATACCTGATTCGCTTCACAAACCGCTGCTTCATGCCCCTGTGATTTATGATACAGAGGACGGCCTGTTTCACATCCTCAAAGATCTTCTCACTGGAAAAACTCAACCCCTGCCAAAAGCATCTCTGCAGAATATCAACAAACATCTGGACTGGAGCCGGATGATTGATCGTTACGACAGTTTGTTTGATCAGCTTAGAAAAACAAAGAGTACAGCCGCCTTTACGTAGGCCGGACGTCCCCGTCCGAAAACCTGTAGCTCAATTAGTAAGTATTTCGAGAGTGAAATGTTAACCTTCAATCGTGCGCAGCTCATTGAAGCGTTAACCTGTAAAGCTCGCCACATTGTGATTCGGCAGCTGGCAGAATGATCATAGCTTGTTCAAGATGAAACGGAGATCAAGCTTTTTCTAATATTTAGTCTTCAATAACCTGTAAATCAACGAAGCATATATCCGCAACGCCCGGAGGGCCTTCGGGCGGTATGGGGTTGCTTATCTCTCAAATTTTACCATGTCTTATACAGGCCGAAAAAAGCTCATTGAAGCGTTAACCCGCAACGCCTGAAGGCCTTTAAGACGCTTCAGGGATGCTCATCATGATATCTTAGAAAGGGGCTTCATCATCATCGCCGCCGGGGCGATGTGGTGTTGGGGGAGGCAGTGCCGCACCTGATTCAACCGGTTCATTCAGATAATCATTACCACCGGGGCCGGTTTCCACGCGGGATAGGCGTTCAAACCGGGCATATTCCTTAACGAAGAACATTCGGGTGGAACCAACCGGGCCGTTTCGCTGCTTCCCGATAATTAGCTCTGCAAGGCCATTGGTTGATTCCCCCTCAGGAGTTGTGGTAATGCCGTAATATTCAGGCCGGTAGAGAAAGCAGACCACATCAGCATCCTGTTCGATGGATCCGGATTCCCGCAAGTCACTAAGCTGTGGACGCTTATCCCCGCCGCGTTGTTCCACCTGGCGGCTCAGCTGCGAAAGTGCAATTACCGGTACATCGAGCTCTTTAGCGAGTGATTTTAAACTTCGTGAAATGGTTGCAATTTCCTGCTCACGGTTGCCTATGTCGCGCGAGCTTGCGGTCATTAGCTGAAGATAATCCACCACAACTAAGCCGATATCGTGCTCACTTTTTAAACGGCGACACTTGGTTCGCAGCTCCATAACACTGAGGCTGGGGGTATCATCAATAAAAATTTTGGCATTGAAAAGACGGCTTGCCGCTTCAATCATACGGGCAAAATCTTCGTCTTTAACTTTGCCCGTTCGGGCAGATTGTGCATCAATACGAGCCTCCATCGTAAGAAAACGCTGTACAAGCTGCTGCGCCGACATCTCGAGGCTGAAGATTGCCACGTTTGTCTGCAAATTCTCATTCGGATGAAGTGCAGCATTTCTTGCCGCAGTAAGTGTAAATGCCGTTTTACCCATGGAAGGGCGTGCAGCAATAATGATAAGGTCGCCCCGCTGCCAGCCGGATGTGTATCGGTCAACATCAAGATTACTCGGTACACCGGTAACACCTTCCGGTTTTCCGCGAAGCTCTTCGAGGTAGCCGAGGGTATCCTTGAGGAGATCACCTATAGCTGTAGCCTGTGCCCGTGATTTTGTGTTGGCAATTTCAAAAATTCGTTGTTCAGCGCCATCCAGTACATCGTTGGCGTCGGTGGTAGAATCGTAAGCGGCTTTGATGATTTCATTGCAATTGAGAATCAGATTTCGCTTAATCGCTTTTTCTGAAATAATCTGAGCATGATAATCGATATTTGCCGCAGAGCTTACAGACCGGGTTAAATCAGCGAGGTATCCGGTTCCGCCAACGGTATCGAGCAGATTGTTATCGCGCAGTTCGTTCTCAATGGTGAGCAGATCGAGCGGATTTCCGCGTTCATAAAGGCCGAATAGAGTTTCGAAAATGTGCCGGTTAGCCGGTTTGTAGAAATCATCCGGTTTTAGCAGCTGAAGTGCAATGGTTGCGGCTTCGCGCTCTATGAGCATGGCGCCCAGAACAGCCTCTTCAACCTCAACGGCCTG
>SLLL01000244.1 GCA_007134085.1 Balneolaceae bacterium
AACTGGCTTGGGCGATCACAGTACATAAAAGCCAGGGACTAACTTTTGACAAAATCATTGCTGATTTAGGATCATCTTTTACATATGGCCAGGTATACGTTGCACTTAGCCGGTGTACCACATTGGAGGGAATTGTTCTAAGAAGTAAGATTAGCAAAAGCGAGATAAAAGTGGATCATCGGGTTTTAGACTATTCAAAAAATAAATTACCACTCAATCGCATAATTAACGAACTGAATTCCGGAAAGGCCGATTCTTTTTACTATAAATCTTTAGAACATTTGAAAAAGGGTGAGTTTGAGCTGGCAATCGATGAGTTTTATAATGCTCGCAAATACAGAGATGATCTTGATGAAGAAAAGTTTAAACGTGCTCTAATAGTTTTTTCGCAGAGATATCTGGAAAGTAAGTTTGAAAAAAAAAGTACGGGGGAACAGAATCAAAATGCAGAAATTAGTCAGATTCAATCAAAAAGAAGCCAAAATATTAATGAATTGGAACGAAAAAGAATTTGGGATGAAGATGAATTGACAGTTGGTGATTGGGATTATGACAGAATGAATCCTGCGCATGATCCGTCTGATAATCCATGGATTGATGTATTTGGCCCTGGTGAAGAAGCTGAAGCCGCTTATTGGAATACGGATTAAGGAAGAACCATGACAGCCCAAAAACGCGACTCAATTCTTTACAAAGGCCAACAGTACTCATTAGCTACGGAACCATTACGGCCGTACCTGGAGGCAATGGAGATCCGCTACCCGGCCACATCAACGGGAAATTATCGTGGGTATATTGCATTCTGGGAGGTCATCGAAAACAGACTCTATTTGGTAGAACTAACATTACCCGGATTTAAGCCCGAGTGGGATGAAGAGGCAAACCTTTTTTCGGACCAGGAAAGGACATTCGCAGAGTGGTACACCGGTAAACTCAGAATTCCTCACGGTGAGCTTTTGGAATATGTGCACAATGGCTACGGTTCACTATATGAAAAAGAACTTTTTTTAAGATTTCTGAATGGCAAACTGCTTGGAGAGAGTGAGAAAGATAACCGACAAGAGTATGAGGAGAAACTTGCCAGAGAAAAAAAGTATATGCTGGAAAGGGAAAACAAGAAGATTGTGAACCGGATTCGGAGATTGTTTCAGGTGTAGAATTGAAACTCTGGAATAGAGGATCGGAATCGGTAATGAATAGAGTTATTTCCTGGTAGTTTTGCCGGTTCATCAGGAAGTGAAAAAGAAGGGCCATGTTCTAACTTTGAACTACTCGAAAATTTAGGCTTAGAAAGCAGAAGGGGTGGTTTTTGAAGAAATGTGAAAAACCTGATTGGAATCAAGAAAGAGTAAGGATGAGGATGAAATTACAGTTGGTGATTGGGAATATGATAGAATGAAACCTGCGCATGATCCATCTGAATAATCCATGGTGATAGCTCGGTAGTCTTTATATAAACAGGTGCGAAAATAAAAACTTGAAGAGCATATTTTCCATTCACGCACAAAAATAGAAAAATATCAACTATCAGACGAGAACGTAAAACCCGAATTTGTTTGTACCCTTGTTTATACCAAAAAAGCCAAGTTATTGGCGTACAATAACTTGGCTTTATAAGTGTGGGACCGGGCGGAATCGAACCGCCGACACACGGATTTTCAGTCCGTTGCTCTACCGACTGAGCTACAGTCCCTCACAGAACAGTAAATATAAGGGGTATTGAATCTTAACACAACGGTTATTTTGTTGAACGTAAAATGTGAGACGGCAAACATAAACCATTGTTTATCCCTGAGTGATCAAAGCCAACATTTTTGCCTTTTCACTTTGGCGTTTTGTACGAAAGCCCTCAATCCTCAACATGAATATCCTTCAGCCTCATCTGGATGGTGCGTTTGCCGTTCCAGTAATTTTCTTCCAGCACGTAGGCTACATCGATACGGCCTTGCCTGCAGTTTCGCAGTTTGGGCTCATATTCGTGCATATTGAAACCGATAGCATCGAAGACGGCAGAGTTATCGGACTTTACCTTCATCTTCAGATGGCCGCTGCCTACAATACTTGGCAGGCCTTCAATACAAACATTACGGCTCACAAAAACCGGCCGCATATTCCCCGGGCCAAACGGCTCGAACTGGGAAAGCAGTTTCCAGAATTTCATGTCAACTTGGCTCAGATCCAACTCGGCTGAAATCTCCAGTTCCGGCTTAAAATCGTTATTCAGCAGGGTGTTGTATGCAATCTCATTCATCCGCTGCCTGAATTCATCCAGATTTTCGCGGCTCATGGTTAAACCTGCTGCAAATTCGTGGCCGCCAAACTGATCAAGCAGGTCTTCGCACTCTTTCAGCGCATCGTAGATGTTGAACCCTTTTATAGAGCGGGCAGAGCCTTTTATCTTATCCTCAACGGTGCTCAGCATTATTGCCGGGCGGTAATGCGCATCCACAAGCCTCGACGCAACAATACCAATTACCCCGAGATGCCAGTCGGGGCTGTGCAGCACCATGGCCGACATCTCCTCGATATTATACTCATTCTCCAGCATCTCTGTGGCCTGGTTCATAGTTTCCATATCTGCTGTTTTCCGCATCTTATTCACCGATTCAAGCTCTGATGCATACCGGCTTGCGCTTACTACATCATCGGCAATCATAAGCTCAACAGCAGTGGTAGCATCGCCCATACGGCCTGCAGCATTTATGCGCGGGCCAATAGAAAACACAATGCTCGAGGTTGTAATACTTCCCGGTTTCGCCCCTATCAGGTTCAGAAGTGCCTTTATTCCCACCCGTGGCGACTCGTTGATCAGTTCGAGCCCGCGCCTCATCAAAACCCGGTTCTCATCAACAATGGG
>SLLL01000152.1 GCA_007134085.1 Balneolaceae bacterium
TGGCCAAGTAAAGCGGTTATTACAGCAGCCACCATCAACACATAAATCAATACATTATGAAACTGCAGCAGAAACCGAACAATGGGAGATTGCGTCTTGCCCTCAGGAAGTTTGTTGGGCCCGTATTCTTCCAGGCGTTTTTTAAAATCATCATCCGAAAGCCCCTCTTTTGATGTTTGTAGCTGATGAAGAACATCATCTGCAGATTTACTGTACCAGGGCAAGTCAGTATTTTTTTCAGAGACAGATTTTTCTTGTTGAGTCATAATTAAAGCAGGGCATGTTTCAGTTTAAAAAATAGGTTTAGCGCTAAGCGACAGAGTGAAGATACTATACAGACAACAAAATGGTTAATCGGCAGCGTTACTTCCAACATTATTTCGATTAGAAGCTGAGGTATTTGTTGAATGTTCAATTTAAATAAGTTTCAGTAATCAGTTGTAAACTCTGCGCATCAAATTTTTGTATTTTTATGAGACTTGAACAAATCCCGATAATAAAATGCGTGTAATAACTTTCTTCTTTCTTCTGCTGTTTGTCTGTACCGCCTGTACACCGCCTGAACCAGAGCCACTTACTGATTATCCAAACTCTCATCTTCTGCTCGAAGCAACAGAGTTGCGAAACCTGTTAGCTTCTGATGATATTTTCTTAATTGATGCGAGAGAGGAAGTGTCAGACTCCATAATACCCGCTTCGGTACATTTTGCTGCTGTGAGTGAGCTTACAGATCCCGATCATCCGGTTGCGAGTTTTCTGATAGGCCCGGATGTTTTTCAGGAAAAGATGCGGGCAATCGGCCTGAACAACGATAGCCGTGTTGTGATTTATGATGAAGGCAACTCGCTGGCATCAGCGCGCCTTTTTTATGCGTTGGATTATTATGGTTTTTCAAATGCTTCCGTTTTAAATGGTGGCATTGCCGGCTGGTTAGATGCAGGCTATTCTGTTCAAAATATGCATCACACAAAAGAGCCTGGTTCGTTTAGGTTTGAAATTCAGGAGGCTAAGTCGTGCGATATAACGTATGTAATGGAAGCAGCGAACGACCCCAACAAGATTATTTTTGATGCCCGCTCAGCCGAAGAATTCAGCGGTGAGGAAGTTAGAGCCGAACGTGGCGGACATATTCCCAATGCTGTTAACCTTGAATGGAGAAATGTATTGCAGCCGGAAGGCATACCCTATTTCTTGCCGGCACAAGAAATTCAGGATCTTTACACATCTCTTGGCATTACACCGGATAAAGAGGTAATTCCTCATTGCCATACCAATGTTCGGGGTTCACACGCCTATTTTACACTAAGATTAATGGGTTACGATTCCGTGAGGCCTTATGAAGGCTCATGGGCAGAGTATGGAAATGCAGAGGGTGCTATAATTCAGTAAATACAATATCTTTATTTTATACATACAGTGTTAATAGAGCACATAGTTGGCGGATGGAAATAGTTGGAGAAGTAGAGATTAGTGAAGCTGAGATTGATCAGATTGAGATGCATTCTGTGATCAATGTGTTGACAGTGGTAAGCAGCCAGCTGCAGTTAATACAGATGAGTTCAACCTATCCGGAGGTTTTGGAAGCCCCTCTTGAGATGATAGCAGAGCTTGCTGATGCTGCCCGGGAGCAAGCTCAGGAAAAGTTTGATTTTCAAACTCTTAAAAGCCTTGAAAAAAGCCTATTTGGGGCATTACGTTCGCTCGAAAAAAAACAGCCGGAATTAACAGATGGCACGCCAACTGAGGATTACACTCTTATTTTTCGTGAGATCTTCAGAGTATTGTCTATACGTATAGAAGAGTTAAATAAGCGATGGAATAACCCGGATGCATGGGAAGCGTACTCTATCAACGAGTTTGAAAAGGACTTCAAAAAGTTCTTTCATGCTCTTGAGAAAAATAGCAAAGGCAGATACCGCATTATATATAACATCGCCGAACAGGAAGAGAAGGATTATCTGGTTCAGTTTAAAATTTCGAGCGAAACATCCAGCATTACGATGCCAATTCTTTTGAAAGATGTAATCAGAGACCTTGTGGCGAACGCCAGAAAATATACCCCTCCCGGCGGCGCGATAACCGTGGGTATATCGCAGAAAAAAGATACTCTCCGATTTGTTGTAGAAGATAACGGCTACGGAATACCCGAAGAAGAAATTCCGGAGATCGTAAAATTTGGTTACAGAGGCAGCAATGTTAAAGAGAAAGTTAAAACTATGGGCGGTGGTTTTGGGCTGACAAAAGCGTGGTATGTAACCAAAAAGTTTGGTGGCCGCATGTGGATAAAATCCGAATTAGAGAGAGGGACAAAAGTAATTTTAGAGCTTCCTTCCAAAGGTGGTAATGGAATTAACTGATCTTGAAAAAGCCTGCCGGCAATATTTAGAGAGTAGGCCATTAACTGATAGCGCACATGGCCTTGCACACACAGAGCGGGTTGTAGCTAATGCCAAAATGCTGTTACAAAAAGAGAATGCAGATACAGAGATTGTAACAGCTGCAGTATGGCTTCACGATTGTGTTGTACTGCCAAAAAATCACCCAAATCGGAAACAGGTATCGCGACTGGCATCAGAAAAAGCGGGCGATTTTTTGAAGTCCATAGGGCTTGAAGAAAAAAGGCGGTTGCAGGTTCAGCATGCTATCCATGCACATAGTTTTTCTGCAGGCATAACACCTGAAACGATCGAAGCAAAAATCGTACAGGATGCCGACAGGCTCGATGCGCTTGGGGCAATTGGAATTGCGCGCTGTTTTTTGGTTGGGGGTGAACTCAACAGGAACCTTTATCATCCTGATGACCCTTTTTGTTTAAAGCGACCGCCCGATGATACAAGGTGGACGATAGATCACTTCTACTCAAAGCTTTTTGAACTACCGGCAATGATGCATACGGATTCCGCAAAAAAAGAGGCAAAGAAGAGAGTAGCGTTTATGCGAACATACCTTGATGCTCTGGGAAAAGAGATTGGGTTACGCTGAGCTTTGAGGGGACAATAATTAATTCAAATTGCTTTCAACAGGCTCGTGTTCTTCTGCTTTTAAAAGGCTTATTGTAAACGTTGTGCCTTTACCGATTTCAGATTCTACATTTAGGGAACCGTTCTGCTTTTCTGCAAATTCCTGACAAATGGATAAACCGAGGCCTGTTCCTATCTCTCCGCTGGTGCCGCGGCTGCCCTTATAAAAAGGCTTAAAGATGTTTGCGAGCCTTTCCGGTGAGATACCCGGGCCGGTATCTGATACTGAAATGCTTACATGCTGGCCGTTTTCAATTGCACTGATCGAAATGCGGTCACCGGCTTCAACAAACTTGGCGGCGTTAGATAATAGGTTTCTCAAAATTACACGCATCATGTGATCGTCACCAAGAACAAACAGGTCATCTTTCAGGTGATTTTGAGTAAAAATTCCTTTGTTATCAGCCGTTCTTTTAATTTCGAAGAAGGCATCCCGGGCAAGGTTTTTCAAATTGATGGGCTTCATATCAGCAGCGATTCCATTTTTTTGATTTTGTGCCCATTCCAAATAATTGGTTAGCGTGTTTATATCCTGCTGAAGCTGCATATCTATTTGGCTTAAAGCTTTTTCGATATCTTCTCCGTCGAGCAGTTTTTCACGAATCATATAAACCACCCCCTGAATACTTGATATAGGCGACCTCAGGTCGTGTGCAAGCATTGAAAGAAGCCTGCCTTTCATTGCATTTACTTCTGATAACTCTTCAGTACGCTGCCTAAGCAAGATATTTGCTTTCTTCTTATTTCTGTATAAAACTATGATCCCTAGAAGGGCCGCTACAATAAGAACAAGCGCTACTCTCGTAATAATAGCAGCAGTTTGTTGAGCCTGTATGGTCTCCTCTAAGAGTAATCTGTTTTCACGCTCAAGACGAAGCCCAAGCAATGCCTCTTGCCGGGCAAGTGCTTCATCCCGTTCTGTTCTTGCAATACTATCTGTTAATGCTGTGTACTCTTTCAAATAAATAAACGCACTCTCTATGTTGCCGGCAAGTTCGTGTGCTTCGTATAGATTCTCGAGGGTTCCTTTGATGAAGTCTGTTGCATTTACAGATTTTGCGATGGATAGTGCGTTTTCATAAAGTTCTATAGCGCGGGAGTAGTTACCCAGTTCTTTGTAAACATTTCCCTTGCCAACCTGGTTAAAGAAAGAGCCTATGAAAATATTGTTTTGGCTGCTAAGCTCCTGTGATTGCCTGAAATTTTCCATCGCCAAATCGTACTCCTGCATATCAGTGTACAGCAGGCCAATGTTGTAAAGCGCCTGCATTCTTGAAAGAACGTTTCCGAGTTCATCTGCAATTTCAAGCACCAAATTATAGTACTGCAGAGCCTCTTCATGGCGTCCCATATTTTTGTAAAGCCCGCCAAAACTCATGTAATTCGTAATCAGGTTATTCCGGTGATTATTACTGATGTTCATTTCAAGAGCCTGATGCAAATAATTTTCTGCAATCTCAAAATTACCCTGATTTACATTTATCGATGCAAGATTATCAAGAACCACGGCCATTATGAGTGTATCACCCAGCTCCTCAGCCAGCTCAAGGCTTGTAAGATAACTTTCAATAGCAGCAGGAATATCACCCAGTGATTTATAACTATTCCCAATATTTTGTGTAATACCGATTGCCATTCGGGTTTCACCGCGTTGTTCGGCAAGCTCTTTCATCCGCTGATAGAACTCCAAACCCTCCTGATAATTTCCCATCATATTATAAGCAGTACCCATCTGGTTGCCAATTTGAATCTCCATTGCGGTCCCTTCATACCGCTCAAAAATGGGTGCAATCTCAGAAATTATTTTTTCGGGTGTGCCACGGCCTGAATAAAAAAACGCAAGATTTCGGGCAGCAATCGATTCTCCCTCAATATCATTAAGAAAACGTGCAAGCGTAAGAGCTTCATCAATCAGAACTTTAGCAGAATCTTTTTCCCCTACTTGCATTAAAGCCTCAGCCCTTTCATTCAGAAGCCTGATGTAGGTGGTGTCTCTCGCAGTAGTTTCATCTTGTTGGTGCTGGGCAATAGCGGATGAAAGAATCATTCCATTATCGCTTACTTTAAAATGAAAGAGAAGGCTTGAAATAATAAAAAATGAGAAAATAAAACGGAGGGTCATTTTTTTGATACAATGAAGAAATACATATTAAAATAATATAATAACGCTTGTCTGATTAAAAAATAACTTAAGAACTTGGGAGTTTTTATCTGATTACTACATCCTCAATACCGGAAAGTACGCTTCGCCACCAGTAGTTGAAAATAGAACGTTCCACATTCCGCTCAAAGTCTATCGTACCTTCCCGGGGGTCATCAATGTCGTTGCCGGAACGAACTCGCAATCTATTAGCAAGGAACGAACGTAACCTGCGGCTTCGTGTCTCTTCAAGGCTATCTTCATCAAGAAACCGTATCTCCAGGCCGTCATATACCATATGGAGTGATCCGTTGGCTGAATATTCATTTGCATGAAAGTTAAACCTGAATTCCTGCAACATACCGCTGCGAATCTGTTTTGCAGCCATATTTTCAATGATAGGGTTCAGCATTTCCATGTTAAAGCCTCCCATTTTACCCGAAATTGCATGCCCCGCATTTTCCCGGATCGAAAAAAGGTAGTTTACTTCAATAGGTACCTCATTTAAAAAATTAGCCGCGGCTCGCACACGTACCGAATCATCTCTGCTGTAGTTTTGTAAGTTGTGAATGGTTACATCTACATCAAAAAAAGAGATTTCTCCTTCTCTGCCTTCCTGAGGATATTTTTCGATATATCGTACACTTCCACCATCCCACGTTATTGTGTCAGCCGAAACGATAAATGGAAGATCAAGAAATTGCTGTTGTGGCAGCCGGCGGTGTTCCCTCTCTTCTCTGGGGTATGTTTTATCTCTGTTGATGAGGATGTCGAGGCTTTCAATGAAGAGTGATGTGAGTTTTAACTCATCGTTCTCAAACCATGCTTTTTGGTTTACTCCTGAGGCTTTTACGGGGCCTGAAGTAAAGTTGTATTGATCAGACTGAAAACCTCGCTCCTCAGCGATTTGTGTTGCAGTTTTTTGTGGAATCATCTCGGCTTTTGAAAAACGGATAGTTTCATCAGCCGTGTCTGCATCAAAATTGTAAACATTAATGTGGTACAATTCATCATTGGTGATGTATGAAAGCGTGTCGGTACGAAAAGAAATATTAGTAAAAAAAGTATGTATCGGTGCATTCGGCTCAGAGAAAGAGATGCCGGAGACATTTGCTGATATATTACTCGATTTGAAGGCGTGGCTAGTTGTGGTTCTGTCTTTGTAATATGCGAAATTACTATTCTTTAGCACGGTTTCTGCCACATAAAGGGGAAATACGAATGGCTCATCACCGCTGCCGGTATCGACATCATCCGGAAAGGGTGTTAACTCAATATTAAGCCCATCAACAGTAAAAGCACCCAGCGACCACTGCCTGCGTATCAGCAGCCTAAACAAGCTTACACCCTCCACAGAAGCTTCATTTAGCTCAAACAGCCGAATAGAGTCTGTTCTGCGAACCGGCTCAATCTCTTTAAAGGGAGTTGTATGTACAATATTTATGCCGCTAAGAGTAATTGCAGCCGGGCGAACCGAAAAAGAAAATGTTTCTATCTCAATTTCAGCATGAGGGGCAAGCTGCTCATTAACCTGGCTGATGAGCAGGTTTTTAGCCAAATCTTCAGCATTTCGAACCAAATAGATACCTGCTACAACAGTTACCAGTAAAAAGATAGCCAGTAGGTACAAAAAGCCCCTCTTCTTTGATGAACTCTTTTTTTGTTGAGCCTTCTTTTTTGCGGCCATCTGTTACTTTTAGGTATTGAGGTGGACTGAATATGATACGAAATGCGGCGGTTCTTTCATTGAACTACACAACGTTTAACAACATGAAATTCTGATGTGCAGAGCTTAAAACAAAAAAAGCCGAAGAAGAAAATCTCCTTCGGCTCAAGATCGAACGGTCAATCAGAATTACTCCCTCACCGGAATCGGTGGATCCCAGTGTGGCATCTCAGCGGTTCGGTCGCCAGTCATCAGGTAGGTGTCGAACCACTGGAGCATGCGGATGTTATAATCAAGCTTGGAAGCTGCACGGCTGTTACCGTGGCCTTCACCAGGGTACCAAACCAGCCTTGCCGGCACATCAGGCCGCCGTACTTTCAGGTGACGGAACAACTCAAGAGACTGTGCCGGGTGTACGCGTGTATCTTCCGAGCCGTGCATAATGAGGATGGGCGTTTCAGCGCGATCAACCCAATAGATGGGGCTGCGCTTCAGGTAGTCCAGCCATTTTCTGTCGGATTCCCACATTCTTTCGCGCGAGTGCACAAGGTAGAGTTCTTCAGGAATATCACTTGTTCCCCATTTTGAGAGGTTGTTGCTTATTCCAACAAACATCACTGCTGCGGCAAACCTGTCGGAATAGTAGGTACTCATCCATGCGGAAGCATACCCGCCATAAGAACCGCCTGTTACACCAATTCTGTTTGGGTCGGCAATGCCGCGATCAATCAGATAGTCCACGCCATCAACAATGTCGTCAAACTCTTTACCTGCTAAATCGGCCTGGCTGCTGAAAATAAACTCAATGCCACGTCCTGTACTGCCGCGGTAATTGGGGTAAAAAACAGCATAGCCTTCAGCGGCGGCCATTTGGCCCGGGATGGAATATGCCGTGAGCCAACCATTGCTATAGTGTGCTTCCGGCCCACCATGTACTACCGTGATGAGAGGCACTGCTGTACCCTCTTCGTAGCCTACCGGATAGATCAGCATTCCATCTATGGTGAACTCACCATCGCGCGCTTCGTAAGATACCACTACCTGCCGCCCCAACTCTACATTGTTGAGCCAGGGATTGTGATAGGTTTTTCGGCCAGGTGATGAGCTTCCCGCTTCAAGAAGAAATACCTCTGATGGATGCTCCGGCGAGCTGGCTACAAATGCAATGTCTCCATTTTCTGCCACACTGAACGAGCTTATTGCATGTTCATCTGCACGCAGCTGAATATTTTTGTTTGATCCATTCATTTCAATGGTTCCAAGAACGGAAGATGTGCTTTCACTTGCGAGGAACTGGAGCTCAAAATCGCCCGACCAGCGAATCTGCTCATACTTGCCTTCAAAATCTTCGTCGATAATTTGTGGAACTCCTCCACGGGCAGAGACAATCAGAATACGCCCGTCAATTGGGTCGTTGATATTGGCAGCTGCCCTAAGTGCAAGCCGCTGCCCATCGGGGCTCCAGGCAATTTGGCCAAGCTTTCCGCGGTTGTTGATCTCTGCGGAAATTTCACGGGTTCTGTAATCAACAATAAATACCTGTTGTGCCATAAAAGAGTCATCAACTCCCGGAGTTGGCGCCGCTGAAACAGCAAGCTGGCTCCCATCAGGGCTCCACTCAATCATGTAAACAGAGCCATCTACCTGCATTAGGTGTGGCTCATGGCCTTCGCGTACAACATTGGTGATATACCCTTTTCTGTTGGCTTGATTTTCTTCAAATACCTCAGCCTGGTAAGGAAGTGGTGAAGATGAGCGCTCAGCTTCTTCAAACGCAGTGAAAGCGATATGGTTGCCATCACTGTGCCATGTGTAGGAAAGGATGTTTCTTGCAAAGCTGAAGATTTTTTTTGCCTCACCGCCATGCAGGGGCACTTCATAAAGCGACCGTGTTGCATCTCCGGGGCGCTGAGTAAGGAAAGATACGCTCTTCGTGCCCGGCCGGAATTGTATGGAAGCAACCGAACCGGTAGTGTAATAGGCAGTTTTGGTGCCTTCCTGCACATCAATTACATAAAGATGGTTTTGATTAGGTGCATTCTCTTCAAAAGGGTCTGCCGGCACACTTACCGTGAAGGCGATGTGGTTGCCATCATCGGAAATAACTGCGCCACTAACCGCTTTCATTTCTGCAATATGCAAAGGTGTAACACCCTGTTGTGCAAATGCCGCAGTAAATAACAGCATAGAAACGAGGAGTGCCGAAAAAGCCGATCGGCCGATGGCCTTTATCTCATTTAAGTAAACATAGCTTCTTGTCATATCTGGTTTATTTTGATTGATGTTAGTTTTTATTTCATCCATGAAATATAAGAAAGTGCAGTAAAGTTCATGTAACTATTGTAGTGCATACGGTTTTGCAGAATAAACAGATTATAAATCGTATAGGTATATATTTTTATTGTTTGCTAATGCAGAAGATTTTTAACTCTTTTGGGTTAGATTAACGTCCGCCCAAAATCATATCCGTAATGATTCGTTAATCGCACTATATTGTTGTTTGCAGTACATTCCATCAAACAGGTAAAGTTAACCATCAAAAGAACAGACAGACATGAGTAAGAACAGATTCAGCAGACGCGATTTTCTTAAAACGGGAGCGCTGTCAGGCCTGGCAGCAGGGAGCAGCGCACTTGGGTTTGCACCCAGAAAAGCAGAAAGAAAATCGAGCTATGGGGATGCAAAAAATGTAATCTTTCTGGTGGTTGATGGTATGAGTTCCGGCACCCTTGCCCTGGCTGACCTTGTAAAACAATCAGAAACTGGTGAAAAAACACACTGGGTAAACATGTATGAATCTGATAAAAATATCTATCGAGGATTGATGGATATGGCCCCTCTTGACTCTAATGTAACCGATTCGTCTGCGGCAGCTTCATCCTGGGGGTCTGGTAAACGGATAAATAATGGTGCAGTAAACTGGGGCCCAAATAATGAGCAGTATAAAACCATCTGCGAAATTTTCAGGGATGCGGGTAAAAGCACAGGCCTGGTTACAACCACGCGTATTACCCATGCAACTCCCTCTGGCTTTGCGATTAATATGCCATCGAGAGGAATGGAAAATGAGATTGCCGTTCAATATTCTGAGCGAAACTTTGATCTGCTTATGGGTGGAGGGAATAATCAATTTTCGGCGGAACGGCGGCCTGACGGGGAAGACCTGTACGCCACGTTTTCCCAGAACGGCTACACTGTGGTAAAAACAAAGGATGAACTAAAGAGTGCCACGGATGAGGGAAAACTGTTGGGTATTTTTTCCGATTCACACCTGCCTTATACAGTAGACCACAAATCATCAAAAGAGCTGCAGAGAGATGTACCAACACTGGCAGAGATGACGGGCGAAGCTCTCAAACGGCTCGAGAAAAACAGCAAAGGGTTTATTCTCCAGGTAGAAGGCGGCAGGGTAGATCATGCTGCCCATACGAACTGCCCTTCAGGGTTGATTTATGATCAGATTGCGTTTGATGATGCCATTAAAGTTGTGCTCGATTACACAGAAAATCGCGATGATACCCTTGTAATCCTCACCACAGATCATGGTAATGCAAACCCGGGCTTAAGCGGATTGGGAAGTGGTTATCGACAATCTCCCCCTATGCTTGATACGATAAAAGATTACAAACAAAGTTTTGAATGGATCTATGGTGAGCTGGGCTTTCATTGGTCTGATGATGCAGTAGGCGGTCATGTAACGGTAAACCGGGTTCGTGAGCTGATTGAGTATGCCAGCAGCACAAAAATTGAAGAGGATGAAGCCATCATGGCATTTCAGGCATTTACCGGAGAGTTCAGGGCTCCTTTCAGAAATCGACAGGGCCCTGAAGGTGTGCTGTCCGGAATTCTGGCGAACTACAATGGCATCTATTTCATTGGCACTAACCATACCTCTGATTATGTAGAAATAGCCGCCTGGGGCCCGGGCAGTGAGCGCATCCCAACCTTTGTTCGCAATACCGCTTTGTTTGATTTGATGGTGGATATGGGCGGAGTTCGGGATTACGCCTGATATACTCAATAGAGACTTCCGAAGTCTAAAAAAGTCCCCCTTCGAAGGGGGCCAGGGGGATGGCCCTCTGAGTGTTGATGTGACTCGGATATTTCACAAATGAGCTTATAATCAAACCTTTTCATACCCCATTCCTCTCCGCCTAAGGCGGAGGGACACTCTTCAATAAAATCTTAAGTCGTACTCACATTAATTAGATCTGGCAAGAATCATCTTTTCTGCCCGTGCACTAATTAAATAGGCACTAATTGCACAGATGAGGGAGAGAAGATAGGCCCACTCCAGCTCAAACAGGTAGGTTGCTGAAAGCCAAACGCTCATTGCTGTAAAGAGTGTTACCGCAGCTGCGAATTTTCCGCCAAGTTTTGTGAAAAGCCCAAAAACTACAATGGTAAAGATACCGGCAGTGCCAAATGCTGCGGCATCAACCACCAGATTGTACACCCCCTCGGCATTGGTTGCGATGAACCAGGCAAGAATGCCAAAAATGAGAACGAAGAACCTTGCCCAGCCTACTTTTTTATGTTCCGGCATATCGGGCTTACTTTTTACCACAATGTTGTGAGATATGAGCGACGAAGCCACAAGCAGTGCTGAGTCAACCGTTGATAAAATGGCTGAAACCAGAGCACCTGCAAATATGATATAGAGTATGGTGGGCATATATGCCTGCGCCATCAGCGGTATAATCTGCTCGGAATCTTCAAGGCCTGGCATTAGGTGCAGGCCAACAAGCCCGATGAATGCGGGGATCAACCCAAAGCCGAGGTACATGGAACCGGCAGCAATGGATGAACGCTGTGCAACCTTTGGTGAGCGGGTAGCAATAACTCTTGCTACAAGCTCCTGCGCTACTACAGAGCCGCAAAGCGGAATTACCCATATATCAATCCTTTCGAGAAGTGGTGTGCCCGGCGGCTGCCTGAGGGTGAGCCTGTCGGGGTCAATAGAGCTCCAGACACCTGCAATATCCGGTGTGTTAAAAATTACAAGAAAGAAGAGTGCAATTAACCCAATAATCAATATGGCCCCCTGAATCAGGTCGGTATAGACTACGGCAAGCAACCCACCTAAAATTGTATATACAATAACAATAGTTGCAGCGATGGCAATAGCTACTTCAAGCTCAAGGGAAGAGGATGCAGTAAGCACCTGGCCAAATGCACGAATTTGTGCAGCAGCCCACATTAGCGTAGAGGGTACCATCATAAAAACGGCAATTTTCTCAACACCTGATGAGTACCGCTGCCTGAAGAGGTCAGCAAGTGTGGTGAGCTTTCGTTTCCAAAGTGGAATGGCAAAAACGAGGCCCATCAGGATAAGGCAAAGCCCAAAGCCGAAGGGGTCAGCTGTTCCCCCTGCAAGCCCTCCGGAATAGATGGCACCGGAAGCCCCAACTACACTTTCCGCTCCAAACCAAGTGGCAAATATTGTAAAGGTGCCGAGTATATACCCCAGCTTTCGGCCTGCAAGCAGATAATCTTTCTCCGTTTTTATAAAACGGGAGACCCACCAGCCAATACCCAGCTGAATGGATACATAGATCAGAATACCAATGAGTAGCCAGGTCATATAGTATCGGGTGTGGGTGATGGTTTGAGGTCACCAATTATAATAAAAAAGTAGTTTTGGGATAGGAAAAAATGGCTTCAAATACCACAAAATTTGAGCTCAATTATCTGCGCTTAACCTAAATTTTAACTGTCTCGCTGAACAGAGCTGTTTAAGAATCGCGAAAAACCTACCACATCCTGATAGCCGCGCCGCCTGTCCAAAACATTGCCTTCACCATCCATAATTACAACAAAGGGGTATGCTGTAACGCCCATTCGTGTTGCAAAATCGCGCTCTCTCATCTCTTCACCCAAAAAAGTAACCATCTGCTCGGAGTGGCCGTTAATCTTTACGGGGAAAAAATCGCGGTCAAGAATAGTTCTGATCGTTGGTGAGGGGTATACCTCCCTGTCCATAGCCCGGCAAAACTGGCAGCCAACTTCAAAGATGTCAATCATCACGAGGCGGTCATGTTCTGCAGCTTGTTGAATAGCTTCGTTCAGGGGCATCCACTCGGGCGCATTTTCTATCTCTTCAGGCAAAATCTGGCTAAAAGAGAAATAGGCAAAAATTCCGATGAAAATGGTGATGATTAATCCAATAACAACTTTTCTATTCATTGAAGCAACTACGTAACGGTTTTTTGTTTCGCTTTAAATATACAAAGAATTGCATGTTTTATTCATGGTCACTAAACGCGGAAATTCATCTGATCTTGCAAATAATTTCAGGCTTAAGTGTATGGATAAAAACCGGTATTGAATTTGGATTTAAAAAAGGTTCGATTTTCAAATTTTTAAAGAAAATGAGCTGCCGTTTAAATCCTTTAACATTGAAGCAGGAATGATAATGAGGTTTTTATTTATTCTTACTAAGACAATTAAGTAACAAAATTATATGAAACAGAAAGAGATACTTTTTTTAGCCATAGCATTAGTAATTACTTTTTCAGCTTGCGGCAGTGAAGATCAACAAGGTAATAGTAATAACAATACAACTATTCCCGCTGTTGAAGCAGTGCAGGCACAGTTTGGTGGCTTACCATTAGAGGAGAGGCTGAACGGAGTTGTGAGGGCTGCAAACCAGGTTGACATATACCCCAGAATAAGTGCACCAATTGAAGAGGTTTATGTACAGAATGGGGATGATATCCGCCGTGGTGATGCATTATTAAGGCTGAGGGATACTGAATATCGTGAACGCCTGAGGCAGGCAGAAGCGAGCCTCCGGATCAACATAGCTCAGCGAAGGCAGGCAGAGGCTGCACTGGGTGAAGTTCAATCTCAATTGAGAAGAGAACAGATACTTGCTGACAGAGATTTGAGCAGCGAATTAGAAATGGAGCAGATACAGGCCAGGCTTGAATCTGCGGAGGCAAGTGTGGAACTGGCTCAGGCCCAGGTTGAACAAGCCCGTTCGAATGTTGAAGAACAGAATGATGCACTGGAACAAACAATTATACGCTCTCCGGTTGATGGAACAGTAGGCCAGCGAAATGCAGAAATCGGCATGCAGGTAAATACCTCTACCAGACTGTTCACAGTTGGCGACCTCAGCAGGTCACAAATTACCATTAACCTCACGGAACGAATGTTAAGCTATATACAAAGAGGCAACACCGTTCGAATATTTTCAGATAACATTCCGGACAGAGTTCTAACTGGGGAAATTTCCAGAATATCACCATTTCTTGGCGCGGGCAGCTTCAGCACTGAAGCAGAAATTGATATTGACAATGAAGAGGGCTTATTGCTTCCCGGTATGTTCGTAACCGTTGATATTTTATATGGTGAAAGTGAGCAGGTAACTATCATACCATTAAGTGCCATTTTCAGAAACCCGCAATCAGGCGAAACTGGAGTATATGTAGCTACGAGTTTTGGAATGGAAGCTGACTTGCTTCAAGAGCTGGAAGAGGGTGCATCATCTCCGGGATTGAGCAACCCCACAGACGTAGAGTTTATACCTATCGAAATTGTAGCCAGAGGGCGGGATGCTGCCGGTGTGGCAGGCATAAGAAGCGGTGACTGGGTTGTAACTGTTGGGCAAAATCTAATCTTTAGAGATAATAGCCCTCAGGTTAGAGTAAGGCCGGTGAGTTGGAATAATATTATGGAGATGCAAAGGCTGCAGCCTCAGGATCTCCTAAGAGAAATAATGAACGGTAACGTTGCTGAACGTTAAAATTAAAAGCTCTTTAAACTAAACAAACAATAAAATGGGATTAACCGATACCTCCGTAAAACGCCCTATTGCAACCACAATGGTTTACCTTATTGTGATTGTTTTGGGTATTGTGGGCTTCAGATATTTACCAGTTGACCTTCTGCCGCCAATAGAATTTCCACGGCTCTCTATTTCAGTTGACTATCCAAATGTAGGGCCGGAAGAGATTGAAGTGATAATCACGGATCAAATTGAAAATGCCATTGCCGGTGTTGCTAATATTGATGAAGTAACATCACGCTCAGAAGAAGGCAGAAGCGTTGTTTCTCTAAGTTTTGCCCAAAACACCAATCTGGACGAAGCAGCAAATGATGTTCGGGCTGCTTTAGACCGTGTGCGAAGAACTTTGCCCGATGAAGCAGATACACCACGGGTTCGCAAATTCGACCCTAACGATTCACCAATTGTAATATTAGGGGCCCAGTCTTTCCGTCCGCTTGATGAACTTACCCGGCTGCTGGAACGGGATATTTCCAAACGGCTTGAGCAAATACCCGGTGTTGGCTCTATTGATGTATGGGGCGGAGTTTACAGGGAGATCAGGGTTAACCTAAAGCGTGACCGTATGATGGCGAGCGGGCTCACTGCTGTTGATGTGCAAAATGCAATTGTTGCGGAGAACACAACACTGCCGGGCGGAAATGTTAAGGATGGTTTAACCCAACTCTATGTAAGAACACTTGGTGAATTTACATCCATCGATCAAATTTCAGAAACAATTGTCACCCGGATTGACGGTCGGCCGGTGAGAGTTCGGGATATTGCCACCGTAGAAGACGCATTTGCTGAAATAGGGCGTGTTGTAGAGGTGAACGATGTACCCATGATACGCATGGGAATTCGAAAACAGACCGGCGCCAACACGGTTGAAGTATCACGCAGCATTGCACGAGAAGTAGAGCGGATAAATACGGAAAGAGAAGATCTCAACCTGCTTATTGTTACAGATCAAAGTGAGTTCATTCAAAATTCAATCGATAATGTTCAGCAGGCAGCCATGTGGGGAGCCTTACTTGCAATTTTTATTCTCTATCTGTTTTTACGGAATGGTTCAACCACATTTATCATATCGCTTGCCATTCCGGTTTCAATTATTGCAACATTTGGGCTGCTCTATTTTACCGGGCTTACCTTAAACCAAATGAGTTTTGGTGGGCTTGCTCTTGGGGTTGGCCTGATAGTTGACAACGCCATTGTTGTACTCGAAAATATTGTGAGGCAACGGGGCAATGGTAAATCTCTTATAGATGCATCACTTGTAGGTACAAAAGAGGTTGCCGGCGCTATTGTGGCATCAACTATTACCACATCAGTTATTTTTCTGCCGGTGGTATTTATGCAAACCATAACCGGAACCATGTTTCAGGAATTGGCACTTGTTGTAGTATTTGCGCTAGTCTGTTCACTCTTGATCGCGCTTACACTGGTACCGATGCTTGCCAGCAAGTTCATGACTATTAAACCGGAAACGGAACTTACCAAGAAAGATAAAGGGCGCTTTCAGATATTTTTCGAGAAGTTCGAGAATAGTTATAGTGGCTTCCTGCGTAAAGCAATCAAAAGAAAATATGTAGTGTTTGGCGTAACCACAGTTTTGATTGGTGTTTCGTTTTACGGAGCAGGATTTATTGATACTGAGCTTGCACCCGATACAGAAGCCGATGAAATTCGAATTGATTTCTTTCTGGCTGATGGGATGAATATAGCTGTGGCAAACAGGTATCTGGCTGAGCTGAAAGAGAAAGTTACTGCAATAGCACCGATGGATCAGGTTAAATATATGTCTACCGATGTACGCAACGGCCGCGCTCAGGTAGAACTGAATCTGGTTGATGTGAGCCAACGAACTATCAGCTCTTCCGAACTTGCCGATCAGATCCGGGATCAAATTGAAGGAAGTATTCCCGGCGGATTTTTCAGGGTTCGTGCGCAGAGTGGTTTGTGGATTCTTCGCCGAATATTTGGCTCTGGCGGTGACGAGGCTGTACAGATTCAGCTTCGTGGTTTTGATATTGAAACATCAAACGAGCTTGCTGATGAAATTAGGCGGCGAATGGACAGAATACCTGAAGTACGGGGTGTTCGTTCAGACCGGGAAGAGGGGCGGCCCGAGCAGAACGTTATTTTTGACCGTGAGAAAATAGCCCAACTTGGCTTAACCGCACGTGAAGTGGCACAGGCCGTTCAGGCGAATGTTGGCGGAACCCGTGCAGGTGTATTCAGGGATGGGGGCGATGAGTACCCAATAACAGTTCGGTTGCAGGAACAAGACAGAATGAGCACACTTGATATTGAAAATATATCTGTAAGGTCAGCAGCCGGCGACATCATACCGATTTCTACAGTAATCAACCAGGAAGCATCGAGAGGCCCGGTGAGTATCAACCGAATAAACGGGCAGCGTGTAACCTACATTACCGCCAATCTTGAGAGCGGCGTACCGCTTGGACAAGCCGTGCAAAAAATTCAGGCTGAACTTTCTGACCTGACATTGCCACCCGGATTTTCCATTGTGTATGGTGGTGAGTACGAAGAACAGCAGCGGGCCCAAACCGATTTTATAATTTCTATTTTAATGGCGCTTGCACTCATTTATATGGTTATGGCGGCTCAGTTTGAACGTTTTCTTGATCCCCTTATCGTGATGTTTGCCGTTCCTGTGGCTGTTATCGGTATCATTCCGACAATGTTGCTTACAAACACAACCTTTAATATGCAGAGCATAATGGGGGTAATTATGCTCGTTGGCATTGTGGTAAATAACGCCATTGTATTGGTTGATTACATTAACCTGATGAGGCGCGAAAAGAACCTGAGTGTTATTGAAGCTGTGGTGGAATCGGGGCGATTGAGGTTACGCCCTATTCTGATGACCACCCTCACAACAGTACTCGGGTTGTTGCCGCTATCACTCGGATGGGGAGCAGGCGGAGAAATACAAGCTTCTCTTGCCCGGGTAGTTATTGGCGGCCTAACCGCATCAACCCTTATAACCCTTGTGCTTATACCTGTTGTGTACATTACAGCAAATGGAATTAAAGAGTTTATTGTAGAGAAGAAAGCAGCGTTTCTCGAATCACGGGAAGCAGCAATCGCTCAGCCAAGTCAGGTGTAAATCAATATGCCTTTGTTACATACCTCAGTTTAATGTCGGCAGAAATTCAATTCTGTTGGCATTTCTTCTGGCCTTAGTTGAAATGATTATTTCTTCTCATTTCTTGCACTTTCTTGAAAAATTCAGATATTACCGGGCAACCAACCTGCGATAACCTGAATTTTTCTGATGTTTATATTTATATCTCTTCTGTTTGTGGTGGCACTCATTGTAGTGCTAACGGTAAGGTTTAATCTTCATCCATTTTTGGCATTGCTATTCGGCGCCATTGTGATGGGCTTTCTGGGAAGCCTTGAAGGTTCAGTTCTTGTAGGTTCGCTGGCTGATGGTTTCGGGGCTACGCTGCGAAGCATAGGTATAGTAATTGCAGCAGGAGCTATAATTGGTGAATATCTGGATCGCAGCGGTGGGGCTAAAGTTCTCGCGAATAAAATTCTTGATAAAGTTGGTGAGAAAAAATCACCCTTATCCATGAGCCTTACCGGTTACATCGTCTCTATTCCTGTATTTTGTGATTCCGGCTTTATTGTACTTTCGGCATTGAACAGAGCAATAGCCAAACGGGCAAAAATTTCACTGGCTGTGCTTGCGGTTGCCCTCGCATCAGGCCTTTATGCCACACATGTTTTTGTGCCTCCAACCCCCGGCCCGCTTGCCGCAGCAGCAACACTGGGTGCAAATGTTGGCTGGGTTCTCATCTTAGGTTTGATTGTTTCGGTGCCTGTTCTGTTTGCATCCCTTGCCTGGGCTACACTCTATTGTAAAAGGTTCAACATTGAGTTTGAGCTCTCAGAACTTGAATCAGAAAAGCCCAAAACCCCGCCATCATTTAAACTTGCAATCCTGCCAATTCTCACCCCAATTTTATTAATTGCAGTAAAATCGATCGCTGAACTTCCCGCAGCACCATTTGGCGGTGGTTGGTTTTTATCAGCGGTTCAATTCGTGGGCGACCCGATTGTTGCGTTGTTGATAGGCGCTGTTCTTTCATTTCTGATGGTTCGCGGCGGTGGCAAAAAGATTCAGAATAAATGGCTGGAGGAGGCACTAAAAAAAGCCGGAATTATCATTTTGATTACAGGAGCAGGAGGCGCTTTTGGGGCGGTACTTCGGGAAACAGGCCTTGGTGAGTTTGCCTCTCAGTTTGCACAAATTGGAGGCTTAGGGGTTCTGGTTCCGTTTTTGATTGCAGCTTTTTTGAAGACTGCCCAGGGATCGTCTACTGTAGCTATAATCACCGCTGCTGCCATCACAGCGCCGCTGCTGGAGCCACTCGGGTTTGACTCAACCATCGGAGCAGCACTTGTGGTGTTGGCCATTGGTGCGGGTTCGCTAACCATATCCCACGTAAATGACAGCTATTTCTGGGTTGTGGCAAAATTCTCAGAAATGGATACATCAACAGCACTGAAAACCCATACAATAGCTACACTGATTATGGGAGTTACCGGCCTAATCACCGTGCAGATTCTTGCATGGTTATTGATTTAGCGGGCGCCATCAAACGAAAAACCAAATCCATAATATATGTTTCAACATAAACGGTGTATGATGCTTTTGATAATTGCTACTATGCTTCTTTCATGCGATTCAGAGGAAGCAGATTATTCAATTATGACAGTTAATGGAGCCATTTTTTCTACGGATATGGGTGTAACTCTGTCTCATGAGCATGTAATGGTAGACTGGATTGGAGCCGATAGCACCGGGTACCATCGCTGGGACAGAGATGAAGTTGTTCAACGTGCCCTGCCCTATTTTCAGGAAGCAAGTGGCCGCGGAATTGATACAATTATAGAAGCAACTCCCGCCTATCTCGGGCGAGATCCTTTCATTCTTGCTGAAATTTCACGCCTGTCGGGAATTCAAATTTTAACCAACACCGGGTTTTACGGAGCTGTTGAGAACCGCTTTATTCCCGGCTATGTATATCATGAGAATTCATATGAAATTGCTGCACGATGGATCGATGAATTTGAAAACGGAATTGATGGCAGCGATATAAGGCCGGGATTTATAAAGATATCTGTAGCTGAGGAACAGCCACTCACCACGCTCCACAAAAAACTGGTTGAAGCGGCAGCTATTGCTCATCGGCATATAGGGTTAACCATTCTATCACATACTATAGGGGATATACCTGCAATGGAGCAGATCGAAATGTTGAAACAGAAAAATGTGAGCCCAAAGGCTTGGGCCTGGACACATGCTCAAACCGGCACATTGGAGGGAAACGTTGAAGCTGCAGGAATGGGCGCCTGGATTGCGCTGGATAATGTAAATTTCAACCCAGAGCAAGAGCCGGGAGAGCACGGTTCCATTGAGTGGTATGCAGAACGCATTATGAAAATTCGAGATGCCGGCTTTTTAGGCCAACTGCTCATTTCTCACGATGCCGGCTGGTTTGATGTTGGAGAAGAAAACGGAGGCGCTTTTCGCGGATATTCTGACCTGTTTGATTTTCTTGTTCCCGAACTTACTGATGGAGGTTTTAGCGATGAAGAAATTATGCAGCTGCTAATAACCAACCCTCAAAATGCTTTTGGAATAAGGGTAAGGGTGTTGTAAAATTATCTTCCCTGTAACACAAAAGCCGCCCAGTTAATAGGTGCGGCAAATTCAGGATGATCTACAAGCTCCAGTTTTGCAAGTTGTAAAGCCTCTCTGTAAGAGTAACCTTCTTTAATATATTGGTAAAAGTAGATCATCAACCGCGAGGTGGGTTGATCACTTACACGCCACTTGGAAACTACCAGATTAGCCGCGCCTGCGTATAAAAAAGCACGTGTAAACCCGATGATTCCCTCGCCACGGTACATGGTTCCAAGCCCTGTTTCGCATGCTCCAAGAACAACTAAATCGGCATTCATATTGAGGTTATAGATGTCTGCCACATATACAATGCCACTATCCGGGTCACCTTCATCACCCCAAAGTACAATCCCGGAAAACTCAGGGTTAGATTCATTAACAAAAGCGTGTGTTGCAAAATGGATGAAGGCATAATCCTGCAAGGAGGAATTTGTTAACTGCTTTTTAGATGCATCAGTATGTAAGAAAACTTCTGCTCGTTGAGGGAAGAAAAAGTCGGTAAATGTTCTTCGCTGGCGGAAGAGCTTCGCAATTTCGGTTGTTTCAAATCGCGTAAGAGGCAGCGGAGAAAGGTTGCCGGCGAAGCGCTCTATCTGTCCGTCAAAAGAGAAGTCTGCAATGGTTTGATTGAATGGAGCCATCGCAAGAAAGTTTCTTGGGCTGTCTGCCCTTCGTTGGTCCATCCTTTTTAGAACAGAAACCGAGGGTGTATACGATATTTTATAATCACGAATTAAGTAAGCGAATTCGTGATATCTGATATCGTCATTCGCAGGAGAGGTTAGCAGCAACTCAAATGGCAGAAAGTGTAGTATTTGGTCAGGTATAATTACAAGCTCAGAAGTAGATATTTTTTCACGTAAAGGTTCCATTACGTGTTGGTAAAGCCGGTAAGATAATTCCGAAAATTCATCTGATTTTCCTGATAAAACAGCCTCTCTAAGCTGTTCAACCATTGTTGGTATTTCATAAGCCGGGCCGAGATTTACCACAGAAATACCATCCTTATAAACCATAAGTGCAATCAACATCTCTTCTGTGAAGGAGTAACTGATCAGTGTTTCATTATCACTTAATAATGACCTGGCAAGAGATACATTTGCGGGAGTAATATCGTACCGCAAATAGTAATAAGATGGGTATGATTCCTCTAAAGATCGAGTAAACATCAAAAGCTGCTCTTTGGCATAAAAAAGTGAGTCGCGGTAGGCGGAGATAGTCTCTTCTTCGGCATCAAATCCCCGCTCCTGTTCTCTGTGTAAACTTGTGTAAAGGTTCGTTATGGTTTGATTGAGTTTCCGTTCTTCATCAAGAATTTCAGATGGCACACCGGCAAAATATCTTGCATCAATACCCTGTAGTAATTCAGCAGCGATGCGCGACCTGCTGCGCTCACTCCACTCAAACATTTTTTCCAGCCATATTTCATCCCCACTCAGACTGTATTGATGATAAAATATTTCAATGGAATTGCTGTAAATGGCGTAATTTTCTTCCAGCAGGTTTAGTTTAGACGCTTCACTTTGATACCGTGTTTGGAGATATTCTACAATATTGGCGGCTAATAAATAGTGGCTTTCAGCTTCCTGCAGGTATTTGTGATTACCACTATTTCTGAATGCCATCAGCTGGGAGTCAGCCAGCCCTCTTACACCTTCGAGAAAAAGGAGAGGGTGTGAAAGAGCATCAAATTCAATCTGCTCTTCGGTAAGAAAACCACTCTCTTGGGTAATTAGCTCGATAGCTTCCCTGTAGTAATATTTTGCCTGCATGAAGTTATCTTTATGCAAATAAGACCGGCCAATTCGCAGGGTAACACCCCAGGCATTTGGATGGCCGGATCCCAGGCTCGATTCAATAATGGCAAGCGTTATTCTGTATTGCTCTCTTGCTAATTCATATTCATCAATCAATCTGTAGAAATCTCCAAATTGAGAGTGTATTGCCACAAGGTTCACATGGTTTTCACCGTAATGAGAAGTTAGAAGCGAAAGTGCGAGTTCGTAATTTTGTTGTGCCTCATCGAAACGGCCTATTTGCGAGTAGATATTTCCAAGATTTTGGTAACCTATTGCTGTTTCTCTGTGTGTTGGCCCAAATGTATTTTCTCTCAGGCGTTGCGCCCTTTCAAGCACTTCGGAAGCCCTTGCAAGGTCGCCCAGTTGAATGTAAGATACACCAGCATTGTTTAATGCTATCAAATATCGAGTACTGTTTTCACCGAGCACAGCGCGTGAGACCGAGGCTGCCCGTTCAAAATATTCGCCGGCTGTGGCGTAATCTCCAATACCGTAGTAAACCGAACCGATACTATTATAGGCAAATACCAGCTCTATATGATTTTCACCAAATGTCTCCCGAACGAGCTCCAGGTTGGTTTGATAGTGCTCCATAGCCGTGTTAATATTGCCAAGCCTGCGATGGCTTATTCCAATATTATTATGAACCTGGAGCAAAAGAGAGGTCACTTCAGCCGTGCGCCCTGATGGTTCCAGTATCTCTAAAGCTTCGTTGTAATTACTTATGGCTTCATCAAAACGGCCATCTGCGTGTAATAGCCTTCCATTAAGAGCCAATACCCTTGCTTTTACCACGCCTTGAACATCATATTCATCGATAATGTTGATAGCCCTTTCTAACCACTCAAATGCGTTTTGCATCTCTGAAGCCTCTAAGTGAAAGTAAGATACTTGCACATACAAATTGGCTAATGTTTGTGAGCTTATCCCCTCGGAACTTGTAACTAAGTTTAGTGCACGCTCAATAAAAATTTCGGCATCAGATACATTCTGGCGGGTTCTGTAGATGTTAATTCTTGTAGTTTTAGCCTGAATACATAGGCCTGCAGCCATATCATCATTGCAAAACAGCCCTGTGAGATCAACTATTTTTGAATAAGAGTTGTCAAAATCCCTCAAAAAAAACAACTCTGTTGCTTCAGCTAACCTCTCATCTTTGGGTTGACTGGAAAAAACTGCAAGCGGGTTAAAGAGCATACTTAACGCAAGAACTACGCCAAATCGAGAACAGCAAGAGCGTGATATGCTAAAAGTGTAAGCGAAGAACATGCAAAACGTTTTTTTTGCATGTTACTGAACGAGATTGATTTTGTAAAGAGTTGGCGCGAAATGTTTGTTAAGAGTCGCCAAACAGGGCATTCACAAATGCAAGCCTGTCGAACACCTGGAGGTCTTCAATCTGTTCCCCTACCCCGATATACTTTACAGGGACACTTAACTCATTAGAAACTCCAATAACGATGCCTCCTTTTGCAGTACCGTCGAGTTTTGTGAGCACGAGGCCGGTTACATCAACTACTTCGGTAAATGCTTTTGCCTGCTGCATTGCATTTTGCCCGGTTGATGCATCCAGAACCAAAAGGATTTCATGAGGCGCACCATCAACAACTTTACCCATCACACGCTTAATTTTGCCAAGCTCTTCCATTAATGATTTTTTGTTATGGAGGCGGCCGGCAGTATCAATTAGGGCGATGTCTGCACCTTTGGAAACCGCAGATGAAACCGTATCGTAAGCAACGGCAGCGGGGTCTGCATTTTGTCCCTGCTGAATGATAGACACCCCAGCCCTCTCACTCCAGATTGTAAGCTGATCAACCGCAGCAGCCCGGAATGTATCGGCAGCGCCAAGCAACACCTTTTTCCCGGCTTGTTTGTAGAGATGGGCAAGTTTCCCGATGGTTGTTGTTTTGCCAACACCGTTTACCCCAACAATTAAAACAACATGCGGTTTGTGGGAGAAATCAGCGTCAAACTCAGCGGGTTTATCCGTGCTGTTTTCTATCAACAGCGAACTAATCTCATCACGCATAATTGCCTGAAGCTCATTCTGCGAAACAAATTTGTCTCGCGCAACGCGAGCCTCAAGCCTGTTAATAATTTCTACAGTGGTTTTAACGCCAACATCAGAAGTGATTAGAGCATCTTCAAGATCATCAAGCGTGGCATCGTCAATTTTGTCTTTACCCGCAATGCTCTTGCTGATTTTGTTCAGCAGCCCTTCACGGCTTTTTTCGAGGCCTTTATCAAGTTTCTCTTTCTTTTTTAAACCAAGTTTATCTAACCAGCTCATCAGGTAGTTACATCAAAAATTTTAGTTAAAGTCTGCCCCTTCAATAATTCGTTTATGGCGAATGGCATATTCAATGAAAGAATATACCATTACTGCAACTGAGGTATATAACAAAAATGTGTGTACACCGGTGGCATCGCGGAAGAAAAAGACAGATATCCAGTAAACGGCCATCACATTCACAGATATTTTGCCGGACATGATAGACATCGCCACCTTGCCTCTTCTGCGTTGTATCTGTCCAGACCCTGCCATGATCAGAAGATCGCGAATTACACCGATCACAAAGTACCAAACCGGAATCCATCCGATGATTACCGTATAGAGAAATAGAAAAAAGGCCATCAGTTTATCGGCAACAGGGTCAAGTATTTTTCCAAGCTCAGATACTTCATCCCGCCATCTTGCAACGAGGCCATCTAAATAGTCAGATATACCACCATAGGCTACCAGTGCAATAATTATATTGCGGTAGCGCTCGTAGTCTTCCATGTGCAGGTAGATAATGGGAATAACTACAAGTACACGGCTTAAGGAAATGAAATTAGACCATGTGAAAATATAGTCTTTAACCAGTACCTTTTTACCGTCTATGTTAGCAGCTTCTCTCATACAGGGTTACTTTGTTCTAACAAAAAGTTGAAGGTAATATACAATTTTTAACAAGATACGAATGGAAGATATCGAATTACAGTTAAGCCGCGATTTAATAAAGCTTGAAGAAAAAAGATCCGCCTCAAAGAAAGTGTTTACAGGCAATCTGCTTCATGTTTTTGTGGATGATATCATACTGCCCGATAATAACGAAGCGCACAGAGAGTGGATTGAACATCCCGGAGCGTGTGCAGTTGTACCGGTTTTTGAAGATGGCACAATTATGTTGGTTAAGCAGTTCAGGTATGCGCCAAAGAAACTGTTTATTGAAGTACCTGCAGGAAAGATTGATAAAGGAGAAGATCCGCTACATACTGCCGAAAGAGAGTTACTTGAAGAGTGCGGGGTAGCCTGTACTCATCTGGAGAAGGCGGGCCACTTTTATCCAGCAATTGGTTATTCTGATGAAATTATTCACGTGTACGTGGGTTGGGGACTATCGCTGCAACCACAAGCGGCTGATGAGGATGAGTTTGTACTGAACTACAGAATACCATTCAGTAAAGCCTTAGAGCTCATAAAAACCGGGATTATTGATGATGGCAAAACGATTTCTGCCATTATACAAGCTGCAAATTGGTGGAGAGAGAACGAACCGTTTAAAGTGAATATGAAGGGCTAATCTTGCTTGATGACTTTCTCTTTTACTGCAAGATCATAGAGGCTTTGGTGAAGGTTGTCAGGATTCAAGTCTCCTCGGGCGGTTAATTCAGAAATCTCGGTTTCATCAAACATCAATAAACAGCCATTCTGCCTGAACTGCTGATCGATATTGCGCGGGTCAGTAAGGCGAATTTTTTTGATGTTCAACCCATTGGGGCTAATGCGAAGATCAACCAGGCAGTAGTAGATATCTTCGGGCGAATCACTGAATTCTATTTTTTGAAGGGATGTTTGATGAAACTTCATGATGTTATTGATTTGAGTAACGTTCTATAAAATCGCGCGCCTTTACAATCTCAATGATTTCGCCGGAATCAGTATCTGTAATCTGTACCTGAAAGAGGCTGATGATAGCCTGGCTGTGGAGGCACTCAAGTGTTTCTGAGATGGTTTGGCACTCTTCTGTTTCACTAACAAGATCGTTAACACCCTGAACCACATATTTGATGCGTGGCTTTTGCTTCTTTTCATTTTCAGAACTCTCCTCTTCCTCAGCAAAATAGTTACGGATCGATTCTTCGGTTACGTACCACTGCACACCAAGCTTCCGCCCCTTCAGGCGCCCTTCTCTAAGGTAGGCTCGGAGTGTCATTTTGCTTATGCCAAGCAGTTCATGCAGGTCATCAACGGAATAAAGGGTTAGGGAACCAATCTTTTTCGGCATATTGAAAAATTAAAGCTATTAATTAACTAACATTAGTTATATAATATACACTTTTAATATACTATAGGCATACATAAATTGTATAACAACAAATTCATTTGGTTGTGATATACAAACAGCTGTAATTTAGTGCTAAATGATTAAAACAAAGGCTCACCTGTAATCAATTCAGACTGTAATTTCGCACCACTTCTATACTGTTTTCTAAAAGAAATAAATCGAGAAGCACTTTCGAGTTGGTTCTATTTTTTTATAACCAACCCCAGTTTTTCAAGTTCTGCAAGAAGCTCTGATACTTCTTTTTTGCAGGTCTCTTCGTCTACGTCGTACTCAGAAAGGAGATAGCCACAAATTTCGGGTGTTGTACGTGGCTCTTTAATGTATTCCCAAATATGGGTTGCAACCATATTCAGTGAAAAATATTTACCCTTCTCTATATCCATCATTACTAACTCATCATCAAGCAAGCCGCTCACGGAGTTCGATATTCTTTGGTAGCGGATTTCCATAGGCATGGTATAGATATGCTGATTTTTAAAGCTAATCTAACGATATAATGGCAGGCTTCTGCCATTCCTTTTTAGATGACTTCTTTGATTTGTCCACGAGTAAAAGCGCTGTATGATATTATTGCACCCAATATGTGCTTAAAAAATTTAAAATTCAATTCTTTAGAAATAAATTAAAAGCGAGTGCATCTAAACCAGTCAAGAAAGAAAATCAGAAAGGTTGGCCTGCATGTTCGATATCTCAATGTTCTTTGGGCGCAGAACTATGGTGACCTCACAGTTATTACAAATAGATGCGATTTGCATTAAATAATGCTGTTTTAAGAAGGGCATGGCGCTAAGATAGTGCAACCTGTAGATTTCGTTATGTAGTGCGGCAAATGCATCTGACTTGGTTACCGGTTTAAACTCATTTTCTCCACTTTCTTTAAGTTTTATGATGATAACATGGTGAAGCGGGTAACGCTCCCTTCTGCTCTGCTTGATTGGAAAATAGTATTTTTCATCCTCCGGGCGGATTTTTTGCAAAACGTCTTTGCTTTGAGAAAATTGGCCAAGGCTGTCGCTCCATAATTTTACTCTGTCAGACCGTGGAATGATGAAAGGTTTATTATCTATAAACTCAAAAGGAGTAACATCATCCGTAAGAAATTCTGCACCATTAAGGCAAAAAGCAGTGGTAAGAGATGATTTGCCGGCTCCGGATTCACCACAGAGCATCACCCCTTTTTCGTTAAAAATGAAAGAACTGCCATGTATGGGTAGTATTTTGCGCTGATGCAGAATTGCCCCAAAAACCGACCCATTTAAATATAACTCTAAAGATGAGCGGGTTGCAGCAGGATGGATTGAGTATTGAACCAGCTTACCATGCCCGGCATAAAACTCCCCGACATTTTCAACCTGCATACGAAATTCATGCTCATTGATGGCTATCCAGCTGTTTTCAATTATAGGATTGGCTATTCGTTTTGGATTATCAACATGTTGAATCTCAACATCATCCAGCGGAAAGTAGATATTTTCCGGTTCTATCTGCATTACAGGGATATCAATACGAGCGAATTGGCTAACAGAAGAATTTTTTTCATGATAACGATAATGAGTTAAGAGCCTATAATTTCATCAACCGGCTTCAGGTCAATATAGAATTGGGTGGGGTCATTCTCTTCAATAAATAGGTTAATCTGTTGTTCTTTCAACATTTCGAGTACAGCGAGAAATGTAACCACAACGGCCAGGCGGCTTTTTAATTCAAGGCAAAACTGGCTGAACGAGGTTCGTCCCCGTTTTTGTAACGATCGGATGATATACTCGGCCTGTTGTTCAACAGTAATTTTAACTTTTTCTACCCTGTGATACGTGCTTTGGCGTTGCATATCGGCAAGAACTTTACGGAATGCAGCAATCAGGTCAAATAGCGTAACATCCTTCAGGGCCTCTCCGCTGGCCTGTTTTTCAACCTCGTCTGCATCGAAGTAGCCGCGATAATATTTTTTTTGAGTCTCTTCATCAATAATAGTGAGCTTTTCCGCCATCTCTTTGTAGCGTTTATACTCAAGCAGTTTTTGCACCAGTTCGTAGCGGGGATCGTTTTCGTCCAGTTCTTCTTCATCTTCCTTATCAACAGGAAGCATCATTCGGGCTTTTATCGACATGAGCATACTGGCCATATAGATAAACTCGCTGGCTACATCAAGGTCGAGCTCTTCCATGAGGCGGATATACTCAAGAAATTCTCCTGTTATATGTGAGATGGGGATATCGTAAATGTTTAATTCATCACGCTTGATAAAGAAAAGAAGCAGATCGAGCGGCCCCTCAAAGTTTTTTAGCTGAACTCTGTACATGAAAGAAAGATCGGTAAGATTTCACTCAATGAAAATTATTTTACTATTCGAAATTAACTGTTAATTATCTTGATCATGAAGCCGTGGTTTGATTTTGTTTGCTATTTATAGATTAGTTTAATTTATTGCACATACAAATAATAAAGTTATGCATGGAATAACCAATTCATTCAGCCGTGAAATAAGCCAGCATTTCGACAGCTACTTCGAAGAGTATAATCTGGCAACATCATACATAGAACTAATTCTATTAGTGCAGGAAGAAGGCGGGGTTTCACAAAAAGAGCTTGCCGATAGGATGAATCTTGCACCCTCAACCATCACGCGGTTTGTACAAAAACTGGTGAAGGCAGGATATGTGAAGAAGAGTAAAGATGGGCGAATTGCCACTATCAAGCTAACAGCCAGCGCAGAAGCTGCAGCTAAAAAAATGAACCGAAGTTACGAAAAAGCAGTGCACGATTTGAAAGAGAAGCTTGGCGGAAAGTTTGTGGACACAACGGAACAGCTTTTAGAACATGGCACCGGCTTGTTGACTCAGAAAAAGGCAGACGGTTAACTAACCACCTCTATTGCTTTTTTACCGTCCAACTAGCATCTCAGAATGCCGCTTCATCTTCTTGCCGGCAAGTGCTTCTTGTACATTAAATATATGGTCGCCGATTTTTTCCATTCTTGTGATATAATCAAGGAAAATAACCCCTGCCTGAGAGGTGTAAACGCCCTGCTCTAACCTGCGATAGTGAGCTTCTTTCATTTTATCGCGTGTATCATTAATCTCATTTTCGATGTCTATTGCTGCTTGAAGGTCAACTGAGCCATTGACATTTTTCATATTTTCCCGCATCAACTTGATGGCTCGCAGAATAATATCCAGATAGTCGCTTACTTCAACTACTGCCTCTTTGGGCAGAGCAACCTCAAGGTCCATCATATCCTCAAACGTTTTAGATAACTGGTAATACAGATCTCCCACACGTTCAAGATCGTTTATGATACTATGCATGGAGCGTATTCTTCTGGTTGCCTCGGAAGAGAGACTGGATGATGAAATTTGTGTGAGATAATCAGAAATTTCCAGCTCAATATTATCTGTAATCTGTTCGCGTTTCTCAATTTTCTTCAAAAACTTATCTTGCTTTTTCTGCTTCTTGAAAAACAACCCGGAGAAACTGTAGTGCATTTTTTCGATTAACTTCCCGAAAAGCTCAATTTCTTTATGTGCCTGTGCAATAGAGAGTTCTGATGATGACATGAGTCCGCCGGAAATATATTGCAGGCGGAAAGCTGTGTCTGTTCTTTCTGTATCTTTTTGTATGCGTTCAACCAACCGAATAATAGCAGGCACAAAAGCAAATAATATAAGTACGTTAAGCACATTGAACGTTGTGTGGAACAGCGAAATACCTAGAGTAGCTGCTGCACGCGCTTCATCCGTTGCATCGAACATGGAGCCAACATCCGGTATAAAATGCTGCATAATCATATCAATTCCATTTAAGAACGGATTGATTAAAAAGAGCATCCAGGCCACTCCAATAACATTGAAAAAAAAGTGGAAGCGGGCAGCCCGTTTTGCGTGAACATTACCGATAAGTGCCGCAATATTTGCGGTAACTGTAGTACCTATGTTTTCTCCCAAAATCATAGCAGCGGCAATAGGGAAACTGATCCATCCCTCAAAAAGCATAACAAGTGTAATGGCTGTAGCTGCTGAGGAAGACTGAGTTAAAAGGGTAAGAATAGTACCAACTAAAACGAAAAGCAGAATAGAGGCGAATCCAAAACCCGTGAAAGAGTCTAAAAAGGCAAACATTTCGGGGTTTTCATTAATGTTTGGCACAGCTTCTTTGATAAATTCGAGGCCAATAAAAAGAATACCAAAGCCAATCATTGCCTCAGCCAGGTTTCTGAGCTTTTCTCTGCCAAAGAATAAAAACGGGAAGAACAATCCAATCATGCTGATGGCAACCGGAGTTATCCTCATCTGAAAGCCAAATATCGAAACCATCCAGGCTGTAACGGTGGTACCAATGTTGGCGCCCATGATAACACCGGTAGATTCAATAAATGTGATTAGCCCGGCGTTCACAAAACTAACCACCATAACCGTTGTAGTGGTAGACGATTGCGTGATGGTTGTAGCACCAAAGCCGGTGAGAATTCCACGAAAGCGGCTGGTGGTCATTCCCTTCAGGATAGAGCGCAGTTTTGATCCGGCAACTTTCTGTAATCCATCACTGAATATTTTCATCCCGAAAATGAAAATCCCAAGCGCCCCAACAAGTTGTAAGAAATCAAAAAATGTGTATGTCATCTACAGATACTACCTCGAATCAGATCAGTAATAGTACAGATATTAAATATCTCCATTTAAGTGATTGAATTACAAATTAAGTAATTGTTACCAAATTCAAAGAAAAAGCTCTCACGCTACTTAGATTGTCTTTTTTTAAGTTTTACATCGTATAAATCCGTTCGGCGGTCTTTCAATGTGCGCACACTGCCTTGCTCATGAAGCTCTTTTAGCAGATCGAGGTCTACATCAACAATCAGCATCATCTCTGTATTTGGGGTAGCTTCGGCTTTTATGCCCGTAGTTGGGAACGGAAAGTCGCAAGGCGTAAACACCACCGATTGCGCAAAAGACATTTCCATATTGTGTACCTTAGGCAAATTGCCAACACTGCCGGCAACCGCCACATAGCACTCATTTTCGATTGCGCGTGCCATTGCACAATTACGAACCCTGGAATATCCGTTCTGAGTATCTGTAAGAAACGGCACAAACAGAATATCCATCCCTTCGAGTGCAAGAAGGCGGCTCAACTCCGGAAACTCAACATCATAACAAATAAGAATACCAATTTTTCCGGCATCCGTATCGAATGTTTTGATTTGGGTGCCCCCGCTCATACCCCATACTTTTACCTCATCAGGTGTGGCGTGAATTTTTTCATAGCGCTCAATTTCACCATTTCGCTTGCAGAGATACCCAACATTTAGCAAGCTGTCATTTTCAATCATTGGCATGCTGCCGGTGATAA
>SLLL01000094.1 GCA_007134085.1 Balneolaceae bacterium
GCAGCGTTGTGGGTTTCGAGCGGTAGATATGGTATTTCTTATTCTTAGGCCTGATACTTAAATCCGCCACAATTGGAGGGCCTATCGGACGCTCCAATGTGGCTCAGTGTCGTATCATATTTTGTGCATAAAAAAACTCCCACTTCAGTTAAGAAGAGGGAGTTCTGTTTAATCAGAAAGTGCGATCAGTTAGTTGGTGCGCGGGTTGTAACCGGGTAAATCCTCAGGTTCTTCTTCCTGAAACCATAACCTGCCAATCGGCAGCTGACGCGGCCACACTTCATCCAGTGTATCTCCATTGAAGAGGCGTCCGTTAACCATCACATGCTCAATGGTGTTTGTGTTTCGGATGTCAACCAGTGGGTTCTTCTCCAGAATCACCAGGTCGGCAAGTTTGCCTGCTTCAATTGTGCCGATATCTCCATCAAGCCCGAGCGCTTCGGCGCCCTGTATGGTTGCTATCCGTAGTGCCGCGTGCGGATCCATATCGTCGTATGCCATGGCCCAGAGCTCCCAGTGGTAGCCGAGCCCCTGAAGCTGCCCGTGGCTTCCCACTCCGTTTATTCCACCGGCATCATAAATCTGCTGCACAATTCGCGACTGCCTCCACGTAGCGAACTCATCCTCATGGAACCAGCCGGCACCACGCCGCAGTGCTTTACCGTCAATCTCAGCGCGCGGGGTAAAATGCCTCAGTTTGGCATCGTTTGCAGCATCTTCTTTCATGTAGAAATAATTCTCAACCCATGGGCCGCCATACGTAACAAGCAGCGTTGGCGTGTAGGCCATCTGCGACTCGGCCGTTACCTGTACCACATCACTGTAGATCGGGGAGATGGGGTAATTGTGCTCCTGGCCGGGATAACCATCAATCAGCATGTTCATGTTGAGTTTCATATCGAGCGAGCCTTCGGTGGTTGGCATCAACTCCTGCTCTTTGGCGGCCATCAAAATCCACTGGCGCTGCTCACGGTTACCGGCAACATACATTTTGATGGTTTTGGTATCGTAGTACTCGCTGTATCGTTTCAGAATATCACGGGCATGATCTAAATCACGCACCTGCTCGTTCCAAAACACACCCGGCCCGGTTTGATAAATTCTCGGGCCAAGAATGTGCCCCGCTATAACCTGATCGGCGTACGTCAGAAGATCGGTTGTTCCGGTTTGAGGGTCTCTGAGTGTGGTTACGCCATACGCCAGATTTGCCAGAAACGACCATATCTGCGGCTGATGCAGATTTCGATACGGACGCACGTGTGCATGGGTATCCACAAAGCCGGGTACAATGGTTTTGCCGCTCTTATCCAGAATGTCGGCTCCTTCGGGTATTTCAACCGAACCCTGCACGCCTACCTCAACTATCCGGTTATTCTGAATGACAAGATCGGCATCTTCAATAATCTCGTAGCCGTTCATGGTTATCACGGTTGCGCCTCTGAGAACAAGAATGCCTTCCGGCAGATCACGATTAAACGGAATTTTGATTCTTAGCTCTTCAGCTTCGTAGTCTTTGGGGCGGCCGTCTTCTTCCTCTTCATTATCGTTTTCATCGGATTCGCCATTTTCATCGTCGCCATTCTCATCTCCATTCTCTTCACCGTTTTCTTCTTCCTCTTCTTCTGCTTCGCGCTTTTCACGATCATATTTTTCCTGTTCGCGTTCACGCTCTTTGGCATCATCGAGGTTGTAGATGAAGTGCCCGTTACCTATCGACCAGTGTATCATACGGCCATCCCATCCCCACGCGGGGAACTGGCCACCTATATCGGTTAGTTTAACTACCGGAAACGAAGCGCTGTTTACATTAATGGTTGGCGCTTCGCCGGTTCTTGGAACAGTAACGGAGTAAATATCGGCGCCTACCTGAGCTACTACCTGATCACCCTCGGGTGCTTTTATGATTGTGGAGGCTCTCGTAGGCTGCTGCTGCCCGGGAGGTGAGCTGCCTGTAATTGCCACATGCTGGCGTTCATCTGTTCCGTCAAACCGGATGGAGATAAGGCCACGCTGAAAATGATTCAGATAAATACGGCCGTCATTCTTTACAAAGTGTGGATTGCTTCGTCCGTTTGTACTTGCAATAACGGTATAATCACCACCGCCTGATGGAAGCCAAACCAGTTCATCCGCTGCAAACGGCACAAAAGGGCCGGGAGCTTCGTAGTAGACTCGCTTATCACCGCGGATGGCTACAATTCTGTCCTCAGTTTTCGACCAGGCCACCTGCTGATAAATTCCCGGCTCACGCGTTAACCGCTGTGCATTACCGCTGCCGTTACTTCGCATCCGGTAGATGTGGCCTCCTTCCACGGGATTCCACGTGGCAAACGCTATCCACTGCCCATCGGGCGACCATGCCGGGAACGCCTCAACCAGATCGAGATTGGTGAGTTTTCGTGCCTCGCCATCGGGCAGGTTCATCACATAAAGATCGTTCAGAACCGTAAAAGCCAGGCGGGTACCATCGGGCGATGGAGCGCCATCACGAATCTGACGTGCTATAAATTCGGGAGTATCTTCAATCGGGTATTTAAATTTAAGGCGCGGGCCAAGTTCAATTTCTGTGTCAATTTCGAACGGAATTTCGGTTGCTTCTGCGCCGGGCTCAATTGGTACCCGCCAGATTTTACCACCATATGTTGTAATGATGGCACTGTTATCCGGTGTGAAACTCATGGTTGGCAGTACATCGCGTGTTGCGCGCGACTCCTGGTCATCACGCTGCACGGGATAAGCCAGCCAGCGTTCATTTCCGTTTGAGAGGTCGCGGATTCTCAGCCCTGTTTCCTGATCGTGCCGGGTTCCATATACCAGCCATCTTCCGTCTGAAGAAA
>SLLL01000010.1 GCA_007134085.1 Balneolaceae bacterium
ATCCTTCACAATTTCAGCAGTTACAAGTGCATCTCCGGTAAGCTGATAACTTAACCCAGTGGCAAGTTCACGAGGCAGGCTTTCATCGGTATCGCCATAGGATGGCTGGTTGATATTTGTTGCTCTTGCGCCAAACCAAAGCCCGTCAACAATTTGTGTAGCCAGCCCAAGATCAACCCCAACAGCACCGGCTGAACCGTAGATGCCACCCTGATAAATGTGAGTGTAGGATACAGACGCACCATAATGAAAATTGCCGAGGCTGTTTTTGTAGCCAAGCAGAAACCTGTTCTCATTAAAAAGATTGAAACCGTACCGGTGCACACCTGCACCAAGTGTTCCAAAGCCGGTTTGGTAGTTGATGGTTGCTGCCATATCCGTAATTTCGGCAATGCCGATATATCGAAAACCGTAAAATGAAACTCTGTTTTGATCCGTTGGCATCATGGCGATATTGCTGAATGCCGACCAATTTGTGGATGGCAGAGCAACACCGGTTTGCCCCATAGCGATAGACTTTGCGCCCATGCTATTTTGAGCCATCGCATTAGTGCTAAGCAAAAACAGGCAGATAAGAGGTGTTAAATAGAGAAGGTTTTTGTACAGTATCCTTTTTATCATAGACCAACATCAGAATAAAACGTACAGATAGTATCAGAAGATGAGAACTAAACATCAACTTAAGAGCATTAAATTTTTCGCTTTTTTGGTGCTGATGATTTTTTCCTCAGGAAAAATTGCCGCGCAGGAGTTTGACTGCTCGGTAACTGTAAACAGCAGGCAGATCAGCGGGTCGTCGTATGATTATATTTCTGAACTATCCGGGGAGATTGAGAATTATCTGAACGGCTACCGCTGGACCAACGACCGCTTTCAGGATTTTGAGCGTATTGGATGCAACATGCAAGTAGTACTCACGGGGGTTGACAGCAATTTCAATATTACGGCTGAGGTTGTGATTACGATGAGGCGTCCAATCTACAACACCAATCAGCAGTCGCTGAAGCTGGTGCTCAGTGATAACAACTGGAGGTTCAACTATCCACGGAATAAGAACCTGATTCATGATGATATGCAGTTTGATGACATGACCAGCTTCCTTGATTTTTATGCCTACATCATGCTTGGTTTCGATTACGACAGCTTTTCAGAACTGGGAGGCTCACCATTTTTTAACCAGGCACAATCTGTGTTTGAACTTGGGCAAAACTCTGGGGTGCAGGGCTGGGGCAGGTCCATAGGGGCGCAGCGAAACCGTTTTGGGCTGATTACTGATTTGATGAATCCCGCCTATGAAGAACTGCGAAGGGCAGTGTACAGATACCACCGGCTTGGGCTCGATCAGTTCACCATCGATCCGGAGATTGCCAGAAACCAGATCATGACAGCACTTGATGCCATTCGAGAAAACAAGCGTGTAACTACCAATAATTATCTTTTCGATATCTTTTTCAGTTCAAAATACACCGAAATAGTAGCTCTCTTCCGTGATGCCGATGTTGAAACCCGGTTGAACGCGTATAACCTTTTGCGTGATGTTGACCCTGCCCACTCATCCGAGTATGAAAGGCTGCAGAACTGAGTGATGCTTGGCTGATTTTTTCTTATCCTTATGGCTCATGAATCAGCAACGTGCATTATGAACTATTTGATTACAGGTTCCGGGGGACAACTCGGCCAAGATTGGGTGCGTTATGCCCGCCGTAACAATCTAAATTTTACTGCGGTAACATCTTCCGGTCTCGATATCACAGACAAAGAGAAGGTTCATCAGTTTTTGAAAACCGAAAAACCGGATGTTGTGATTAATTGTGCTGCCTATACCAAGGTAGATCAGGCGGAGACGGAAACCGAAAAAGCGTTTGCTGTAAATGCAGATGGTGTTAAGCATCTCGCTGAAAGCTGCAGAACCATCGGTGCATTGCTGGTTCACTACAGTACGGATTATGTGTTTGCGGGGAATCTGGCTGACAGGGATACTTATCCCCGGGGTTATACAGAGGAAGCACCGCGTAATCCAAGCAATATATATGGTAAAAGTAAACATACAGGGGAGATCGCGTTAATTGGTTCAGGTACAGAATATTTATTGATCCGTGTGTCGTGGCTCTGTGGCAGATATGGCTCTAACTTCGTGAAAACCATGCTTCGGCTGGCAAAAGAGCGAGAAGAGGTATCGGTTGTGAACGATCAATTTGGAAGCCCGTCATTCGCATTTGATGTTGTTGAAAAAACGGATGCATTGATCAGAAATAATCTTAGGGGAACCTATCACATAAGCAGCAACGGAGAGCTGGCCTGGGCTGATTTTGCAGATCAAGTATTCCAGGAAAGTGGAACAGGCACATCTGTTAAACAAATCTCTTCGGAACAGTTTGCTGCAAAAGCTAAGCGCCCGGCTTATTCATTGCTCTGCAATAAAAAAATGGAAAAGGCGGGCATAAAACCGTTAGATTGGAAAGATGGGTTGAGCCGTTTGATGAAGCAGCTCAATGAGGATGAAAATTTAAGCTAAACAACTTTTTTGTATGAATTTCAGGCAGACAGATATTGATGGAGTTTGGGTTATAGAACCAAATATTTTTCAGGATCACAGAGGGCAGTTTCTTGAAACGTTCAGGGAAGAGTATTTTAGTAAGCATGGGCTGAACTACTCATTTGTTCAGGATAATATCTCAACTTCTGTAAAAAATACACTCAGGGGGTTGCACTATCAGAAATTACCGCATGCACAGGCCAAGCTTGTGATGGCCATTCGCGGCACAATACTCGATGTGGCTGTAGATCTGCGCAAAGATTCTAAGACATTTGGTAAAAGCTTTTC
>SLLL01000234.1 GCA_007134085.1 Balneolaceae bacterium
AGCTTTCCATCATCATACAGTTTCATGATGGCAATGGAGGTGAACAGCTTGGAAATGGAGCATATACTACCGAGGGTTTCTGTAGAAAAAGGGTGTTCCGTCTCCCTGTTTGCAAGGCCAAAAGCACCTGACCAAATTACCTCATCGCCCTTTACAGCTGATGCTGAAATGCCGGGAAGCATATCGTAATCTTTTTGGGCATCCAGCCAAACTTCAATAAGCTTAAAAGCTTCGCTGTAATCTTTTTCTGATTCCTGAGCAAAAACAGACAGTGGCAGGAAAGTAATTAAAATGACTATTGAAAGATTTTTCATGTCTATACTTTGGGTTGGTTAGTAAACTCCCCATGTATAATGAAAAACTCTTTTTCAAACAAGCAGCCGCAATCAAATTGGACTGGTTTTCTGCTTGATATTTGATAAAAAAAAGCACTAACCCGAAAGCTCTCACACAATCAAGTTAGTGCATTAGGATAGTAACCTCTCTGATCTATTTATAGGGTATTTGTAACATGGCTTGATATTCTCTCTTTAACTCGACTCATTACTAACTCTGACTCATTAAGTTCAATATGTCAGCTCTGCATTGGATACGAAGGCTTGTATCGTAAACAATGCGTTGCCTATTTGGTTTTTAAACCGGTTCTTATTTGACTTACCTGTTTAACTGCAGATCCACTCCAGTAACCCTGCGAACCCCAGCCCGAGATATTTACATTATCTGAATCATCTTTGATGGATTTCTCCGAAACAGATTCAATTTGCAACTCTTCGGAATTAGAGATTGGTATCAGCTCAAGCACCTCCTCTTTTGTGATAGGATTATCAACAATATCAGAGATCTTATTTTCCTGAACACCACTGAATACAGCCACTGCAAAAGCAGCAGCAATCAGAACAAATGATGCGCCGGCTGTTGTTGCTTTTTTCATGATTGTATCCTCCGTGGGTTACCGTGTTGTTTCTGTGAACAATCTACAGTAAACCAGAAAAAATGCTTTATGCCTGCGTTACATTATGTTGTTCTTATGTTACATTTTTGCAAAAAATGCGCCTTTTCAAGCTAATTCGTAGGTTTATTAGATGTAACACAGAAGAAACCGGAGAAAAGTATTTTTTCTCTTGACTGTAGTTTTTCCGCAAATATCGCGCCCTTTATGGTAATTGAATGAGGGAAGAATAGGTGCCGATTATCGCAAATTATTTATGCGGCTGTAAGGTACTCCGTAGGAGTTTGGCTGAACTGATCCCGGAAAGATCTGGAAAATTGTGCCACACTTTTGAAGCCGGTTGAGTAAGCAACTTCACTTACGGTACCCATGTTCTGTTTCAGCAGATCGGCTCCCCGTTCAAGGCGCATCCTCTTAATGAGGGCACTTGGTGTTTCACCGGTTAATTCTTTCAAGCGGCGAAAGAGGTGGGTTCGGCTTTGGAACATTTTATCTGCAAGATCTTCAACCGAAAAGTTTTCATCATGCATATTCTCCTGTACAATCTGTCGCACCTGTTCCAGGTATTTTTCATCCGATGATTCTGCCTCTACCGAATCGGGATGAATCGTTTTTTTGTTTTCGGTTTCTGCGATGTGTCCACCCTGGCGTTGATAGTGTTTCTGAAGACGCTTCTGCCTTTCAATTAAATTGTGAACCCGGATTGTAACCTCTTCCATACTGAATGGTTTTGTAAGATAATCATCGGCACCAATACCTAGCCCTTCAAGTTTATCTTCTGCTTCGGCGCGGGCAGTTAAAAGTATAATCGGCAGAAAATCAGTTTCGGGGTTCGCCCGCAGGTCTTTTAACAGAGAAAATCCGTCGCCATCCGGCATCATGATATCCGATATAATGATATCAGGCGGAGATTTTTGAATTTTTTCGAGTGCTCTGTTACCCGATGCCGCTTCAATCACCCTGTAATCTTCCGAAAAGTGATCGCGCAGGTATGATCGGATATCCATGTTATCATCTACCACAAGTAGTGTTTTTCTGTCATCATCTTCATCCTCCAGCATATTTTCTTCATCCTGAAGAGGCGGTTTGTCGGGAATTAAATATTCTTCGAGGCTTGCATCACTATCATCAAGTGTTAACTCTGCAAGATCACCAGCCCCCGGCTCAGCCAGCGGAATCATTACTGTGAACATTGCACCTTCGCCCGGCGAACTTTCTACGCTGATTGTACCTGAATGCTGTTCTGTTATCTCTTTCACCAGTGCAAGGCCGATACCTGTTCCGGGCTGCATTTCCGATTTTTCCGCCTGATAAAAACGATCAAACAGGCGCGGCAGATGTTCGGGAGAAATTCCCTGGCCGGTATCTTTCACGGTGATTACCGCATTCTCTTGCTCGCGGGCAAGCGTAAATGTTATGGTGCCGCCATCCGGCGTAAACTTAAACGCATTCGAAAGAAGGTTAGAGATTACTTTTTCAAACTGCTCAGGGTCGAAAGAAGCTACGATGGCATCTTTGGGGATTTTCACATCAAACTGAATGTTGTACCTCTCAGCAGCACCTACAAAACGCGACGTTAGATACTTGAGATATTGATTAAGCTCTGCCGTTTCGGGTTTCAGTTTAAACAGGTTGGCTTCAAAACGAGCTAGGTCTAACAGTTGGGCTACCAGGCGCATCAGGCGCTTTGCGTTTCGTGTGGCCATATCAACCTGTGCTTTTCCGGCCTCTGTCAGCACACCATATTTTTCTTTTTGAAGATTTTCGAGAGGTGCAATAGTTAGAGTAAGCGGAGTACGAAATTCATGGCTGATATTGGCAAAAAAGCGGCTCTTCTCCGCGTCAAGTTGTTTCAGTTTTTCGGCCTGTGCTTCTGTGATTTTTTTCTCCTCCCTAAGCTCTTCTGTACGCCTGTTCACTACATCCTCAAGATAAGCCTCGCGCTTTCTGAGGTTTCTCAACCGGTAGCGGTCAACCCCGTACAAAAATCCAGCTACCAATAGAAAATAGATGGAATATGCCCACCATGTATGCCACCAGGGGGGTAAAATTGTAAATGAGTACTCACCAATATTGCTGATGTGCCCATATGTATTCATGGCTCTCACCTGCATTACAAAGTCACCATGAGGCAGGTTTGTGTAATCTCTGAATGTTTCTGACGACCAGCCTGACCAATCATTATCGAAACCCTGAAGTTTTACCTGATACGTTGTTCTGCCAACATCATCATAAAAGTTGCTGCCAAATCTGAAACGTAACGCATTGTTTTGATAAGAGAGCGGCTCCGATATAAAAGGCAGGCCTCTGTTACCTCCAAAAATCAAAGTTTCGCTGTCTGACACCTCACGAACCAGGGCATTAAATTCAATTTCTTCAGGATAAGCGATGTTACTATTGAACCGGATAATACCATCTGCGTTTCCAATCCAGACAATACCGTTCTCTTCGGGAAATATGAACTGCGTGCCGCTTGATGGAACCCTGGCAAGAGCGCCGGCATAGATTGAATCCGGCTGATTTTCTAACGATGTAATAAAGCCATTTCCCTGATTACTCGATATCCAGTATTTATTTTCATCAATTTTGGCAAGCCTGCTAAAGCTTTTCAGTTCGGCAGCTTCGGTATCAACTTCAGAAACGGCAGGTGTAAATGGATTTTCGGCTGACCAGGGTTCTGAAGGCCTGTAAATTCCGGTTCCTGTTAATATAACTGCTTTTCCGTAGGCACTGCTTACATTAACAGAAGAGCTGCTGTTAAAATACTTATGGCTATCAAAACGGTGAATAATGGGCTCATTACCCGAAATATCTGCACGCACAAGTCCCTGAAAATCCGTTCCAACCCAAATAACTCCATCTTTATCCTGCACAACACTAAATGCCTGCTCTGAAACTCCTTCTACATCCATTATTTTCGTCCAGGCACCATCCTGGTACCTTACCAAAACCACACCATCAAGATGACCGATCAGGATTAAGTCAGGGTCGTAATCAGAACGGTTAATTGTTGCTGCTTCCAGATCGGGTATCACTATGGTTGTACCTGCCTTCTCAACTTCAAGCAACCCTGAACTTGTAGACATTAGTAACCCGTGTACTGTCTGCAGTAAGCGCCTGTTGTTATTTGTGGTAACGGGTATTGAAACCATTCTCGCAGGATTGCCATTTTCGCCCGGTTGCAAATAAGAAACTGCAGAAGATTGTGCAGTAAATAGTGTACCCTCATGGCGTGCTATTCCCTCAACCACTGTTGCCAAGCCCAAAGATCGGTCGAAGTAGGTAACCGGGCTCGCAATCTCAATCCTTGCAAGCCCGTTCGTAGTGGTTACCCATAAATTATTCAGCCGATCTGCAAGAATGTTGGTTGTTTGGTTTGTAGGCAGCTTAATCTGATCGTCAAACTGGCGGAGAATGTTACCATCATAATCCGTAAGAAATACACCACCTCTTGTTGTGGCATAGGCGTACCCGATACCCGGTACTTCTGTTGCATTATATATAGTCCACTCTTCAAGAACAGTAGTAATCTCCATTTCTATCGGGGTGAATGTATCACCATCGTAAGAAAATGTGCCGTCTCTGGTTGCGATGAAAGTACTACCATCCGGTTGGCGGTTCATAAACCATATCGCACGCGATTCAAACAATTCTCCTCCGGGTACGAACTCGAAATACCTTCCATTAAATCGTTTTAGCCCGATATTCAGGTCTACAGAATATACATCATCTTCAACCGCATGGATCCGCTCAAACCGTTCTTCAGGAATGAAAGTGTGTAGAGAATCGTCCCGGTCAAGATGAAAAATAGCCGCACGGGTTCTGAAGAAAATTCCATCTGAAGTGGCTACTGTTTCCCACACATCTTCAAATTCCCGGTGCTCATCTGCAATTCTTTCTGCAAAGGAAACAAAATAGGGCCGGCCAAGAGAATCTGCACCTATTTCTCCCAAATCATTAACTGAACCCACAAAAATCCGGTTGTCATCTCCAAGAGCCAATGAGAGTGCCACCTGCCCCCCGGCAACTTCAATCAGGTTCCAGGCCACCCCATCGTACTCGAGCAGGCCATTCCCATTCCCGATGTACATTAAACCATTCTCATCCTCAAGAAGGGCCCAGCTCTGGTTATGAGCACCATGAACCTCGGGTGGGAACTGCTGATAAAAAAATCGGCCGGCTTCAGGGTGAATTTGCGCATACATACCTTCCACGCACACAAAAAAGAAAAGACACAAATACAGATATAGTGTGCGGCTCATACTACAGAAAACTAACAGGTTAATCGAGAAGTATTTCTAAAAAAGAACAACCTTCAAAAATTACGAATTTGAAAAGTATGGAATAATTTTAATATTTCTCAACCTATTGATATTTAGAAATCTGTTTTTAAACAAGCTAAGAAATGGGGATGAACAATCAACTGTTCACCCCCGTTAATTCAACGCAGCCTGTTTTACAGAATGCTTCAGGTTATTTACAGCAAATTTGACGACATATGGCCGGTTTTTAACCCACAACAAAAATTCTTGGAGGTGAATCACCCCTTGCATAAACAAAATCATTATGCACAAAAACAGCATAGGTGTAGGTTCCCACACGAGCGCTTCTGCCAACCACAAGGTTCAGCATATTTCCATCCCGTATGCTTCTGCTTCCGTCACCAAAAAGTGCCTGATCATCAAACTGAAAAGAGAGATCCGATCCTTCTGCTGTCCACCTGACACGGTCACCGGGCTTTACAAAGATAGTTCCGGTTGATTCGTCATCTTTGCGAACTACCCTCCACTCACCGTCTATCTGCTTTATTACAAGCTCATGCAGTGCAGATGATGGCTGTCCCAAAATTTCTTCCTTTTCAGTTAAAATGCCAGAGTTGCCGGGTAATAGCATCATCCCAAAAAGCATGATTATCGAGTTTATTAGTATTGTTTTCATAGTTAATCCTTACCGTAGTTGGTGATTGTTGGTGTTTGCTTCAATTATTCTGAAGTTCTTGAAATCGCGGATCTGCAATGAGAGCCTGCAATTCAGGCTGCCCCTTGATTTCTGTAATTGAATATCCGCCCTGAATAGCACCTTGAATGTATCTTAGGGCTTCATCCCTTGCACCCAGATACTCATAGGCAGCTGCAGCAAGATACATTACGGTTGAATTATTCGGAGCTAACTGAAGAGCCCGGGCAATATATGACCTGGCTGATGCTTCATTTCCAATTCGCGCATTAAAACCGGCCAGGCTGATGATTGCGTCGGCATCATTTTCATTTACTTTTAATGTTTCATTGGCGGCATCAATGGCGCGCAGGTATGCAGCCTCGGCTCTTTCGCGCTGGCCGGGTGCATAATAGTATGCTGTTGCAAGATTCCCCCACAGATAGTAGTGGCTGTCGTTTAATTCGAGGGCTGTTTCGTACGCTCTGGCTGCTTCAGAAAACAGACCTTCTGCAAAGTAGAGTGTGCCCAGATTTGAAGCGGCACTGAATGTTTCTTCGAACTCAAGCGATTTTTCATACATTGCTCGTGCTTCAGGCAGCATACCGGTGAAATAGTACATACTGCCAAGGTTCAGGTAACCGCGATAGTTGTCCGGGGTGAGCTCAATAACTTGTCTGAACTGATCTTTCGCATCTTCATACTTAGCATTTCGAAAATAGAACGTCCCTAATGCATTGTAACCAATCCAGTTATCCGGTTTAAGCTGAATTGCACGTTTGTACGTTGCCTCGGCTTCATTCAGATCCCCGGAATTTTCAAACGCAAGAGCCAGACCGCCATACGCTTCTGCATTTGTAGGATCAGCAGATAGTGCGTCTCTAAAATGACCAATAGCTTCTGAATACCGGCCGGTACCATTTTTAATTACACCCAACGTGATATGTGCCTGCAGCAAACGATTATTCAAACTGTACGCTTCACTGGCCTGTTCAAAAGCAATAGTTGCCCAGCTGCGCTCGAGTGTATTTTCATAAAGTCGCCAGTATGCCTGGCCCATTGCTGCATGTGCCAAAGCAAAACCGGCATCAAGTTTTACAGCCTGCTCAAAGGCCTCAATAGCTACATAAATATTATCAACTCTTTCATATCGCTGCAGGTACCCGAGTCCTTTCATGTATAACTCAAACGCCTCAGGAACCGATGTTTTTCCCTCATTGATTAGGTTTATGGATTCAGGATTTAGCTCCAGATTAAGCATCCTCAGCAGATTCTCAACCGATTTTTCATGCAGCCCCAGAAGGTCACTTTCTTCCACATCAATTACTACAGAATTAAGCTGCCTCAGGTTTCTCGAATCGATTAGGCTTAGTGTTAATCGCAGTCGGTTAGCGATAGGCTGCAGACTTCCCGTTATTGCATAGTTAACCTTAAACAGCTGGTACGCTTGCCCTGCGCTGGCAATGTTGTAGCTGCTTATTTCACCGGCAGGTACCACCCATAAATTTCTCTGAAACTGCTCCATTTGAGACAGCTGGCTGGTGAGTGTTTCAACAAGCCCATCAGCAAATACCTGCCGCCCCGGATCCGATCCGATATTCGTAAATGGAAGTACCGCAAGATGTACAGTATCTGATGGTACAAACCACGACTGATCTGAACCCGGCCAAACCAAGATCAGTACCAATGCAATTATTAAAACTACGGCCACTGCTGCAATTGCTGCTCTTCTTATGCCGCCCTCTTTTAAATCAGCTGATGGCTTAACAACAGAGGAGGTTTCCAGCGGATTCTTTTTCCTTGCTCTTTGCAAGTCGTCCAGCACCTGAGCCATGGTTTGGTAGCGTTCATCTAAACTTTTCGACAGGCAACGATTCACAATCTTCTCAAGATTTTTATCTAACTCTGATCCATCTGATGTTTCAAGAAGCGGTGGATCCGAGTTCATCACAGAATAGATAATGGAATGGTCGTAATCGCCGCCAAACGGCAGCTTACCGGATATCATTTCATACAACACCACGCCAAACGACCAAATGTCAGATCGCGGGTCTGCTGCTTCACCACGTATCTGTTCGGGCGACATATAAGCTGTTGTGCCAAGAGTTGAACCCTCTTTCGTTATCTGACCACTGTTGGCAATTTTTGCGATACCAAAATCAAGCAGCTTTATTTCATTATTGCTGCTAACCATAATATTAGCCGGTTTTACATCCCTGTGTGTAATTCCTTTTTTATGAGCTGCTTCCAGACCTTTTGCAATCTGAACGGCATAGCTCAGCACATTTTTGTTGTGACTATTTTCCGGTTGACCGCTCTCTGATATTGTAACTGTAGTTTCCGGGCTTTGTTTTTCGATTTTTTTGATAAATGATTCCCGGAGATTTGCACCGTCAATATACTCCATCACAATAAATTGCCGGCCGGATTCATCCTCTTCTATACCATACACCTGGCAAATGTTGGGATGATTTATTTGTGCAATTGATCTTGCTTCCTGAAGGAACCGTAAGCGGCTATCATCATTTACAGGAGCATAATCGGGAACAAACTTAATCGAAACATCGCGGTTCAGCTTTGTATCACGGGCTTTGTAAACCACACCCATACCACCCTCACCTAATTTTTCGGTGATTTTATAATGAGATATGGTTCTGTTAATCATCAATGCATTCTTTTTTAAGTAGCCTCTATCGGTGGTAACTCATACAAATTTCTTACCGGTTATCAGCTCAAATTTACTGATACCGATATCCTGACTTGTAATCGCACTCTTACTTTTTGAGTGGGTTTCGAGCACCATTTTCCATTGATAAAGGCCACCCAATGTGTGATTTACCTGTTCAAGAAACTTTTTAAACATCCCATGCCTTTCATATTCCTCTACAGTTTCTACATTATTCCATATGGAAAGAGATATCATTTCTCCATCGGTTTCTGAATTATCCAACAAAAAAGCGTATCGGCAACCGTAAATATTCTTCATTTCAGGCAATATCTCTTGATTGTATATCTTACTGAACTCGTCCTTCATCCCCTCTTTAATCTTCAAAGATAAAATTCTAAGTATCCCGCTCTGATTGGATATTTCATCCGGCAGCGGTTCCTGGTTTTCAGCTGCAGGATATAATTTTACACTTGGCTCTAAGGGTACCTCTTTGTATTCAACCATGTTATCATCGGATAACTGTATTTTCCATTCACTACTTACTTCAAGAAGATGTTGAATCGATTCGAGGTTTCGTTTATAGTTCCCGGATGCTTCATAGATCTCTGCATCCTTCTCTGACTGCCATAGCGTGAGTGAAATGTATTTATACTCCTGTTCACTGCTGTGGAGAAGACCTGCAAAAATGCACCCCTGAACACTTTCCAGTGCAGTTAAAATCTTTTCTGCATATACTTCAGCAATCAAATATTTACCTCTTTTCTTAACGGTTGCTTCTACCATTCTCAGATACATCAGCAGTTCTCCTGTTTAGAATTGCACCCGCTTTACAGCAAGCACTGTTAGATCATCAAAAAATTTCGCATTCCCGCAATGATGGATGCAGCTTTCTACAACATTCTGGACTATAACACTTGCCGGTTCCGCTTCATTTTTAATCGAACCTTTCAACATTTCTGTGAGTCTGTACTCTCCAAACATCTCTTCCTGAATGTTTGTAGCATCCGTTACACCATCCGAAAAAACAAATAGCAGCTCTCCTTCTTCGAGTGTAAATGAATCCTCTTCGTAATTAAGACCATCCATCATTCCAAGAGGTAAACCGCCGATTTGTAATCTCTGGAACGTACCATCTTTTCGTAATAGAAACGGGTAGTCATGGCCGGCACTTGAATAGCTGATGACATTCGTTTCAATATCGAGTATAGCGAGAAAAAGAGTGGCAAATTTCTCCGAGCTTGTACTTTGATACAACTGATTGTTTGCATACCTGAGTATTTCTGCGGGGTTAATAAGATGGAACGTTTGTCCGCGTAATATTGCCTGGAGGTTGGTCATTAGCAGAGATGCCGGCAATCCTTTGCCGCTTATATCACCAAGACAGAAAGCCCACCTTTTGTCATCCATTTTTATGTAATCGAAATAGTCTCCGCCCACTTCCTGTGCAGTTATATTCTTACCCGAAACGGAGTAGCCCTCAATGACGGGGGGCTCGGCGGGTAGCATTTTTTTTTGAATGGATGACGCCAGTTCAAGCTCTCTGCGCATAAATCGAAAAGCTTCTTCCTCTTCATATAATCTCGCATTTTCCACTACCTGTGCGGATTGCGCTGCAATGATTGACAACAATCTTTGGTCGGACTCTGAAAACGCGGTATCGGATTCATTCCGTTTATTGTAGACCGTTAGAATTCCAATCAGCTTTGATCTTGCCATAAGAGGTGCACTGAGAACGGATTTTACAGTACTGTCCCACATTACGTTTTTGAATCTCGAATCATTTTCCGGGTCGTTTATCATTAACGGCCGTTTGTTAATCTGCATCCATCCAAGCAAATTCTGGTTGAGGTGCAACGGTGAGTGCTCGCTTGTGCTGATCATACTTCTGACCAACGTTTGAGTGGGATTGGCTTTATTTTCATCGATCATAGTAATATCTCCCTGCTCAGCACTCAATGCACGAATAGATTTACCAATAATCGAGCGCATAATTTTTTCACTATCCAGGCTACCGCCAATAGCAAGAGCCAAATCATTTAATATGGCCAGCTCGTCAACAGCTCTTTTCAGGCGGCTGTTCTCTTCTTGAAGCTGTTTATATTGTTCAGCTAATTGTGCTCTGTCCGGATTATTGGATATCAATGGCTCAACGTTTTGGGTTATTTGAATAAGAAGTGCTTTTCCTTCAATAAACCGAAAAGAATAATAACAAATATACTCTATACAGCTTAATATCTAACGCATAATATATACTTAATTAAGACAGAATAATCCACTTTAAATTCAAGTATATTTGTGTGTTTAAATACAATTCTATGAAAATTTTATTGGCAATTTCTTAAAAAAGCATTTTTATCAATGAATGAGGCTATTCCCTGATTTACCCAACAAGCTGGGTGGGTGGGTGACCAAATTGCAGGCGAAAAGATTTTGAGAAATGAGCCAC
>SLLL01000063.1 GCA_007134085.1 Balneolaceae bacterium
CCGATTCATTGGTTGGGCCGTAGTAGGTTTCTTCGTGCAGCGCTCCTGATATTTTCCGGTTCACTTTATGTGAAACAACTATACCGTTTACGTTGTACTCAACATGCTTTCTGAAATTTTCCCAGGGTTCATTCAATTTAATTCGCCCGGTAATTCTGTTCTTCATTTCATCATATCGCTGGCGGCTGTCTTCTTCCTGATCCTGCCAGTCCGGCATGCCAATCTTTTTGTTTTCGTCGCTTAGCCGTTTAAGAGTTCCTCTTGAAGTGAATGCAACTACGAGGGCATCAATTGCATGATGGCGATGATCTTCCCTGTTTTTCATTTCATCATCTTCGAGGCTTAGAATGCTGTTTAAACCCCAGAGATGTCTTAACAAAGAAGTGGTTTGACCCTTAACGATTTCTACAGAATCGCAAGCAAGGTGCTTTAAAAATGAGCTTGCCTCCTTGCTGATATATCTCGTATCACTTAGCTGCCTGTTTAGGAACTGGTCTTCATCAATTGTTTTTTGTGTAAACTTGTTTCTTTTCCTCCAGGGTAGTTTTCGAATTAACTGAAGCATTTCATCTTCATCCATTAATCCCGCCTGTACACACTCCCAAGGTGTTCTGTTGCCTTTTTTTCTGTTAAAATCTGCTTCGCATAGTGTTTTATTTGCGTATGAATTATCCAGTGATCTGCTGAAAGGAATGATATGTTCAATCTGGAACTCGCCGGAGTTAAATGCTTCTGCGGGTATGGATTTTCCGGTATAAGGACACCGTTTATCACACTCTTCCCACAAATTGTACCAGATAATGTCGTTATATCCCGGGTATTCTACATTAAAAGGAGCATTTTGAAGAGCTTTGCGGGCCTTGTCATTTCTCTTTTCAAGCTCGCGCATCTTTTTATTCATCTTCTGGCGATGTTCGTACCCTGATTTCAAATCCCTTGCTAATTCTACTCTGATAACATCCGGCATACCATACTTTCGAATTACTCCATTAACTACTTTTCGCAGTTCAATTAGAGCGTGATAAACTACCGGGTTTTTAATATCCGGTGGCATGGGTAATTGATTTTTAGTCCCGGTTTTTTGTTTGAAAAGAGTATATCCTGCTTTATCAATAGCTGTACTCTCTTCGAAACCTTCTGTTAAATATGGCAATAGTTTTTTGATAGCTTTTTCAGAAAAACCGGCATATCCTTTTTCCAGGGTCATTCCACTTAAATAGTCAGCTTGTTCTTCATTGCGTTTCCACTTATTTAAAGCCAGTTCCTTAACAATCTCCGGCTTATCAACATGGATCAGCACATCAACCACATGATTTTTAAACTTATCATCCAGTTCAAACCATTCGTCGCCAAATGCTTTCTTTCGTGATAAGGCAAAATTTGTTCTGTTTCCATCAAGGTGTGTACGGTCACCCCTTTCGAGGTTAAAGAGAGCATTGTTATTATCAATCGTACCGCGTTTTTTCAATACACCCTTCAGTTGGTTAAAAGTTACTCTATCTTTTTTATCCAACACCTCTTTGAGTGCATTTTTATCATCTATGGTTAATGGTATAGGGTAGCCGTTTTCGTCGGATATAGTGAGATTATTCAAGTTTTTTACAACCCTAAACTCCTGAAAAAGAAGATGAGCTTTTGCAATTCGTTTTTTATCAGATTCTAATGGGCAGGTACCGATAAGATGTGATTGTACTTTCAGTTCCCGTTGATGGAAAATGATTTTTTTTGTTTCGTCTCTAAGTCTGCCATTAAGAACAGAACCATGAAATTCAGATTGCTTCTTCCAAAGAAGGTCAAACTCTTCTTCAAACATAGTTCTGTGTGTATATTTGTCACGAATTCGCCAGTCGAAATCATCGTGATCAACACTGTTTTCTAAATGATTTTCAAAGATTTTATACCCATACTCTCCAATTGTGCGGGCATTGTGCTTTTTCATATGATCACGCACTTTAGAAATGCCTTCACTTACAGCACCCTCTTTATCGCTTCCTGCTTTTCGGTTACTTTTATATCCTCTTCTTTGATTTAGGTGGTATAGTGCCCTGCCAAATTCGAACAACGATATTTTTTTGTCTAAACCAATACCACGAATGGTATAAGGATTTATGCTTACCCACTCATCCCATTTATCTTTAGTAGGAGCCAATCCATTCCTTCGAAGATGGTTGTAAAGTTTAATTTTCCTTCTTGTTCGTCTATCTCTTTGCCTTCGCACAGATCTTTTTGTTCTTCGATCTGCATTTGAAGATTCTCCGGGAGCAGCTTCAGCACGCTGTTGATTTGATTGAAAAATTCTGACACCGGATGCAATTATGTTTCCATTATCTGTCTCATGTTCTACAAGCGCCCATCCTATGGATGCGACTCCGAGATCTAATCCTAATATTTTTTTCATAACGTAGCTGTTTGAATTATTGCTCTAATTGATGTATTCTTGATGTAATTCATCTCGAAAAGAGTCTTATCACAACAAAGAGTGATGACTCTGCAGGCTCTACTCAAAGAGTATCCTTAGCCCTCTGCGGAGGGCTTTTTTATGCTTAGAAGTTAGACGGTAATTTTGAAAAGTCAAGCAGATCAATTCATTAGAACCAAGATTTATTATTTGTTTGATGCTCATCTCTTGTTTTAGATAGCACCATTCCATTTCTTGCTTCATCCCAATCAAGCCTTAAACGAACCATGCGAACCCGTTCTGCCTTTATTATCAACTCAGCCAAATGGCTGCTGCTTTTCACCGTTTTGGTAGTGGCGCC